>NZ_JBFOKR010000011.1:0-173638 GCF_047246645.1 Ferdinandcohnia jepli
TAAAGAAAAACAAAGAAATACTAAGAAATCTGTAGGTTTCGTGAGGGAGGCTCACGGTCCGCCCGCGGAAAGCGAGTGCCAGGAGCGGAAATCACAAAACTTTGTACCTTTCACTCTCACTGAAAAGACGCAAATAGCAACAATTTTAAATAAGAGCTTATAGTTAGGAGGAAACGAAAGATGGATGTAACTAAAGTGTTAGATGCAAAAGGACTTGCATGTCCTATGCCAATTGTAAAAACGAAAAAGGCTATGAATGAACTCGAACCAGGACAAGTTTTAGAAATACACGCTACGGATAAAGGTGCTAAAAATGATCTTGCAGCTTGGGCAAAGTCCGGCGGTCATGAGTTAGTGAAGCATGAAGAAGAAGATGAAGTTTTAAAGTTTTGGATAAAAAAAGGCTAATTAATAAGGGAACCGTTTTGGTTCCCTTTTCTTAAGAGGAGGTTAAAAAACAATGGATTTTGCATTTATTATTACAATCTTTTTAATTGGATTTATCGGTTCATATATTTCAGGAATGCTTGGAATTGGTGGATCCATCATCAAATATCCAATGCTATTATATATTCCGCCTTTATTTGGATTGGCTGCATTTAGTGCTCACGAGGTATCAGGAATCAGTGCAATACAAGTGTTTTTCGCAACAATCGGTGGTGTTTGGGCCTACCGTAAAGGCGGTTACTTAAATAAAGCCCTTATCTTGTATATGGGTGTTAGTATTTTAGTAGGTAGTTTTGTTGGTGGATTTGGTTCCAAGTTCATGTCTGAAGGTGGAATTAATGTTGTATACGGTGTGTTAGCATTAATTGCAGCTATCATGATGTTTGTTCCGAAAAAAAATGTGGACGATATTCCATTTGACCAAGTTACTTTTAATAAATGGCTTGCAGCAATTCTTGCCTTAATCGTGGGTGTTGGTGCTGGAATTGTAGGAGCAGCTGGTGCGTTCTTACTTGTACCAATTATGCTCGTGGTCTTGAAAATTCCAACAAGAATGACAATCGCGTCATCACTTGCAATTACGTTTATCTCATCAATCGGTTCTACAATCGGGAAAATTTCCACAGGACAAATTGAATATACTCCAGCCATTATTATGATTGTGGCTAGCTTGATTGCATCACCATTAGGTGCAATTGCAGGGAAGAAAATAAACACAAAAATTCTACAGGTAATTCTAGCGATATTAATTGCTGCTACTACCGTTAAGATCTGGATGGATATTCTGTAAACGCCAATAGGCGTTTTTTTTACTAATCTTTTAAAAAATAGAGATTATAATATAAACATACCCTATTTGGTATAATAGAAATAAGTATATGTTTAGTACTGTAACTATCACATCTATAACGTTATGGAGGTCTAGAATGCCTGTCTTTCAAATTGGTAGTTTGGCAATAATGGTAAAGTGGCTAATCTTAGGTATAGCTTTATTAGTTGGAATGTTAATTTCACGTTTTTGGCTATTAGGGACACAAGAGAAAGAAATAGGAAAGAAAGCTTTTGGTCAACTTACTAATAGTATTTTTATAGGCTTTTTAGCATGGAAAGGAAGTTTGCTACTTTTAGACCCGGTACTAGTTTTAAAAAACCCATTATCCCTTTTATATTTCACGGGAGGTACAAAGGGAATTTTTATAGCGATTATTATTATGGTTTTTTACACCATCTATCAACTTAAAAAACAAGTAATACAGCCACGCTTGTTAATTCACTCTACTTTACTTCTTATTCTTGGTACTCAGGTGGCATATTTTGTGTTGGCATTGCTACTACTAAATCAACATGATATTTTCTACTTTGTAACAAGCATATGTACATTTCTTCTATTACTGGTGACACTACTAATTAAGGATTTACAAAAAGTAGAATTCAAAAAGGAAGTGCTATCTGTGAACAAGAAGGTGGCTGTAATTACTGCTCTCTTTGGTTTGATTGTTTGGACTTTATATACTAATTTCTCCACAGAAGGGATGTCTTCACCAATGGAGACAGAACAATTTCGGGAGGTTGATTTGGAAGTAGGAATATCAGAAGGACAATTAGCACCTGACTTCATATTACAAACGATAGAAGGCGAAGAACTCCAGCTTTCCAGCTTAAGAGGAAAGAAAATAATTCTAAACTTCTGGGCTACTTGGTGCCCACCGTGTAAAGCCGAAATGCCTCATATGCAGCGTTTTTATGAAGAACAAAACGTAAACAATATAGAAGTGATTGCTGTAAACCTAACAACAGCAGAAAAAAGTACGAAAGATATCGCTCCTTTTGTAGAAGATTATGGTTTAACTTTTCCTATACTATTAGATGAAACAGGTGACATCGGTAACACGTACCAAGCATATACAATTCCAACTAGTTACGTTATTGATTCGTATGGAATTATTCAAAAAAAAATAGTGGGCCCAATGGATAAAGAAATGATGGAAGAACTTATTAAGAACATTAAATAAAAGATTAAAAATGGAAATACAATGCATTTGACTACATACCTAATAGGGTATAATATGATTGTAGATTATATACTATAATTAGCAGCGAGGTATTTAAAATGATATTATTACTTACAGTAACGCTTAGCGCTGTTGCATTTTTAATCTTTTATCGATATTTCCCGGTATTGGGGATTCAATGTAAAGATATAACAAATTTACAAGACACAAACCTTATAGTAGTTGACGTTAGAGATTACAATATATCGTACAAGAATCCTTGTAAATCAGCAATTAATATACCAGTTGCGTATCTCGAAAGATTTTACAACGAAATACCTGAAAAAAGGATTCATATAATAGCCTCCACTCAGTTGGAAAAAAACGTGGCTATTCGTATACTGAGACGGAAAAGGTTTATCGTTACTGGTTATACCTTAACAGAATATTGTTGTAAAAAAGCAACCGATTTTGCTGTATGATAATAGATAGAATAAAAAAGAGGTGTTTCATATGGATTACAACGATCAAATGAAAAACCGTGTAAAACGAATTGAAGGACAATTACGCGGGATCTTACGTATGATGGAAGAAAATAAGGATTGTAAGGATGTTATTACTCAGCTTTCTGCTGCACGCACAGCTATCGATCGGACAATTGGGGTAGTAGTAAGTTCAAACCTAGTTGCTTGTGTACGAAATGCAGACGAAAAGGGAGAAAATACCGAAGAACTAGTGAAAGAAGCAGTAGAACTATTAGTGAAAAGCAGATAAAGACCTCTTGATAGGTCTTTTTTATTTTGCCTACAAATTTAATTATGAAATGTTTCGTAAATAGACAAAAATATACAAAATCTTAGTGAAATCTGTCACTTATAATATAATTGTCGAAGTATTTTTACTAAATTGACGTTCAATATATTAGTAATTATTGGGAATAAGGAGCATTTATAATGGTTAAATGGTTGGACGATTTACATATTCACGAGCTGTTTCACCAAGTACTTGATGTAAATAGTGATTTGTATTGCTTCAAGAGTGACAAAGGCACATGGCAATATACAAACGAGTATATTTTAAAGCTATTAGAACTTGATAAAACGGAAGTAATTGGAAAAAATGATTTAGAACTGGCCGCCTTATATCCTCATTTAAGAATCTTTTTTGAAAATAGTAATCATACAGATGAACAGACATGGAAAAGTCATAAGGTAAAAAGATATGTTGAAAGAATTACCACGAAAAAAGGAGTTTCACAATTTATAGAGGTTATTAAAATGCCCTTTTACTATGAAGATGGTAGCCGTAAAGGGTTATTAATAATCGGTAATGATATTACAGTTGAAAAATTTAATGAGATTGAGCTTGCATCAAGGATAAGAGAGCTCAAGGATTTTAAATTTGCATTAGATCGATCTTCTATACTCTCAATTACGGATAAAAAAGGTACAATCACTTATGTAAATGATGCCTTTTGTAAAGCTTCTCAATACAAAAGAGAGGAACTACTTGGTAAAAATCATAGAATACTTAATTCGGGCTATCACACAAACATCTTTTTTCGTAAATTATGGAGAAAAATTCAGAGTGGACAAGTTTGGACAGGTGATATAAAAAATCGAAAAAAAGATGGTACAGAGTACTGGCTACGAACGACAATTGTTCCCTTTTTTAATGAAGATGGTGAGCCGTATCAATATATGTATATTCGTCAGGATATTACAGAGCAAAAGGATAATGAGGCCAGGATTCTTCAAATGATTTATCTCGACGAGATGACGGGTCTGCGAAATCGCCGATGTTTTCAAGATGAAACAAGCCAGTGGTTAACAGAGAATGAAGAAAAAAAAGAGATGGCCCTTATCTTTTTAGATTTATATCGTTTTTCGTATGTAAATGATACATTGGGACATAACGAGGGTGATGTACTTCTTCAAGCTGTTGCGGAACGATTATCTCTCCATTTAGAAGGAAAAGGTGATGTGTATCGATTCGGTGGGGATGAATTTATTATTGTACTTAAAGGTATCCCAAAAGAAGAGGTTGAAGCTCGTGCTCAAGAGTTAGTTTCTTTGTTTGATGAACCCTTTTATACAAAACACGAAAAGGTATATTTAACGATTAAGATTGGTATTAGTCTATACCCTCACGATGGTGAAGAATTAGAATCACTAGTAAAAAGAGCAGATCATGCAGTATATATTGCAAAAGACCTTGATACGAAAACAATTCAATTTTTTACAAATGAAATATACGAACACATGACGAGAACGATGAAGTTGGAAAAAGCTTTGCGAGAAGCGGTAGAAAAGAAGGAATTAACATTAGTTTATCAGCCTCAGGTAACCATTTCTTCTACTGAGATTGTTGGGGTCGAGGCTTTACTACGCTGGGAGCACCCAACGTTAGGAAGTGTTCCACCGTCGGCTTTTATTCCATTAGCTGAGCAAACGGGTTTAATCGTTCCCTTAACAAAGTGGGTGATTGAAACGGTATGTAAGCAGCATTTGGTATGGAGGGAAACGGGGTTACCCCCGGTCAGGGTAGCAGTTAACTTGTCGCCAGCATGTGTAAACAATGACACCATTCAGTACATGGTTAAAATACTTGAGGAGACTCGTATAGAGGCTCACTATCTAGAATTAGAAATAACTGAAAGCGTGATGAAGGACCCCATTTTCAGTACTAAAATTGTGCAACAACTGAAAGCCTTGGGGATTCGAGTTTCCATTGATGACTTCGGCACCGGTTACTCATCTTTGGCTTATCTAAGACAATTTCCAATTGATAGTTTAAAAATCGACCGCACGTTCATTAATGAAATTCAAAGAGACAATGGAGTTATTGTTAAGACCATTTTAGATATGGCCTCTCATTTGAAATTAGGTGTAGTTGCTGAGGGGGTAGAAAATAAAGAGCAGGCTGAATTTCTCAAAAGCCTCAATTGCGATGAGGGACAGGGTTATTTTTACGCAAAACCGTTACCAGTTGATGAAGTTACAAAACTGCTCTTTAATCAAAGGGAACTAGTTCCAAAATCTATGTAAAGCAAAAAAGAAAAGTGAGGGAATCACTTTTCTTTTTTTGGCGGTTGACTACTAGCCAGTTCATCTATCAATTTTTCAGCGGCTCTTTTATAAAATAAACTACTTGCTGTTAAAGAAAGGATCAGTAGGATCTTTTCCAGCTTTTCAGTGTCTTTATCAGTTAATGAAGACACTTCCTCAGTTACATCTTCCACTTTCATTTTTAGGTCTACTGAAAATTCAGCAGCATTTTTTTTGTGCAAATTAAGGTAGATATTATAAAAGTTTTCAAGATTAAAATCATGATCAATATTAATTTTCTGTGTTAAACCATCTAATGTAGTTTTTATATCATTTATTGATAGACCACTTTTTAATTGATAAATCAAACTAAGCAAAATGAGGTGCTCTCTAGAATATTTTTTATTTTTTATAGGGACAAGAAGTTTCCCTTTAGCGTAATTATTAATCATTGTCTTCGTTAAAACCTTTTCATCTTCATTTCTTTTTGAAGGACCATATGTATTTTCAAAGAGCTGGATTACCTGGTCCATATATAAATCGATGTTTGGAATGTCGTCTAACGAAATATTTCTTTCTATATCTAAGGAATTCAGAATTTCATATTTGTGGTCCATCATATACCCTCATTTTTCATAAATTTTCTCATCTCTTATTTTAGCCTAAAATTATTTTTCAGTAAACATTGACTACTTGTTGGAATGGGTATATTATAATAAGTAGTATCGGAAACTACATGTTAGGGTTTTGGTAATCAAGAAGTGCATCATCTGACACTCATAGAGTCGGTGAAAGCTTAACAGTATTGAAGGAAGCGAAAGTTAGTCATTCATAAAGGTAATGCAAGCCATAATATAATAAAAAAGCGGTGATAAAAATGAAAATCGTTTGTTTTGGAGATAGCTTAACAAGAGGAGTTTCATATGTAAAAGGCCGGATGCGCATTTTAAAAGAAAACTATCCTGCGTTTCTACAGGAGCTAGCGTTGGTAAATCAAAAAGAAGACCTTGCTGTCATTAACAAAGGTGTATTTAATGATAATTCAGATTTACTGTTATCAAGATTACAAAAAGATGTCATTCAAGAACATCCGGATTATGTAATTATTGGAGTTGGCGGGAATGATTGTAATTTTAGATGGGATGAAGTTGCAGTAAAACCAGATGCAGAACACCAACCAATTGTTCCAATAGACCGTTATATTGAAAATTTAAAACAAATTATTAATCAAGTAAGAGAATCAAATAGTGTTCCGATATTAATGACATTACCACCACTTGATCCAGTTCGCTATTATAAGCTTCTCTCTGAAAGATACGGTAGTTCAATAAGTCATTGGATTAGTTTACAAGGTGGAATAGAACATTGGCATGGCCTTTACAATCGCAACTTAACAAAACTAGCAGAACAGCTTGAAGTAGTAAAAATAGATGTAAGAACCGCTTTGAAACAATCTGGAGACCTTATGAATTTTATTAGTGATGACGGAATCCACTTAACAGGCGAAGGATATAAAACAGTAGGCGTTGAAATATTTTCTGCGCTAGTAGGGAAAAATCATCTTGTAACAAATTAAAGAATTGCCTCCATGTGGGGCTTTTTTTGTTAGCATTTTACATAAAATACGAGCTGGCAAAAGCTACAATATTTTAAAAAAGGGCTCTATATTTTATGGGACCTTAGCAAAATGATTGTAATTAATAAAAGGAAAGACTGTATATTAATGGACATAGACTAAAAAGAAAAGATAAGATAGTTATAACATTAATAGAAAAGGTAGTTGAGAAGCATGAGTTATCGTTCAGATTACATACTTACAATGAAGGATATTGTTCGTGAAGGACACCCCATTCTTTCGGTGAAAACAAAGGATGTACAACTCCCACTATCCGAAGAGGATAGAGAAACATTGATATGTATGATGAATTACGTGAAGAATAGCCAGGACCCGGAGTTAGCTAAAAAATATGGATTGCGCCCAGGAGTTGGACTATCTGCGAATCAAGTTGGTTTGGATAAGAGAATGTTTGTCGCTTATTTTACAGACTTTGATGAGAAACTACATGAATACGCATTATTTAATCCAAAAATTGTAAGTCATTCTGTTTCAATGATATATCTGCCCGATGGTGAAGGCTGTTTATCTGTTGACCGACCTGTTGAAGGCTTGGTACCACGATATGAGAAAATTAAGGTGAAAGCAGTAGACCTTGAAGGAAACGAGGTTGTACTACGGCTTAAAGGATATGCTTCAATTGTTGCACAGCATGAAATTGACCACTTAAATGGCATCATGTTTTATGATCGCATTAATAAAAACAATCCTTTCCAACTTCCAGAAAATGTAGAAATTAAAAGCCTTTACTAGGAGGTCCCTGATATGAAATATGATTTCAATGAGCACGTCGACAGATTACAAACGGGTTCAGTAAAATGGGATGAAGTCGAGAATCTTTTTGGAGATAAAGAGATTCTTCCAATGTGGGTAGCGGATATGGATTTCAAGTCGCCACAACCAGTAATAGATGCACTCCGGGAGCGGGCTGAACATGGGATATATGGTTACACAACAAGGCCCAATTCATACTATGAGGCTACAATCGGTTGGATGAAACGTCGTCATAATTGGGATATTGAAAAAGATTGGATTTGTTATAGTCCAGGTGTAGTACCAGCTCTGAGTATCATTGTAAACACATTTACCCAGCCTGGGGACAAGATTATTGTTCAACCACCTGTCTACTATCCTTTTATGAATGTGATAAAAAACAATGGAAGAGAAATCGTTCATAATCCACTGAAGCTACAACAAAATCAATATGTAATGGACTTTGATGATTTAAAATCAAAGCTAGATCCAAGTGTAAAGATGATTATTTTATCAAGTCCTCATAATCCAGTTGGCAGAGTTTGGACCAAAGCTGAGCTACAAACACTAGGAGAGATTTGCGCTGAACATAATGTATTGGTTGTTTCCGATGAAATACATTTTGATCTTGTCTATAAAGGTAATGTCCACACACCGTTCGCAGCTATAAGTGAGTCTTTTGCACATAATTCAATTACTTGTACAGCACCAAGTAAAACATTTAATCTTGCTGGCATGCAAACTTCAAATATCATAATTCCAAATGAAGACCTTCGTAATCGATTTAATAAGTCAATGGAGAATTTGGCCTTGGGTTTGACAAACACCTTTGGAGTAACTGCACTTGTTAGTGCATACGAGCAAGGGGATGATTGGCTTGATCACTTACTTGATTATCTAAAAGGTAATCTTGAATTTCTTACAAAGTATATTGAAGAAAATATACCAAAGATTAAAGTAATTCAGCCTGAAGCAACTTATTTGGTTTGGTTGGATTGTAGAGGCCTTGGAATTAGCGCAAAAGAATTAGAGCAGCTCACTCAAAAACAAGCTAAGGTAGCTTTAGATGAAGGATATATTTTCGGAATAGAAGGAGAAGGATTTACAAGGATTAACATTGCCTGTCCTAGAAAACTTTTAGAAGAAGGATTATTTCGTTTGAGTAAGGCGATAAGTAATTTAAAATAGTATAAGTGAAGCAGGAGCGAGAAGAATAACCAAAAAGCTTGAAAGGAAAAGAATTCCTTCCAAGCTTTTTTAATTAGTATTCTGGATTGAAATCTTCTTTTTGCTTTCGAACTAAGCAAAGGATTCCAGCAATTAAGTAAAGGATACTTGCAATTATTGATAATAAGAATGTTGCTAGCGTACTTAAAACTGCAACAATGATTAGAATGATTCCTGCAGCCTTAGGTCTTTTATTACCTTTTAATAGTACAAGTGAAACAATACCAAGAACGATTGACAGTAGTCCAACGATGATAAAATACCAACCACCTGCTACTACCATATCTGTAATCATACCCATGTCAACTCCAGTTAAGGCTGGGTCTGTAGCAGCTGCATTTTCCATTTCAGTAGCGAATTCATCGTTACCTCCTAAACCTAAGAAGATAAAACCAAATAATGTAATAAATGCAAATAAACATGCCCCAATAATAGTTAAAACAATTTCTCCTGTGCGTTTCATTAAATGCTCTCCCCTTTAGAAAATATTCTCTTTAGTTTTGATTTTACTAGTTATAACCTATTAAACACAATACCTCATTACTCCTGTTTCAAAAAAGAGTTTACTTTATTTACGCAGAAAAATAAAAAAGGTTTCAAAAAAAGTAAATCTACTATAAACATAGATTATTGCTGTTGTTACAAAAATATTAAAGGAATATTAAAAAAATTTTGCGTAAATCCATAATTATATGTTAACCTATACTTATATAGGATTTTATTTGGTATTTATTCCAGATAATTCCTTTTTATTTTAGTGGTAGTAAACCTCTTAATCTAGGGGATCTACATAAAAAAATAATATTTTTAGGGGGAATGCAAATGCTTAAGAAGTACTCGTTTCTTACTTTGCTATTAGCATTGGTTTTAGTCATTGCTGCATGTAGCAGTGATAACACGAATGGTGACGACAAAGATGATAGTGATGAAGGAACTGGAAACACAGAGACAGTTGATCTTCTCATGGGTACTGGTAGCCAAGGTGGTACATACTTCCCACTTGGTGCCGAAATGGCGAATGTTTGGAACAACAATATTGAGAACGTAAACGTAACATCAACAGAATCTGGTGCTTCAGTAGAGAACTTAGCTAAGATTTCTAATGGTGAATTTGACTTAGGAATGACAGTTAACCTTCCTGCTTATAATGCATTAAATGGAACTGGAGATTTTGAAGGTAAAAAGGTAGAAAACTTTGCGTTTATCGGCCATATTTACCCAGAAGTACTTCAAATCATTACACGCGAAAGCACAGGTGTTGAAACAATTGCTGACTTAAAAGGTAAGCGTATTGCAATTGGACCACCAGGAAGTGGAACACAAACTGCAACAAAAGCAGTACTTGCTGCATATGGAATTAATGATGGAGACTATGAAGCATACCAAGAAGGTTTTGGTGACGCGAAATCAAAACTTCAAGATGGTACAATTGACGCTTCATTCGGTTTATTAGGACTACCAGATGCTGGTATTGATGAACTTCAGGCTTCTGTAAAAGATGTTAAATTCTTAGAAGTGACTGGTGCTGAGTTAGCAAAAGTAGAAGAAAGCAGTGGTTACACTGGTTATACAATTAAGGCAGGTTCTTACGAGTGGTTAAAAGAAGATGCTAATGTTGTATCTGCTTATGCAGTACTAGTTGCTAATACAGACACAGTTGATGATGAGCTTGCTTATCAACTTGCTAAAGTAATGATTGAGAAAGCTAGTGAAAATACACATGCTCAATCAGCTCATATGACAAAAGAAAATGCTTTAAGTGGTTTAGGTGACCTGCCAATTCACCCAGGCGCTGAAAAGTATTACAAAGAAATTGGAATACTAGATTAATAGCTTTAGAGTGTAAGAGGGCTTGACACATTGTGTTTTAGCCCTTTTTTTAAACGTGAGGAAGTTTTGGATTTAAAGTCGTATTTGGTAGGTGCTAGGCGTGAAAACGTGCAAAGCGGCATATGAAAAGGCTGGTAGGAGCTAGGCCAGAAAAAGTATCAAACGGCACATGAAAAAGCCGTATAAGGTAGGAGCTAGGCAAGAAAAAATATCAAGCGGCACATGAAAAGACCGTATAAGGTAGGAGCTAGACAGGAAAAGTATTCAGCGGCACAGGAAAAGCCGCAATAAGGTAGGCGCTAGGCCAGAAAAAGTGTCAAGCGGCACAGGAAAAGGCAATATACGGTAGGTGCTAGGCAAGAAAAAGTGCCAAGCGCCACATGAAAGCTCAATAATAAAAAAGTAGATTTTACAGGTGGTGAGATGTATGAAGTTTTGGAGGGCACGTCGTATGAAGGAGATGAATGATTCAAACGATCAATCAAAAGAAAACGAAAATCTATCGACTGATGAGATATTGGAGAAATACGATAGGGAAAGTACGTACCGCCGTAATTTAGGTCACTGGAAGTGGCTTGTCTTAGTAATGGCTGTAGGCTTAACTCTGTTTCATCTTTATACAGGATATCGTGGTGCCTTTGAAGCAAGGATACAAGGTCCCATACATTTAGGTACAGCATTGGCATTAATATTTTTACTATATCCAATAAAAAAAGGATTACACCGTAAGCAAAAGGGAATACCTTGGTACGATGTGTTACTAGCTATTATTTCTCTTTGTGTGGGATATTACAATGTTGTCTTTTATGAAGAATTAGTTTCAGAGAGGATAGTATTTGGCTATACGACCCCTGACTTTATTGTGGCAACACTTGGGGTTTTATTAGTTTTAGAGGCTGCGAGAAGGTGTGTGGGGCTACCAATCGTCATCGTTTCAAGTATTGCAATTCTATACGCATTATATGGAAATCTAATCCCAACCAAATTATTTGCACACCGTGGATTCTCTTGGAACACATTGGCTACTGATCTTTATTTAACGACTAAAGGAATCTATAGCACGCCAATTCAAGTTTCATCAACTTTTATTTTCTTGTTCTTGTTATTTGGTGTCATGTTAATTCGAACTGGTGTTGGTCAATTTTTCAATGATATTGCGTTTGCTATCACAGGAAGATACACAGGCGGTCAGGCAAAAGCGGCAGTAGTTGCCAGTGCGCTGCAAGGTATGGTGTCAGGTAGCTCTGTTGCAAATACTGTAGGTTCAGGCTCTTTCACCATTCCAATGATGAAAAAGGCAGGTTATAAACCTGAATTTGCAGCAGCTGCAGAGGCTTCTGCTTCAACGGGTGGTCAGATTATGCCGCCGATTATGGGAGCGGCCGCTTTTATTATGGCATCCTATACAAATATTCCGTATAGCCAGATCATGTTAATTGCAATCATACCTGCGGTCCTATATTTCTTAGGTGTATTTTTAGCGGTACACTTTGAGTCAAAGAAAATGGGAATTACCGGAGCTCCAAAGGAAACTTTACCTAGAGCAAAAGAGTTAATGATTTCTAGAGGATACTTGTTATTACCATTAATAGTCATTTTTTATACATTATTAACTGGTAAAACACCAATGAGGGCTGCACTTCTTGCTATATTGGTTTCATTCCTTGTTAGTTTAGTTAGGAAGGACACAAGGATGTCACTTAAAGGTATTATCAGTGCTCTTGAAGAAGGTGCAAGAGTTGCGTTACCGGTTATTGCGGCTTGTGCCTCAGCCGGTATTATCGTTGGTGTAGTTGTTCAAACAGGACTCGGAGGACGTATTGCAGATGGTATTATTGCACTTGGTTCTGGAAGTCTCATATTGACATTGTTCTTTACGATGATTGCATGTTTAATCCTAGGTATGGGATTACCAACAACTGCAAACTATGTAGTAACTGCAACAATGGCAGCACCTGCGTTGATCCTTGGATTAGATGTTCCGGTATTAGCTGCTCATATGTTCGTATTCTATTTTGGTATTGTTGCAGACATTACACCTCCAGTTTGTTTAGCGGCCTATGCTGGCGCAGGGTTAGCCAGGGCAAATCCATTTAAAACAGGTGTAACAGCTACAAAGCTTGCGACAGCAGCGTATATTATTCCATATATCTTTGTTATAAATCCACAAATGCTGTTAATTGATTTTGAGGTTCCATTCTTAACGATATCAGTCATAACAGCGATTATAGGAATGGTTGGGATTAGTACAGCAATGGTAGGCTTTTTTATACGAAAAGCGTTTGTATGGGAACGCCTAATTCTATTTGCTGCGGGTCTATCCTTAATTTCACCGAATGTTTATTTTGGTCTTGCTGGAGTTGTGGCTCTAGGATTGGTTTTATTTATTCAATCACGACGTCCGAAAGAAACAATCCAAGCCCCAACAGTTGCACTTTAATAGAACGATAAAACCACCCTTAAGGGTGGTTTGTTTGTTTATAGAATTCGTTTATTTCCTCTACTATTTTTTGTGCTTCATGGTATCCAGTATCCGTTTTCTTTGTATTACCAGAACTTATCCCTTCAAGCTGTGTAGTCATGGCTTTCATATACTCTTCAATTGATTTTTGGATCTGTTGCTTAACCAAACGTAATGTCTTATTTTCAGGGGTAGAGTCTAATTCAATAAGATTATATATATACAGTGCCTCTTGGTTTGCAATGTCCATTGTATCTATTGCTGCTTCTAATTCATCATTATTTTTCATTTCTTCTAATAACATAGTTAATTCGTTGTTCAATTGAATAAACTTTTGGACATGAGATCGTAAACTATCAAAATTCACTTGGTCTTCTTTCGATAACTCACCTTCAAGTGAAGAGTATAGGTCACTAGGTGAATCTGAGCCGCAACCTGTTAAAATTGTCACTAGTACAAGTAAGTAAATGTTTAACTTAATTACTGTATTTTTCATATCAAATCCTCCTAAACATCCATATAAAAGAATATGAAACTTGTCCATTTTGTATGACATCAAGTTGTGGTTATCTAGTTTGACTTTTACTAGAAGGTATATTATCTTGAAGTTAAGATATTTGAATATGATTTATATTCCTTATTCAACTTTTATTATTTACGGGCAATACTAGGAACAGCAAACTGATTTTGGAGGGAGACGTATGAAACATATATTTCAAGAAGGTAAAGATAAAACAAGACCAACATTATTATTATTACATGGTACTGGGGGCACTGAAACAGATCTATTACCACTTGCAAGTCATATTGATGAGACTGCATCCGTATTAAGTGTTAGAGGGAATGTTCTTGAAAATGGCATGCCACGATTTTTTCGTCGGCTAGCTGAGGGTGTGTTTGATGAAGAAGATCTTATTTTTCGGACAAAAGAGCTAAATGATTTTCTTGACGAAGCAGCAAATACGTATTCATTTGACCGATCAAATATTGTTGCAATTGGTTATTCAAACGGTGCTAATATTGCCGGTAGCCTTTTGTTTCATTATAGCACCGCACTAAAAGGAGCGATCCTGCACCATCCAATGGTCCCAAGACGTGGTATAGAATTGCCAGATTTATCAGGGACTCCTGTATTTATTACTGCAGGTAAAAATGATCCGATTTGTCCTGCACAAGAAACGGTTGATCTTCAAGAGCTATTAGATAATGCAAAAGCAGACGTAGATGTTCATTGGGAGTACAATGGTCATATGCTCACCGGTACTGAGGTTGCAGCTGCTGCGGAATGGTACAAAAAACACTTTTAAATAGGAAACCTAATGCCATATCAGCATTAGGTTTTTTTCTATTTCAGGGCATCGGCCCTTTATATCCAATATTTGCAGTCGTATATCAATTGAATAAAAATTATTTTGTGCTATAATAATTTTCTGTTGACTTATATAATAAATGGATAAAATAGCAATGGATAGATACCAAAATTCTATCCTTTTTTATTTGTTAGGCTGGTTGCATTTCTAAAATAAAGTGGAGGGATTCAATTATGAAAAAATGTAATATAAAACATAGTCCTCTACTTTTATTCGGACTACTTGTTTTACTCTTTTCTATTAAAACGTATATTGCGTATAACGTGGAATTTAACCTTGATATTAAAAATGACATACAAAAATTTTTACTTGCGATAAATCCAATTAGTTCTGCAATCTTTTTCTTAGCAATTGCTTTCTTATTTACTGGCAAAAGACGCCATGTGGCATTTGTAACAATCCACTTTTTACTATCCTTTGTACTCTTTGCAAATATAATGTACTATCGTTTCTTTACGGATTTCATTACATTACCAGTTCTTATGCAAACAAAGAATTTTGGAGACTTAGGTGGGAGTACATTAGCGTTATTTGAAGCATATGATATTTTGTACTTTATAGATGTAATCATTGGAATTGTAATCATTCTCTCGGGCGCTTTTTCACTTAAGGGGACGATAAGAAAACGCACAGTTGCTTCAGTATTTGTATCAGCTATCCTACTTTTTATGGGGAATTTACATCTGGCTGAAGAGGATCGTCCTGAACTATTAACTAGATCATTTGACCGAAATTATTTAGTTAAGTATTTAGGAATGTACAACTATCATATTTATGATGCTATTCAAACAGCAAAGTCATCCTCTCAACGCGTTTTAGCCGATAGTGATGATATTACTGAAATTGAAAATTATACAAAAGCTAATTTTAGTCAACGCAATGAGGAGCTTTTTGGACAAGCCAAAGGCATGAATGTCGTTTATTTGGAATTAGAGTCTTTTCAAACATTTGTGTTAGATTATAAACTTCATGGTGAGGAAGTTACACCGTTTTTAAATAGTCTTACAAGAGATGAGAGCACATTTTATTTTCCTAACTTCTTCCACCAAACTGCACAAGGAAAAACATCGGACTCTGAATTTATCTTAGATAACTCGATTTATGGTCTCCCGCAAGGTGCTGTATTTATGACAAAGGCACAGAATACGTACCAAGCTTTTCCAGCAATTTTAAAGGGGAATGGTTATGAGTCAGCATCATTCCACGGTAACTATAAAACGTTCTGGAATCGTGAAAATATGTACAAGGCATTCGGGTATGAACACTTCTTTGATGCAGAGTATTATGAAATGACACCAGAAAATACAATTAATTATGGTTTAAATGACAAACCGTTTTTTGAACAATCAATGCCATTATTAAATAGTCTTCCAGAGCCGTTTTTCGCAAAATTTATTACGCTCACAAACCATCATCCATTCGTTTTAAAAGAGGAAGATGTAACGTTAGCACCAGGTGATTTTGGAAGTAAAACAGTTAATCAGTATTTCCAAACTGCGCGTTATATGGATGAAGCTATTGAAGAGTTTTTTGGATATTTAAAAGAGAGTGGTTTGTATGACAATACTATGGTTGTACTTTATGGTGACCACTATGGTATATCTGAAAATCATAATAAGGCAATGGCGAAGGTGTTAGGAAAAGAAATTACACCATTTGAAAATGCACAATTGCAACGAGTACCTTTGTTTATACACATTCCAGCTGCTGAAGGAAAACAAGTAGAAACCTATGGTGGTCAAATTGATGTTAGACCAACTATTCTCCACTTATTAGGAATAGAAACAGAAGAATATATTGAATTTGGATCTGATTTGTTCTCAGATGAACGTAAGCAAATTGTACCTTTCCGTAATGGAGATTTTGTAAAGAAGGATTACACTTATGTTAAAGGTGTTTGCTACGATAATGCTTCTGCACAAGAAGTTGAAAAGGATTCTTGCCATGCATCGAATGAGTATGTAAAATCTACACTTGCGATATCAGATAAACTTGTATATGGAGACTTATTACGCTTTTATCATCCAACTGGTTTTACTCCGGTTGAACGTTCCCAGCTTGATTACTCAATACGAAATACGGCTATAGATTCTTTAGAACAACAAACAGAACGAAATGAATAGTGATTGAAGGCATCTCTTATAGGAGATGTCTTTTTTTAGGGGGATTTTTTAAAAATATGAAACCTTTTACGGCAGTTATCGTCTATACTACACAGGAATAACCGGTCATGCTTTCTCATGGGGGGATTACATGAAAAATTCAGAAGCATTTGAGAGCTTAACTAATGAGTTGCTCATTGAAAAACTGATAGACGAATATAGCGATATGGTAAAACGTCTTTCTTATACTTATGTGAAGGATTGGCAAGTAGCAGAGGATATTACGCAGGAGGTTTTTATAGCTTGTTATAAGAGTCTGGGTCATTTTAGGAAGGACTGTAGTTATAAAAACTGGATATACAAAATTAACATTAATAAATGCAAGGATTTCCTTAAAGGAAAATGGCTTGTGCCGAAAGAGTTCCTTGAGAAATTATTTTTAAACGAAAACCAAAAAAGTTTGTCTACCGAAGAAAGAGTTATGCTCATCAATGAGGAACGAATCTTATCACAAAATGTGCTTAGCCTACCAGTTAGGTATCGTGAAATTATTATCCTATATTATTATGAAGACATGAAAATGAAGGAAATCTCAGATTTAACTGGTTTACATATTGCAACTATAAAAACAAGATTGAGCCGTGCAAAGAAAATCCTGCGTAAGATTTATGAAGGGGTGTGACAAAATGGAGCTAGATAAAAAACTGAAACACCTCCATAAGAGTATGGATCAGTCCGTGTTTAAAAATCACGCTTCAACCGTTTCAGATAAGGAAAGGTTAAAGAATATCGTACTTTACTCTTCTACTACCGATACCAGAAAAGACCGCTATTATAGATTTACAATGGTTTCTCTTACATTAGGTGTCACTTGTATATTCTTACTTGTAATGAGTCTCTACCTTTCTACTAAAATTGAGAATCTTGAAAAGAAAGTATCCGATGTGGTTCAGGCTGACCATGATAAGAAGATTATGTTGGATTTTAAGATTAAGAGCGGCGGTGGTACCTACTTACCTGACTTGAATATTAGTAATTATGCAGAGGGGATGGTGGGAAGTGACAAATATACCATTTATGCTGGTTCTTCAAAAGAAGCTCATGAGACTGGGTTGCTTTACTTAGTAATTAATAGAGGAGAAGGATATACCACCTCAATTAGATATAATTTTGGAATGGACGGTCCCTTAAAGATTTCGTCGATTAAAGATCAAGAATTGGTTTTACATGTGGATGATGGATATGTTATTTATTTCGATATTTTAAATCGTACTGTTTTATATGGAGAAGAGCGATTAGGAAATTTACTGAATAGATAGAGGACATAGAGAAGGGGGGCTTTTATGAAATTAGCATTAAAGGTTGGAAGGTTACTTTTGGTTAATTTTCTGGTTGTGATTGGATTAATTTTAGTGACCATGATACCTAGAGAGACAAATCAGGTAGAGCTAAATGAGTTTAATGTAAAATATATTTTTTCAATTCAGGCGTATTTTACGAATTTCCTTGACTATGTGAAGGAGCGATTTGAGACCCTTAATTTAGGAGAGACTTGGGATCATACGTCAGTTTTTCAAGAAACTATTTTCTACTTTTCAAATAGTCTTCAATTAATGGGTGTTTCCTTACTTTTAGCATTTGTCATAGGTATTGTGTTGAGTTTTCTAGCACCTAAGACTAAAATGCCAAGTTGGTTGAAGGTACCTAATTTTCTACTTATGATACCGCTGGTTTATTCAATTTCTCTAATTGGAGCTGTGAAATCGGTATTCTTTATATCCGTGTTAATTTCTTTATATCCTTCTTTTTATATTGCTAGCCTTTTGAAAGAGAAATCAACTTTACTTAAAGAAAAAGTCAGTTTTATATTTACCAATTTATCTAAAGTAATTTTACTGTTACTCTCAAATCTAGTTCTTGTTGAATGGCTAACAGAATTTACGGGTGCTGGATATAAGCTTGTTACCTTAATAGACTTTAGCGCGGAGCCTTTTACAAGAGCCAACCGTAGCTATGAATATGAGCTTGTAATAAGTTTATTACTTTGTTTTATTTTTATGGTGTTACTCGCGCAATGGATTGAGTTTCTAGTGAAAAAGTATGTAAAAGAGATTGAGACACACTGGGGTTGGTATGTGTTTTCTCATTCTTTAATCATCCTTGGTACTGTCATTCTAATCTTGATTCCACGCGGTGCAACTCAAGACTATACAGATATCGTGTATATTTTTTCCATGGATACATATAAAGACAACATTACGCAGCTAGTTAATGGAATCATACAAGATCAAACATTAGGAAAAACTAAATCTGGCTTCATTGTTGAAGAGGAGATCGCCAACTATTTCCCACGGAGTTTAAAGATTATTCTTTTTGCCTTCATTATTAGTATTGTAATAGGAATTGCAAAGGGTATTTTTGACTTTACATATCAAAACAGGTGGTTTTCGTTTATTGGTAGAGGAACGACATGGCTAACGTCTTCCTTTCCTGACTTCTTTTTAATTATTCTATTGCAGTGGTTTGTATTAGTAAACTTTCAATCTATTGATATTATGGGATATGAAGAATGGTATAACTTTATCATTCCTTCATTATTGATCTCGATTCATCCGATTATGTATGTAGCAACAATTACACGAGGCTCATTTATCGATGAGAATGGTGAGCAGTATGTATTAGTTGCTTATTCAAAGGGGTTAACCAAAAATAAGGTTATCATCAGGCATATTTTTAAAAATGCAATTCCAGCTATCTGTAACCATTTACCTTCCGTTATCCTGTATATAATGTCAAACTTGTTAATCATTGAATGGTTATTAGATTATAAAGGTGCCGCATATCGCTTATTCAAAGCTATCGAATTTAGTAAGTCGATTCCATTACAGGGGGGGCTTGCAACCGAAGAGGCGCCACTCATATTTGGTATTTTGCTCTGTTTTATGATTCCATTAGTTCTTGCGCAAGTGATAAGTGTAGTGACCAAATATAAATTTAACAAGGTGGGGAGGGAATAGCGTGAAGAAAAATGCTTTATTATGGGTTGGAATCGGAATGTTTCTTGTGTTAGTTGCAGCAATGATTGCTTCGCCATTTATTATAGGTGAAGGGGAAGTTGAGCCTGAACGTGTGAGGTTTTATGATGACGGATCTATGGCAAGAGCACCTTTTCCACCTTTTAAGGAAGATGTACTTGGTACTGATCATGAAGGTAGAGGTATCTTAGCCTTGTTAGTGGTTGGTACGAAGGATACTCTACTTATTATCTTTTCGATTACGTTGCTTCGATATGTCATCTCGATTCCATTGGCATTACTTGGCTCCGAGAAAAAGGGTGCGTCACATTGGATTATAACGATGCTGCATTCTTTCTTTTCTGCTATTCCGACATTAATTGCTGCTATTTTATTTATTAATCTACCATTTTTAATTTTTTCGCAAACGAGAAATATCTGGGCCGTACTCATATTGGCATTTATAGAAGTAGATAGAACGAGCCATCTCTTTCAACAACAAGCACATGATATATCGCAAAAAGAATTTATTCGAGTTGCAATTGTACAAGGAAATAGCCCAATTGGACTTATCTTTAGACACTATATCCCATATATGCTACCGAATATAATAAGTAACTTTTTTATGGACCTTGGCAGGGTAACCGTATTAATCGGCCAACTTGGTTTATTCAGCATTTTTGTGACTCAAAAATTTGTAGAATTGGGTCATGGATTTGGCGAACTGCAAAATACAAGTCTAAATTGGGCAACTCTACTTGGGGAAACAAGATATGCACTCATGTCAGCACCATGGGTCCCGATTTTTCCCGCACTGGCGCTGTTTTATACGATGCTCACCTTTAATATTATTGGAGAAGGTCTCCGTAGAACATTTAGTAAGAAGGCGGAATACTTGTAGATTGAATTTGCAACTAATCCTATTTGGGGTGGTTGCTTTTTTGTGTTCATTCTTAAATAGTGTTAACGTGCATAGAAACCTATTAACGAGCATAGAACCCTACACTAAAACCCTTACGATAAACGTAAGGGTTCTAGTTACATTAAGATATATCCAATGGTCTAAGGTTTGCTTCAATTTCCTGTCGTTTTGGTTCAAGAAACGGTGGGAGAGCAAGTGTTTCTCCTAGCGTCTCTAAGGGTTCATCCACATCAAATCCTGGTGTGTCTGTTGAAAGCTCAAACAGAATTCCGTTTGGTTCTCTAAAATACAGAGCCTTAAAGTAAAAACGATCTACTTTTCCTGAATTAGGTAGTCGGGTTGCTCTAATTTTTGTAAACCACTGTTCATACTCTTTCGCATTTGGTATGCGGAACGCGACATGATGGACTCCTCCACGTCCTAAGCGCTCCTTTGGCAAATCTGGACGAATTTCAATATGAACCTCTGCACCTGGACCACCTTCTCCAGTTGCATAAACACTAATATCAGGAAAATCGCCTGCTAGAGAAGGATAGGAGGTAACATAGCGGAAGCCCATGACCTCTGTTAAAATTCGAACAGTAGGTGCTGCGTCAGAAACAGTAAGTGTGACTGGGCCTAAACCAATAATTGCGTGCTCTGATGGAATACCTTCAACACCCCAAGGTTCTCCGGCAGATACTCCCTTTTCTCCGTTATCAGCCACTAAAATAACTTTAGTTCCCTCATAATCTTGAAAGGCTAGTGTTTCTCTATCTGCTCGTTTTGTTATATCATCGGTTTCAATACCAAATTCCAACAATCTCATTTTCCAAAAATGCAAAGAATCTGTATTTTTCACTCGTAAAGAAGTCGAAGAAATACTTGAAACACCAGGATGAGTTCTACCTAGTCCGGGGATGTCAAAGAAAGTAATTTCTGTTCCTGGATTCCCTTTCGCATCTCCATAAAATAAATGATAGGATTGGGTGTTATCTTGATTAACGGTTTTCTTAATTAGGCGCATCCCTAAAACCTTTGTGTAAAACTCAAAGTTTCTTTCAGCTTTTCCAGTTAAAATGGACACGTGGTGTAATCCTAAAAGCTGCATACTACCACTCCCTCTATATAAAATTATCTTGAATTCAAGATAATTATACCATACTAACACAATTTAGCCATGGGAAAAGACCAAGGCAAAGCCTTGGCCAATTAATCATCTTTTTTTAGGACATTCTGTTTTTCAGCTTTTACTTCTGTATATGAAGCAAACTCTACAAGCTCTTCACTAATTCTATTGCCTTTTTTTACATTGTTATTACGTTGAGCATTTGCATTTCCTCGTTTTGTTCTACCCACATCCTCATCTCCATTCTTAATAGTCATAATGGAAGTAGCTTAACATTTGGTAGTATGGGTAATTTAAGTTGAATTATGTACTAACATTGTGTATGGTCTGTGTCTAAGTAGCAATGCGTATATCAGTTTTTTTACAGCAAGCAGGAAATTCGTTGTTCCTTAGAGAAAGGTTTAAGGTAGTTTGATCAAGTAAGGGGTGTTTGCTATTTCAGATGCAAAATCATTAACGATTCTAACGATTTCTCGGGTTGGAATGTTTGTTTTTTTAAGTATTGTTTATTATTTAGATTCATCGTTAGTTTGGGAGAAGGTACTTACCGTTTTCTTATTAACTTTATTGGTTTCAAATCACTTCCTGATGCATACGGAGTTTGGTAAAAAACATGTTGCTGTTTTATTCTTGTTTGATATGTTGTTTTGTTCCATTTTTGGTTTTATATTTGGAGCGCAGGATTCTTTGTATTTAATATTTTTTGGAATTCTTGCTGTTACATTATTCATTATTATAGATAATAAATCGATTTTAAAAAGGTATATCTTCCTTTTTTTCGCTTTATGGATTGCTATCATGTTAGTCAGCTATCTCAGAACTGGTGTTGTACATTTTGGGAGTAATATTATTAGTTTTTCATTTGTTGTCTTCGGTGCAATAGTAGGACAACTCATACGTAAATTAATGGATACGAAAGAAATCGTTGAAAAGCAATATAGAGAATTAGAGGAATCTCATGTAGCCTTAAAAGAAGCAAATTTACAGCTAAAGACATATTCAAACCAGGTTGAGGAATTAACTACAATACGTGAAAGAAATAGAATTGCTCGGGAGATACATGATACTGTTGGGCATAAAATGACAGCCTTGCTTATACAAATTCAGCTTGCACAAGAAATTATGAAAGTGAATCAAGAAAAAAGTGTACAGACATTACAAAACTGTGATCAACTTGCAAGAGAAGCATTACAGGAAGTACGCTTATCCGTTCGTGCTATTCATGAAGATGAAGGAGAAAACAGGAATCTGGTCGAGGTTGTTAAGAAAATGCTGCATGACTTTTCAACTATGACAAGCCTTGAAACAGAACTTGAACTTCAAGGTGATTTATCACATATACCAACGTCCATTCAACCTGCCATTACAAGAATAATTCAAGAATCTCTTACCAATTCCAAAAAACACGGACAAGCAACAGATTGTAAGGTTAGGATACATAGTTCAATTGAATCGATTATCGTTGAAATTTCGGACAATGGAATGGGGTCCAAACAGATTTTACCGGGATTCGGTTTAGTCAATATGAGGGAAAGAGTTCAAGAACACGGAGGACAATTGAAATATTTTAGTGAAAAGGACAGTGGATTTACAATCAGAGTAGAGTTTCCACTTATTCAATTAAAATGGAGTTCAGGAGTGTAGAATGATGATAAAAGTAATGGTTGTGGATGACCAAGAGTTAATGAGGGACGGACTGGCAACAATTCTTAACCTGCGTCCCGAGATAGAAGTGGTTGAAACGGCCGGTAACGGTCAAGAGGCATTTGAAAAAGCACAACTTGTAAAACCAGATATCGTATTAATGGATATACGAATGCCAGTTGTAAATGGTGTGGAGGGAACAAAGCTCATAACAAAGGCACTGCCAGATATAAAAGTGTTAATGCTGACTACTTTTAAAGATAGTGATTTAATTTTTGAAGCACTAGATGAGGGAGCAAGTGGATATTTACTAAAGGATATGCATACCCAAACAATAGTACAAGCAATTATGACAGTGCATTCAGGCGGGATGGTTCTTCCAAAAGAACTCACTTCTCAGGTACTGAAGGAGATAAGACATACTAAGGTTCTTGAACAGGGGAAAGAAGAAGCACAGGTACCAGAAGATGTTGAAAAAATACTCAAGGAATTAACAGAACGTGAATACGAAGTCCTTACTCATCTTGGGTACGGCTATAATAATAAGGAAATCTCGGAAAAGCTTTTTATAACTGAAGGGACAGTGAAGAATCATGTCTCAAATATTATTAGTAAACTACAGCTAAGGGATCGAACACAGGCAGCAATTTTTTCGGTCCGCTATGGCATATCAACTTTCGATACATGACTTTTGGCATATAGAAATAAAAAGGCGACTGTAAAAGTCGTCTTTTTTCATGGCATAAATCTATCGCTAGAGAGATGGAGTTATTTTCCAGTCGTACTACAATGAAGCTAGATAAGAACAATAAGTGAAATGGAGTGAGCAGAATGTTAGCTGTTGAAAATATAAAAAAATCGTACGGAAAAAAAGAAGTGATTCATGGTATTACCTTTTCTGTGAAAAAAGGAGAGTCTTTCGGGTTACTTGGACCAAATGGTGCTGGGAAATCTACTACCATTTCAATGATTAGCGGCTTACAATCAATTGACTCAGGTGACATTACGATAAATGGTGTGTCCGTAAAAAAAGAACCGATGAAAAGCAAAAAATTAATTGGTGTAGTTCCACAAGACATAGCTTTGTATCCAACGATTTCTGCAATGGAGAACTTAGTGTTTTGGGGAAAGATGTACGGATTATCTGGAAAACACGCAAAACAAAAAGCGAAGGAAGTACTTGAGATAGTTGGCTTAACTGACCGTGCCAAAGATAAAGTAGGAACCTTTTCAGGGGGAATGAAAAGAAGAGTCAATATTGGCGCTGCACTCATGCATAATCCAGAGCTATTAATTATGGATGAACCTACGGTAGGTATTGACCCACAATCACGAAACCACATTTTAGAAACTGTTAAAATGCTTAACAAACAAGGAATGACCGTGATTTACACAAGTCACTATATGGAAGAGGTCGATTTTTTATGTGAACGAATAGGGATTGTGGATGGAGGGAATGTGATTGCAACAGGAACAAAAAAAGACCTCTGTGACCGATTAGCGGGAGGCTCTATTCAACGAATAAGGGTAGATCAAATAAAAGAGCAGTTTCTTAGAAAATTAAGGACTATAGAGGATATTGGCGAGGTAATAGTTAATGAAGATGTCATTGAAATAGTGGGAGCGGAACAATCATTGTCACACATCATTCAAGTAGCGGATAAAGAAAATACGAAGGTCCTCTCAATAGAGGTACAAGAACCAAACCTGGAGTCGTTATTCCTACAATTAACTGGTAGAAAATTAAGGGATTAGAGGTGTAGACTGTGAAAAGCTTTCAAATTGCATGGAAGGATTTTTTAATACAGATACGAGACAGAAAGACTTTTTTACTAATGATTTGTATGCCGCTCCTTTTGACTGCGATATTAGGTGCGGCATTACAGGACGTTTTTGGTTCAACTGAAAGTTTATCTATGAAAATAGGGGTACTTAAACCTGATAACGATTCGTTAGCAGATACATTAGTAAATGAAGTTTTAAATGGAGTAGAACTGAAAGATTCCATCGAGATTGTTGAGGTACAGTCAGAAGAGATACTTGAGCACATGATTGTAGAAGAAAAAGTGGATGTGGGAATGATTTTACCAGAAAAATGGAGCGATGGTATTGAAAAAGGGAACCTTGAAACGGTAGAAATACTTGCAGACCCCTCGAAAGAAATTCCAAGTTCAGTACTAAGTTCTATTGTTACTTCATTTACCGAACGTGTGAATGCCATATCAGTTTCAACTAAACTAGTTGTTTCAAATCTAGCGATGGCTCAACAAGTAAGTACTGTAAATCAGGATTTGGATGCAATTGGAACAAGTGTTGTAACTGAATTACAAGAAAAGGCAGATTTAAAATCGTCTATGTTTGTTGTCAAACAGCCTATTGGAGAAAAAATGGTTACGAGTATGCAGTATTATGCTGCTGCAATGGCTGCTATGTTTCTATTATTTAATATGACAGTTGGTGCAAAATCGATTATAAAAGAGCGCTCAACAGAAACACTCTCAAGACTGCTAAGTACGCCAACAAGCAAACAAAGTATACTCTTTGGTAAGTTTTTAGGAGTATTTTACTTCGCAACAATGCAGTTCTTTCTTTTTATAGTAGTTACGTATCTTGGCTTTAACGTTTATTGGGGAGACAATATTATACAACTCATTTTTGTCGGGGTATCTTATTCAATTGCAGTTTCTGGTTTATCAATGCTATTTGCTGCAATTTTAAAAGAAGAAAAAACAGCTGACACTGTGGGTGGAATGGTTGTTCAAGTTCTATCACTGCTTGGGGGATCTATGCTTCCACTTGCCATATTCCCTGATACATTAAAAATGATTGCGACTATTGCACCTAATAACTGGGCGTTAACAAGCTTATTAGAAATTATGGGCGGAACAACCTGGGAATCAATATATCCAGCAATAGGTGTTTTGTTAGGGATTGGTATAGTATCAGTTCTGATTGGTTCAGTTCGCTTACAGGTAAAATAGAAAGGAGGAGTAACGATGAAAAAAATACTTTCAATTTGTATGTTTGAAGTTGGAAAGGTGTTTAAACGACGCCAATCATATCTTGTCATGTTTGCTATGCCATTGGTATTTACATTATTATTTGGAAGCTTATTAGACTCTGAAGGTAGTACTGACAAAATTGAAATTTCAGTTGTTGATGAGGATCAAAGTACATTGTCAAAGAGATACCTTGAAATGCTAACTGACAACGAATCGTTTTCTTTTACTCCCTCTACCTTGGCAGAAGCAGAAGGAAGAGTACTAGATAAGAAACTCACAGGGTTCATTGTGATAGATAAGAATTTTGAAGAGTTGTTATTGAGCGATAAACAACCACAAATTATGTTTAAGCATGGACCAGAATTTACAAGCGGAATGATTGTCTCTGAGATTATCGGTAATAAACTGATAAACTTAGCGATAGAAGCTAAAGGTGCGGTAATTTGGTCAGAACACTTTGAAGAGGAATGGGAGCCGAAGTTCCAAGAAATTGCAATCGAGACATCTGCTAGTAAACCTTCAGTAGAATCTACAATTATTACTAAACAAGCAACAAATAAAGAAATGGATAATATGTCCGAACGGGCAGCCGGGTTCGCAATTATGTTTGTAATGATCGTGATGATGTCTTCGACAGGTACTATCTTAGAAGCGAAAAGCACAGGAGTATGGTCAAGATTACTTACAACCCCGACTGCTAAATCAGAAATAATGCTAGGCTATCTGGCAGCATTCTTTATTATTGGGTGGGTGCAGTTTGGAATATTAATGGTAACAAGCACCTTGTTATTTAATGTGAGTTGGGGGAATATGGTGGGCATTATCGCACTCGTTTCTGCAATTTTAGTGTGTGTGATCGGGCTTGGTCTAGTAATCTCTAGTTATGCAAAATCTGTGGAACAACAAGCAGCGCTTGGTAATCTCATTATCATTTCAACCTGCATGCTGGGAGGAGTTTTTTGGCCATTAGAAGTGGTGCCCGAGTTTATGCAAAAGATAGCTGAGTTTATACCACAAACATGGGCTATGAAAGGATTCACAGAGATCGTTGCAAGAGGGGGAACAATAGCAGACATAGTTCTCCCAGTCACAATATTAATGGGTTTTGCGATTGTTTTTCTATCACTTGGGATACGACGGGTACGATTTGAGTAGGGAAACAGTGTTATGTGAGCTAGTTTTTTAATGAGGGTTAGGATACAGAAAGGCTATTCTATATTGTAGGTTTAAGACAATCTTAAGAATCTCTTCAGTTTTATAACCGTTAGTTTTAAGAAATTCTGGATATAATTGGAATGGAGATAAAGCTAGGGGAGAGGTTACATAAATGAAAAAAATACTAATAACCGTATTAATTGCTATTGGAATTTTTATCTTTTTCAACAGTTTTAGTGAAAGTAGTCAGTTTACAAAAGGTACAGAACAGGATTTACTTATTGAAGGTAAGGCCGCGGTTTTACTTGATAATGAGAGCGGTGCTGTACTGTATCAAAAGAATGGAGAAGAAAGAATTTATCCAGCAAGCACGACTAAGATTATGACTGCACTTTTAGCGGTTGAAATGGGAAATATGGATGAAATAGTACGTGTAGGTAATGAAACGAAAATGAAGGTGGATAATGAAAGCACTGCATGGCTTGTTGAAGGGTCACAAATGAATCTTAAGACACTAATAGCCGGGATGATGCTTCCTTCAGGAAATGATGCTGCACGAACAGTTGCGATTCATATTGCAAAAAAGGATAGTAATAATTCACGTCTTACTAATGAACAGGCATTAGCTTATTTTGCTAAATTAATGAATCGCAGAGCTAAGGAGATAGGAGCTACTCATTCGCACTTTGTTAACCCACATGGGTTACATGATGATAACCATTATACAACGGCTAAGGATTTAGGGATTATTGCTAGGGAAGCAATGAAGAATGCAACATTTCGCGAAATCGTAAGTGAACAAAAATATGTCGACCCGGCGGTCACGTATGTGAATCGCAATAAGCTATTAGATCCAACAAGTGGTTTCTATTTTGAGGGTGCAAATGGCATAAAAACTGGTTTTACAGATGAAGCAGGTTATTGCCTAATCTCTTCCGCAACCCGTAATGGCAAAGAGGTAGTCGCTATTGTTCTACAGTCAACTGATGCTTCTGTTTGGACTGATTCAATCACCTTATTAGAGCATGGTTTCACAAAGTTGGTTGCAACAGCAAACTAAGAAATACCCTCACAATACGTGAGGGTATATGAGGGTAGATGTGGAACTAGCGATTTTTATTTTGTTGAGATTGTTGGTTTTGTCTTCTAACTTCTTCAACATTTGTTTCGCTAGCAAATTCTGTACTGAATGAGGATCCTGTTGATGATGTGAATTGTTGTTGCCCAACATAAGATTGTATCTGTTGTGCTGCCTGCCCAATTTGGTCTAACTGCTGAGCAGCATTCAATTCACGTCCTGCAAATCCAGGAGCTGCTTGCTGCACTTGAGGTGAGCTTTGTTGGAACTGCTGTGCATTTTGCTGCTCGGCTTGGCTCAATTGTTGTGCAGTTTGTTTAATTTGATTTAATACTTGCTGAGCTTGAGCTGGAATTTGCTGATTATTGTTTTGCATTCGGAACCCTCCCAGTACGAATTTTTGGATTGAGAAGCATAAATGGCTCCTTACAATCCTTTTTTAATTTGTGATATTTCGTTAGTTCGCATGTATTGAAAATTCTCTCAGGTTAGGTAAATTTATATTTGATTTTTATGGTATAATTAATTAATCAAAAAAAGTAGATGTAATGGAGGGCTGAAAAATGGAGCAAATTCCTTTACTAGATATATCTCTTGATGAATCCTTCGAAAAGTATGAATCAAAGTTTAAGGCACTAGCTGACAAAAAGAGACTAAAGATTATGAACGAAATCGTTAAAAGAGGCAATTCCTGTGTATGTGATCTTTCCGAAATCATTGATATGCCTCAGTCAAAGCTTTCGTATCATTTGAAGATTTTACTGGATGCTGAACTATTAATAAAAACAACAAAAGGGACTTGGAGTTACTACGAACTAAACACGAAGGAATTAAATCACTTATTATCTGAAGAACTGTGTTGTTTATTTAGAGGAGACAATACACCGAATGATACTTGCTGTTAACAAGCCGGACTATCCGGCTTTTTTAATGTTCGTTTTTGTCGAACGATAAATCAAAAAAAATTGTTATTAGGTATTGAAATTATAATTGGAATGTTTTACTATTAATTCATCAAGAAAAATTGATTTAATGGAGGAGATAGTGGTGAACAATAATCATATGTTTTTCAAGTATGAAGCAGCTTATAGACAAAGTAATCTTTTAACAAGAACACCTACTAAGATGTTTGAAGATAGCATTATCATCAAAACATCTGTGAAGCCAAAAGAGGTCAAACCTGTAGTAGATATAACTACTTGCTGTGCTCCAGTTTGTTAATTATGAATAATTAATCAAAAAAAATTGATGTAGATAAAGGAGGAATTTCTATGCTATTAAGTAAAAAGAACAAGGACTGTTGTAGTGTTGACTTTAAAGAGGTAGTGGAAAACAACTGTGAAAGTAAGGGCCAATCTTGCTGCTAAAGGTTTATGTAATTAATCAAAAAAAATTGATGGAAAGGAGTGATAATAATGCTGTTTTTTAAAAAGAAGAAGGATAATTGCTGTGATATCGAAATTAAGGAAGTAGAAGAAAATAAAGAATGTTGTGATGGAAAAACAGAGTGTTGCTAATACCGAAGATAACCCATGAAGAGTGGCTTCTTCATGGGTTTTGGATACTATCGGTATGCGGCACAGATTAATCCAAAATAGGTGGGTGCTTCATATGATAAAAATTCAGAATTTCTTTCATCAGAGTTTATAGCTCCAGCGAGTATTAGCGCCTGCCAAATACCATCAGGTTTAGCGTTATCTATGAATTCAGATTCAAATCTCATCATATCTTCTATTTGATTTTGTTTTAAAAGTGTAACAACTTGATTATCCAATTCTTTTGCTGCAGGATGGTATCCATATGGACCAGATGGGTCATGTGCATGAGCCCAATCGCAACTGGCGATTAGAGCAACACGTTTATTTGATTGGTTAACTGCATTTCGCAATGCCTTTCCAAATTGAAGATGCTCTTCAAAGCCTATGTCACGAGAAGGTGTGATAACCACAACCGGGACATTAGGCATAAAGCGTAGGGGTACAATGACTCCCCAATCTAACGGTAATGATGAAATTGGGCCAGCGCTTGTACCGTAATTGATCGAACCGACAGGCAAGTCGAGGTCTTTTGCTTGTTTCTCAATTTCATTTGCAAGTGTACGATCAACTACACGACTTAGTGAAAAGGAGGCATTATTTTCTTCCACCGTACCAATCATATTTTCGGAATTACTTATCGAAAACTGTCCATTAATTCGTGTACCATGTGGTGTTAGGACAATAATTGTATCAGGGCTTGCCTGTTCCATATACTCCCCTAGCCTATACATGCTATTTCTAGTAACACCCATACGATCGGGGTTTGCACCAGTTAATTCTGGAATAATCTCACCTCCATGGGGCGTTATACAAGCAAATACAAATGGATTCATTTGTGGCATCTCCTTTAGTTGAAAGTTTATTTATCCCGGTGTAAACGTCCGTAAGACTCACACTTCAAAACCTGAAGTGACAAGGTGGAAGATAACGGAAGCTATCGACCGAGTGGTTTAACTAACAATCAGTGGGGATGAACAAATTCCCACTAATAAAGTTTCACTTTATAAATAAAATTCTATAAAGGATGTAAAATACCTACCTGGAGTGTGAGTTTTTTCACTGATAAATATAGGGTGATGGGGTATAATGTGTTATATGGTGTTAAAAAGCTTTATTTTAAAATTTTTTATAAAAAGCACTTTACATACTATAGGGGGGTATGGTAAATTAATGTCAAGGAGGGGAGATAATGGAAATTACTGATCAAAATCAAAAAGAATTGGTTTTAGATGAAGGGTCTGATAGCTGTTGTTCTCTCCACAGTGAACGCAAAAGCCATCACTCCGACGAGGTTAAAAAGAACCTTGTTACTCGCTTAAACCGAATTGAAGGGCAAATCCGTGGAGTAAAAGGGTTAATTGAGAAGGATACGTACTGTGATGATGTAATAACTCAAATTGCAGCTGTTCAATCTGCTTTAAACAGTGTTAGTAAGATTTTATTAGAAGGACACTTGAAAAGCTGTGTGATTGAGCGTATCCAAGAAGGAGATCTAGAAGTATTGGATGAAGTGCTTGTAACTGTTCACAAATTAATGAAAAAATAAAAGGAGTGTTTATAGATGGAAAATGTAACGTTAAATGTACAAGGAATGTCATGTGGTCATTGTGTGAAAGCAGTTGAAGGTAGTGTTGGAGAATTAGCTGGTGTAAAGAAAGTAGAAGTTAACCTTGGAGAAGGTAAAGTTAACGTAGAATTCGATTCAGCTGTTGTAACTTTGGATAAAATTAAGGAAACAATTGATGAAGAAGGTTATGAAGTAGTAGCGTAAAGGGATGTAAGAGTGAATGTGCTATTTGAAATAGCACTTCTCTTTTACATAAAAATATACCCCTATACAGTATATTGGAGGGTTCAATATGAGTAATGTAAAAGAAACTAATCTACAAATTACAGGGATGACATGTGCGGCTTGTGCGAACCGTATTGAAAAAGGCCTTAACAAACTAGAAGGTGTAGAGGCTGCAAATGTGAACTATGCATTAGAGAGATCTACAATTACGTTTAATCCAGAAGTAGTAACTATTGAAGACTTTGAAAAGAAAATAGAGGCACTAGGTTATGGTGTTGTTTCTGAAAAAGCAGAGTTTAGCATCACTGGAATGACATGTGCAGCATGTTCTTCAAGAATTGAAAGAGGACTTAATAAAATGGAGGGCATCACAAAGGCAAATGTAAACCTAGCATTGGAAACAGCAACGGTTGAATTCAATCCATCTACAGTAGCTGTTAATGACATTATTAAAAAAGTTGAGAAATTGGGATATGGAGCAAGTGCAAAAGCAGATAAACAAGAAGAAATAGAAGATTATCGTGAGAGAGAAATTGAAAAACAAAAAGGTAAATTTATCTTTTCTGTGATTTTATCTCTGCCACTTTTATGGGCGATGGTCGGTCACTTTAGTTTTACTCAGTGGATGTATGTACCTGATATGTTTTTGAATCCTTGGGTACAATTGGCACTGGCAACACCTGTTCAATTTGTCATTGGTAAACAGTTTTACGTTGGTGCTTATAAGGCGCTTCGAAATGGTAGTGCAAATATGGATGTGCTTGTGGCATTAGGTACTTCAGCAGCATATTTTTATAGTTTGTATCTGTCTATTGCTTCTATAGGTACTAATGCACATATGGTTGAACTTTATTATGAAACAAGTGCTATTTTAATCACGCTTATTATTTTAGGTAAGCTTTTTGAAGCAAGAGCGAAAGGTAGGTCTTCTGAAGCGATTAAAAAGCTAATGGGTCTACAGGCTAAAACAGCAACGGTGGTTAGAGATGGAGCTGAGCTTGAGATTCCTTTAGAAGATGTTCTAGTCGGTGATGTTATCTATGTAAAGCCTGGTGAAAAGGTGCCGGTTGATGGAGAAATCATTGAAGGGCGTTCAGCACTTGATGAATCAATGCTAACAGGTGAGAGTGTACCTGTAGATAAAACAGTTGGAGATACCGTAATTGGTGCAACAATTAATAAAAATGGATTCTTAAAAATAATAGCAACCAAGGTTGGAAGAGATACTGCACTTTCACAAATCATTAAAATTGTCGAAGAAGCACAAGGATCTAAAGCTCCTATTCAACGATTGGCAGATAGAATTTCTGGAATTTTTGTCCCAATTGTTGTTGGAATTGCGATTGTTACTTTTCTTATTTGGTATTTTGTTGTAAGTCCTGGTGAGTTCGCTGTAGCTCTTGAAAAGTTAATCGCGGTACTCGTTATCGCATGTCCGTGTGCGTTAGGATTGGCAACACCAACTTCTATCATGGCTGGCTCTGGTCGTTCTGCTGAGTTTGGAATTTTATTTAAAGGTGGAGAACACTTAGAGTTAACACATCGTGTAACAACAGTTGTACTTGATAAAACAGGAACAGTAACAAATGGTGCACCAACATTAACAGATGTAATTCCTGTTGGAATAGAAGAAAATGAACTACTTCATATTGTAGGAGCAGCGGAGAAATTATCAGAACATCCGCTTGCTGAAGCAATCGTAGAAGGCATTCGTGATAAGGGTATGGAAGTAGCAAACCCTGATGAATTCGAAGCAATCCCTGGCTATGGTGTTAAAGCAGTTGTAGGCGGGAAGGTAGTGTTTGTTGGAACTCGTAAATTGATGGCACAGGAAAATATTGATGTAGCTTCTGCTATTAGTACTATGGAAGAAATGGAGCGCAATGGGAAGACTGCAATGCTTGTAGCGATTGATGGATCATACGCAGGGTTAGTTGCAGTTGCTGACACAATTAAACCAACTTCCAAGGAAGCAGTCAAACGACTACAAGATATGGGTCTAGAAGTAATCATGATGACTGGCGATAACCAACGTACAGCTGAAGCAATTGCAAAACAAGCTGGAATTACTCAAGTGATTGCAGAGGTGTTACCAGAAGGAAAAGCGGATGAAGTGAAACAGCTTCAGTTACAAGGTAAAAAAGTTGCCATGGTTGGTGACGGAATTAACGATGCACCAGCACTTGCTATCGCTGATATCGGGATGGCGATTGGAACAGGAACAGACGTAGCGATGGAGGCTGCAGACATTACCCTTATCCGTGGTGACCTTAATAGCATTGCAGATGCAATCTTTATGAGTAAGAAAACCATACGTAACATCAAACAAAACCTATTTTGGGCATTTGGGTATAACACAATAGGCATTCCAATCGCGGCACTTGGCTTCCTGGCCCCATGGCTAGCAGGTGCGGCAATGGCCTTCAGTTCAGTCTCAGTCGTCCTAAACGCCCTCCGCCTCCAAAAAATCAAAATCTAAAGGCAGATGTGGTGCCAGATGTGGTGCCAGGCACCACAAAAAGACAAATGTATTTCTTGGGTGTCAGGCACCGTAGAAATACATTTGTCCATCTGGGGCGTACACTTTTGTTTAGATATGTATTTTGGGGTTTATGCTTCGGTTAGTTATGGAAAGGCTAAGATTTGATATTGATTGAAGGAGAGTTTGCTATGAAGAAATGGGCAATCGCAGCAGTTGTTTATTTGTTGGTTGTGATGGGTGGATATACTATTTATGCTTTTGTTGCGGAGGATGAAACTGGAAATAAGTCTGAACATGGAGCATCAGATCCACATGCAAGCGAAGAAACTGAAACTACACAAGATGAATCAGCTACTCATGGACATAGTGAAGATGGACATGGTAGTGAACAAGCACCTGGAAATACTGATGTAACAAGTGATATTGCGGAAAAAGACGGAGAACTCACCATTACTATTAAAGACAAAGCTGGTAACATGGTAGAGGAGCTGGAAGTTAATCATGAGAAACTTTTACATTTGATCGTCGTTGATGATCATCTAGAGAAGTACTATCATCTACATCCTGAGCAGGTCGGACCAGGAACTTTTACCATTCAAGTTGATTTAGAAGAAGGTGCCTACAAAGCATTTGTTGATATTAAGCCGAAGAATGGAACTTATCATGTGTCACCTTTAGAATTTACAGTTGGAAATGTAGAAGATCACGACCATGCTTCATTGCAAGCAGATGCGGATTTTATCAAAACAATTAATGAGATCAAAACTACATTATATCCAAGTTCATTAAAAGTAGGGGAACCTGTTACGCTTAAATTCGATGTAGAAGCAGAGCAACTTGAACACTACCTTGGCGCAATGGGGCATGTAGTCATTTTAGATGAACAAGCAAATGAATTTATACATGTTCATCCGGCTAGTGAGACTGGAACGATCTTCGAGACTGAATTCCAAGATCCAGGACTTTACAAGATTTGGGCGGAATTCAAAGTGGACGGTACTGTTATTACTTACCCGTTTGTAATTGAGATAATTGAATAAAATGGAAAAGAGATTTTGGAACTCGGCATTTGCCGGGTTTCTTTTTTTACTGTTCGTTTTCTCCGGTTAGGTATATAATTTTAGTAGTGAGAGAGGTGAGCGTAATGAAGCGTATTGATTTTTGGGGACGCGATGAACATGATGAAAGACTTCTTGAAGAGGTACTAATTGGAATTAAGACTGTAACCTGTACACCAAAGGTTTGGTACGACCAACTCCCAGAGGAAGAAAAAAGTGAGGTTGGAGCTATTGTTCAGGTATATACTAAACAGAACATTCATAAAGCAAACCTTCAAATTACGGACTTATATGAAATCCCTTTTGGCGACATTAAAGGGGAAATTGGAGAGAAAATTGCTAAAGGCGAAAATTCAACTTTAGAAGAATATATAAAAGACCATATTTTCAGTTGGGAAAAACCATTACAAAATGACGGATATGAATTAAACGAAGATACGATTATTGTTGTAGAACATTTTAAAATCGTTGATATATTTGAAGAAGTTGAAATTGATTTGCATATCGTACCAATGTCCGAAAGCGAAGAAAAAGAGATTGCAGGTTGGACAGATTTTGCATTATTGGACGGCAGTGGCTATGAAAATCACCTGTTTTTCTCAGTTTATAAAGGGAAAGAATTTGTTGCTTTTATAAGATATAGGCATAGCGAGTTAAATACGTATTTATTTTACAATGTTAATCCTTCTTATGAAGGTGAATGTAATGAAAAAGATTTAATTATTAAGGCGGAAAAGTACGCAAATGACATCTTATTAGCAAATAATCTAATACACGAATGGAGTGCTACGTATAGCTATCAAAAGTAGTTATATATATCACTTATAACCAACAAAGCTCACTATGGGCTTTGTTTTTTTGTTGAATAAAACCATGGAGTGGACAATGTACATAAAAAAATTTTAAAGAATTAGGAAATAGCTATTGTAAATAGACAATAGTGTCGGTTATAATAACGACAAGGATGTCGGTTAAATTGATTGAAATAGGAGATGGTAGAAATGGAGATGGAACGAAAAAGTGGATTATCGAAGAACAAACCTTATTTATTCTTAATTAGTTCGCAGATAGTTTCGAGTCTTGGAGATTGGTTAGACATGTTGGCTCTAATGGCATTAGTGGCATTAAAATGGGATGCAACGCCACTTGAAATGACCGGTGTAGGTATATGTATGGTTGCACCTATGGTTTTAATTGGTCCAATTTCAGGTATACTTGCAGATAAATTTGAGAGAAAAACGTTAATGATTATCTCGGATGTACTAAGGTGCATCATTGTACTATCATTTGTTTTTACAACAGCCATTTGGCAGCTTTACTTACTGTTGATTCTAAAAAGTATCTTCGGATCTCTTTTTGTACCTTCTAAAAATGGGAAACTGAAGGAAATTGTACCTGAAGAAAATATGCAGGCGGCGATGGCAATCAGTGGAATGATTGATAGCGGGAGCAAAATTATTGGTCCAATGATAAGTGGATTACTAGTGTCACTAATCGGGATTCAGTGGGCATTTTATCTAGATGCCGGTACTTTTATATTGTCAGCCCTACTACTTATCGGAGTACCACGGAGAGTAAGAAATGAAAACTCAGTAGAGACTGACTCTAAGCAAATATCTTTCGTAAAAGAGCTCAAAGAAGGATTCGACTTTTTTAAAAAGCTTCCAGTTTTATTATTTGGATTAATAGTGCTGAGCGTTTCTATTTTAGTTCTTCAACTTGCAGACACGCAACTTATGATTCTGTTGCGGGAGGTTGAGGGAATTGATCCTGTAGATATTGCAGGGTATGCAATTGCCGCAAATGGCCTAGGGATGTTTGTCATGTCACTCATTTTAAGTAAGAAGAAAATTAATTCAACGTTTATATATATGGCAATCGGATCAGCAGGGTTGGGTTTTACCTTTATCGCTGGGGCACTCTCGATTCAGTTACCCGTCTTGCTTTTGACTATTTTGTTCCCACTTATTTTCTTGATTTCAGGGTTCGCAGTAGACGCAATTATGATACCATTCCAAGTAGATGTTCAAAAAAACACGCCTGTTGAATATACAGGTCGAGTGTTCGGTACTATTAATTCGTTGACAACGCTAGCTTCTTTGCTAGGTATGGTGATAGGTGGAATACTAGCTGAAGCTTTAGGTGTAGTGTCTGCATATATTGTGTCTGGAAGCTTGCTGGTTGTTGTAGGAATTGTAGTATATATAATGAGATTTAGACTAGAAGGTAGGGATTTTAATGCCGAAAGTAAGCGACGATTACAAGGAGAAACGCCGTTATGAGATTTTAATGGCGGCAGAAAAAGTATTTATCGAAAAAGGGTTTAGTGGAACTACGATGACTGATATCGTTACTGCATCCGGGTTAAGCCGTGGTGGTTTATATCATTATTTTTCAAATACAGATGAAGTCTACCAAGCGCTTTTAAAAGAAAGAGATAGTGAAGCGAACGAATACTTTGAAAATCTTCTAAAAGATAATCAAACTGCTTGGGGTGCAATGGAAAGCTTTCTATCCATGGTTGAGCAGTCACTGACTCATTCTAAGGATAGTCTAGCACCTGTTAATCTTGAATATTTCATTATAGGTAGACATGTAAAAGGACGCTTGGAATTTATTAATGCAAGATTTGATGCTGCTCTTGGGTCTTTATTAAACCTGTTAGGAACTGGGGTTGAGCGAGGAGAATTAGCCCCGATTCAACCACTTCATACAATTGTAAACTTTTTGCTTAATACAATCGATGCCATGCACATCCAAACAATTATCATGAGTAGCGAAAAAGCTGATATCAAAGGCCAAGTTGAAGCCATTCGAATTTACCTCAAACAAGCACTCGGCGCCAAATGAAGAGGAATGTTGGTGTCAATTGGTGGTGAATTGGTGGTGCCAGGCACCACAGAAATACAACTGTCCATCTGGAGAGGACACGTACAAAAAACCTGAATCGATTTTTACGATTCAGGTTTTTTGGTTTGGTTTATAGACTTCTGTCCCATTCAGATGTTTCATGTACCTGTTATCCAATTTCCCTATTTCCCAATTTCCCTTGGTTCTGCTTAGACATAGTGTTCATCGCTGCTTTAAAAGTTCTTGGTAATACTCAGTATATAACGGAGTATCATTTTGAAGAGGTACATATGGTGAATTTATGTATTTGTAATAATTTTCACGTTGTGGTGTCGGAAAATAAGAGAGTAGTTGTGATGAATGTAGAAGAGGTACATTTATTTGCTTGGGTAAATATCCTCTAAAGCTACTCCAAGGATAATACTCAGGTTTTTCAACGATACCTGCCTTCACCGGATTTAAATGGATATATTTACTGACATCAAGTTCATACTCGGCTGTTTCAATTAATTGCGCACCATATCTGTCTTCAAAAACATGACCTGTAAAAGAATACTTTTTATTGAAGTACTTTGCATAAACGGTATGGATATTTTTTATAAGTTGACTAGTTGGAATTTGGATTGTTTCGATTTGAAGGTGAATATGTGTGGTCATTAAACAGTATGAATGAAGATAAAATGGGGATGTTTTCTTTGTCTCCTTGAGTAAAAGTAGATACTGCTTTCGATCAGCATCGTCAAAAAAAAGCGCAGACTTACGAATACCTCTACTAGTAATATGAAATTTTGCACCTGGAAACCAGATACGGTGTTTTCTGGTCATTAAAACACTCCTTAACTTTGTTGAATTTTTCTAACTTTATTACGATAGCGAATGGGGAAGCTAAAGAGAAAAAGAAGGACAGGCTATTAAAACTTTCTACATCCATTCCTTTAATCCTGCATAATACAAATAAGATTCAAAAAATATACTTCAATTTCTATTGATAAATAATATATAAGCAAAGTACACTTTTACTATATAGAAACAAAGGGAGAAGTGAGATGAAACAGCTATATGTAACAGTAGCACTCGTTTTTTTATTTGCCTTTTATCCGATAGTGGCGTTTGCTAATGAAGATAAACAAGTATCAGACCCTACAATACAGAGTGAATCGGCAATTCTGCTAGATGCAAATACGGGGTCTATCCTATATGAAAAAAATAGTAAAGAAACAATGTATCCAGCTAGTTTAACAAAGATGGCGACAGCGATATATGCGATTGAAAAAGGAAAACTCGATGATATTGTAACGGTAAGTGAGAATGCATGGGAAACCGGTGGTACAAGAGTCTATTTAGAGCCTGGGGAGCAAGTACCCTTAGAGAAATTGGTTCAAGGTCTACTAATAAACTCAGGAAATGATGCAGGTGTTGCAATAGCCGAACATCTACATGGTGATGTTGAATCATTTTCGAATGCTCTAAACGTATATCTAAAAGAGGAAATTGGTCTTCAGGATACAAACTTTGTTAACCCACACGGTTTATTTGATGAGAATCACTATACAACGGCACACGATTTAGCTGTACTTACTCAGTATGCACTGAGAAACAAAGAGTTCACTGAAATATTTGGTATGAAAGAATTACCTTGGGTTGGTACAGGTTGGGAAACGACTATATATAATCACCATCGATTACTATTAGGCGAAATTCCTTATGAAGGAATAATCGGAGGGAAAAATGGTTTTGTGCAGCAATCCAGATTCACATTGTCAACTGCTGCTGAGCAAGGTGAGTTAAAACTAGTAGCAATTGTGCTTATGGCTCACACGAGTGATATTTCTTATGATGACACAGTAGAGTTGTTGGATTATGGATTTGAAAATTTTGAGGTATCAGAGGTTTCAGGAGACCAATCATTTTCAACCAGTAAAGGTAGGGAGTCATATCAGTTAAAAGCTCCTCTTTCTTATACACATAAAAAGGATGAAGTAGTCAACATAGAATTGGATGAACTAGGTGTACTAAAAGTACAAGGTGATGATGGCAGAATACTGGCGTCAAAGCAACTTGAGCAGAACATGCCTAGAGAAGTAGTAAGTACGCGTGCAGAACTAAAAGATACAGAGGTTAGAAAGTCTGGTATCTCCTATACTTACATTTTCTTAGCCCTATCCTTTATATTCGTTGGTATTGCAATTTACCTTCGAAATAGAGTAAACACGTACCCGGAATAAATACTAACAAAAGCACTTGATTCACTCATAGGTGAATCAAGTGCTTTTTAGCAGGTGTAAACAGCCAGACTACTGAAAAACATGTGGCTTAAATTTCACCTGAGAAATGTGTTCAAAACCTATAGTGTCCGCCTGAGAAAGACAAGTGTATTTCTTGGGTGCCTGACACCACCCGTGGACAGTTGTCTTTCTTGGGTGCCTGACACCACTCGTGGACAGTTGTCTTTCTTGGGTGCCTGACACCACCCGTGGACAGTTGTCTTTCTGAGGTGCCTGACACCACCCGTGGACAGTTGTCTTTCTGAGGTGCCTGACACCATCAAATGACACTATCTGAGTACACCATATTGCCCCGATTAAGCCTTGTTTGTAAAAACGATGTGTTTTTGGCCGAGGTAGTTGGTGATGGTGTAGAGTATGGTACCGAATAGGATGGCGAGGTAGTTGGTGTTTTCCGCTTGCACACCAATAGCCAGTACCATCCCGCTAACTATCCATTTGCTTACAGAATAAGAGAATACATAACAAGATAGTATAACCACCACAAAGAGCGGAATGCTTTTCCATAAAGCTACTTTGCTAGCAAAGGTAAAGCGTTTATTTAATAAATAACTGACAGCGGCGCCTATTGAATTTCCTATAAATGTAGCAACCCAATAAGAAGTCCCTAATAGATGTAAAAGTAAAAACATGCACGAGAGGCCAACCAGAGTATTTAACAATCCCACCAGTAAAAAACGGATAAAAGAATGAGGTGGTTTTAGGGAATCAGTGATAATCAACAGATAGATTCCCTTCTTCACCAAGATCTCGCCCATGTACAGACTCTTCTTCTATACCATCACCACCGTCTACTTCAGGTATGGCTAAATTAAACGTATCAATATCAACTACATATCTTGGCCGTCGCTTTGTCTCTTTGTATACTTTTCCGATATACTCTCCGATAAATCCTAATGCAATTAATTGTAATCCACCAATTAACCAAATAGAGGTAATGAGAGAAGTCCAACCAGTCTGGGTTTGTCCACTAAATTTCAGAAAAAAGAAATAGCCTCCAAATACTAAGCTAACAAAAAATGAAATAAATCCCATTAGTGAAATGAACCGAATCGGGGTTACACTGAACGAGGTTATACCATCCAAAGCAAAGGAAAGCATCTTACGTAACGGGTACTTTGTTTCACCTGCTAATCGTTCCTTCCTATCATAATAAACAGAGGATGACTTAAACCCTACTAGTGGGACGACACCTCGTAAAAAAAGATTACTCTCATTAAATTGCTCAAGTGCATATACTGCACGTCGACTCATTAGCCTGAAATCTGCATGATTATAGACAAGATTCACTCCCATCCATTTCATCAACTTATAAAAACCTTGTGCAGTATGTTTCTTAAAAAGGGTGTCTGTATTGCGTTCCTTCCGAACACCATAGACTACGTCATACCCATCCAAATAGCGATTCACAAACTCTCGAATAACTGAAACATCATCCTGTAAATCTGCATCGATTGAAACAAGACAATCAGAGTAGCGTTTTGCAGCATGTAAACCGGCTAGAAGAGCATTTTGATGGCCGACATTTCTTGCTAGCTTAAGCCCTTTAATACGCACATTTTCAAGCCCTGTTTTATAAATAATCGACCAAGTCTGATCCTTGCTGCCATCATCTACAAATAATAGTTTGCTTTTGTCTGATATAAGCCCCTCTTTAACTAACTCTCCTACCAAATAATCAAGCTGTTTTATTGTTTCAGGTAATACTTCTTCTTCGTTGTAACAGGGAATAACAATTGAAAGTACAGGTGCAACCATGAAGACCCTCCCTTTTGAGACTTTACGAAATCGAAACCCTATATAAATAAATTCTCCATGCTGACTCAGGTGAATCAAACGTTTTCTCCAGTTCTAAATTGTTGTCTGCAGCATTTTTTATTGGTATCGCTGAAAAAATAAATCGCCCACCCATATCGTAAAAGGCTTGCATATTCAGTTCCATTTTTTCGATTTCTTTTTTCGAACTCTTTTTGAACATATAGTGTTTACCAATTTCATCTAAAAAGAGGTAGCAACGCCCACCCCATTCATCAAAGTACTCACGAAGTTTCGTGTTCTTATCCAGTTCCTTTTCAATAATCTCACGAAACTGATATTTATAAGTCAATGGGTAAAAATTGTTATAGGTATCAAGTGTGTAAAATCCATTAAACTGAGCAATCGCTGGGTGAAGTCCAATACTTCCCACTCGATAGGATTCAAGAGGTTCGCCAATATAGTTTTTAATCTCCTCAAACTGTTGTTCAGCATAAAATTCCCTAAAAGAAGGCTTCTTTCGATACACTATTTCTTCATTAAAGCTCCCTAGAACGACCAACTGTGCTAATAAAAAAAATACTGTTGCACGTTTCCAACCTGAGCGGAACTCCCATAAAATTTTTAAAGAAAGTGCAAATAAAACATAGATTATCATTGGGCGCAGAAAATGATATCTGGCAAAATTGAACGTATCGAGAAAGTGAAACTTTTTAGTTAATGGCACCCAACCTTTATAAAACCAAAACGCATACCATATCGATAAAACGGCGTTACATATATGTAAATATAAAAATGCTTTTTCTTCCCTCCAGGTATTCTTTAATATCACAACATATAAAGCTAAAAGAGTAACAGGTAGAATAACTAACCCATGAACTGACATTACATGAGTGTGACCGAGTACATAGTTTTTTAAGGATAACCTTAGTGCTCTAATAAAAGTTAACCGAGCATGAAAATATTCATCACGACTATTAGGCTCATCAACAAAAAAGAACGAGTAGACAAGTCTGTACTCAGCAATCATAAAGATTAAAGAAAAGTAAATAATCGCCCATAAAAATCGCGGGTTCCACCCCTTCCCTCGTACAACATCTGTCAACCAAAATAGCCCCATTCCACTAATGAAAAAGAAGAACCCTAGTACAATGCTTGAATAAAGAGGCAGCAGTGTTAGTGTTAGCCAGTTCACCCATGACTTTTCTCCCGCACGGATATTTAGTAGAGCCCATAATGCAAGGGGCATGCCGAGGGTACTTAGCATACCTGATGGCCAGAAGGGAGTCAGTGCAAATGCAAGGGACACGCCAATCGTAAGGAATTGCCACTCTGACTGCTTTAGAAAATGTTTTCGTAACAATAAATACATACCAAGAAAGGCAAATAGTCTTGTAATTAACTGACTTAACCCATATGCAATCATTGTAGGAAAGAATGTATGAAGCCAAACGATTCCACTAAACTCCGTTCCAAAAGCCCCTCTTTGTAGTTGTCCATTGATAATCTGAGGGATTGTTGCATCTAGTGGTCCCATTAACTGATTACTTTCTGCCAAAACTTTGTACCATGCAATATTTGAGTCCAAATTGTCATGAACTCGTATATGAGCATTTTCACCCAATATAAAGTAAGGTGATACAAAAAGAAAAATAAGTAATATTGCAACAATGATAAGAAGATACTTATGCTTGTGTAGAGTTCTTTGATGAAACAATGTACTTCCTCCAGTTACAAAAAACTAGCAAATTTGGAATTCCAACCTTATTTTTACCAATGCTCTAAAGAATATGAATGAAAAAAGGTGGAAGAAGTCCCACCCTTAGTTACTCGCGTTTATTTTTATTTGTTGCTTGCTCAAGTGCACCAACCATATCAATTAGTCCTTCACCAAAATATATATCTCTCCCAACATTTCCGAGATCTAGACTTGTTGTTTTGATGATATTCATTATATCTTTGTTGGAAAGATCCGGATTTACGGAACGAATTAACGCGGCTAATGCAGCAACATGTGGTGCTGCCATTGATGTTCCAGAAAGGGCAGCATATTGTTCATCAATATACGTGCTTGGAATCGTAACACCAGGAGCTGAAACATCAATGTAATCCCCATAATTTGAAAAATCTGCCCGATCTCCATTTAAGTCAACGGCTGCTACACTAAGAACTTCAGGGTATGCTGCGGGGTAACTTGGTTGTCTTGAATTATCGTTTCCTGAAGCAGCAACCATTACCACATCATGCTGATATGCATACGATACCGCTCGTTTAAGTAGCTTTGAGCCTTCATAATTCCCAAGACTTAGATTAATCACGTCAGCACCATTGTCTGTTGCCCAAATAATACCTCTTGCTATATCAAAGGTTGAACCATACCCATCAGACCCCATCACCTTGACTGGCATGATTGGATTAAACCATGTAATACCAGCAATTCCTTCATAATTATTCGTTTGCGAGGCAATAATCCCAGCTACATGTGTTCCATGCCCATTGTCATCATCAGGTATATTATTGTCTTTCAACACGTTATAGCCTTTTACAATTCTGTTTGATAAATCAGGGTGGTCAAGGTCTACCCCTGTATCGATTATGGCAATCTCAACATCTTCTGCTCCTTGGGTCAAATCCCAGCCATTTTCAGTATCAATCATGCGGAGATTCCATTGGTAGTCATTATAGAGAAGGTCGTTAGGAGCATGTTGATTTTGCATCAAAAGATAATTTGGCTCGGCAAATTCTACATTTTCCATATGATCAAAGTATTTAATTAAATCTGTGGTTTTTAATGTATCTGATTGGAAAATGTACGAAGAATCGAGTGACTTTAAAAGTTTCCCTCTTATGTCCTTCTCAATCTTTTTAATTTCATGCTCTTGTAACTTACTTTTAAAATCAACAATAACCTGGTGATGGTGATAATGACTTTTCTCCTCTCCGTTATGGTTAATTATGTCAATTTCACTATCAACATCTAACTGTTTTTGAACCTTGTTGTATAGTTGTATCGAGTCCACATTCATTATATGTGGAGAACTGTCCGGTTGATCTTTACCAATGCCTAAAGGTCCAGGATTAACCGAAGAAGTTCCAGGGGCTTGTTTCTCTCCTTTATCGATTAAGGAAAAAGAAACAAATATTGAAAGACCAATTGCAATTACTAATGCCGCAAAAGCTATAAACTTTCTATTTCGCATATATTTCACCTCGATATTTACTCTATTTCTTACTAGTATCTAGCCATTAGGATTGTTTCATGCCAATATTGTTGAACTTTGGTGTACCAATAATTTCTCCATAAGCTAATTTTTCTTTAAACGTAGATAGTGCCCTATATCCCATGTGAATTTAGTATAGTGCTTGTTCCAAAATCAGAAATTAAATGCATAAATACCATGATTTTCAAGAATAACTAACAAAAGGGATATTCATGTAGATAACTTCCTGTTTTAGAAAAGATAGTGGCTATTAGAAGCGGAATAAAAGCAAAATTGTTTAATCCGAAGTTAAACTCTTAATGTAAAAAAGGGGATTCATATGCCTAATTGGTTCAAAAATGAGAATAAAAAACCAAAGCTAACAGAAGAGGTATATCAGACCTTTCGAAAATCTGAGGATTTTGTTTGCCAATTAAATAATCAAGCTATACGACCTTTTTGGCTTTGCTATCAAAAAAATATAGTTGATACCAAGGTAATTCATCAGAATATTCTTCCTTACTTGCTATACGCAAAAATACCAACAATTAAGGAACTTAAGTCAATAATACCCATAGAGAACCTTGTTATAACAAATAATAAAGATGATATTGAAAATAAGCTTTTACAAGGGTCAATAATGGTACAGTTTCATAAATATGATGGTTATTGTGCATTAATAGATGCTCCAAAGTTCGATAAAAGGTCAATACCGATACCAGAAGTTGAATTTAGTGTAGTGGGACCAAAAGAAGCATTTATTGAATCAATAGATGTAAATTTAAATCTCATTCGAAAACGGCTGCCAGTACCTGAACTTAGAGTGAAGATGCTCACTATTGGTAAAGTAACTAAAACAAAAGTAGCTGTCCTATATATAAGTGACATTGTTGACAAGGTAAATGTCCAAACTGTCCTTCAGCGATTAAATGATATTGAATTTGACCAAGTTAGTGATAGTTCGTTTATTGAACAGATAATTGATGACAATCGAAATTCACCCTTTCCTCAAATGCTCCAAACGGAACGCCCTGACAGAGTTGCATCTGTACTTGTCGAAGGAAAGGTAGTTATATTATCAGACGGTTCGCCTCAGGCACTTATTACACCGACAACTCTTGTTGAGTTTTTCTCATCGTTTGAAGATTATTTCATGAATTGGTATATTTCTTCCTTTATTCGTCTATTGCGAGTGGGGTCAGTTGTTTTTTCAATTTTAATAACCCCAATATATGTAGCAGTTCTCTCCTTTCATCATGAATTAATTCCGAGAGATTTGCTGGCAACACTTATCACTTCAAGAAGGGAAGTACCACTTCCCCCTATATTAGAGGCGCTTTTCTTAGAATTGACAATAGAGTTACTAAGGGAAGCCGGAGCAAGACTACCAACCAAAGTCGGTCAGACAATTGGTATCGTGGGCGGTATTGTAATTGGAACTGCTTCGGTTGAGGCAGGACTTACCAGTAATGTTTTGCTTATTATTGTTGCACTTTCTGCACTAGCTTCGTTTACAACACCGGTATATGCAATGGGTAATACGATTCGATTAGTGAGATTTCCCTTCCTACTATTTGCTGAAATTTGGGGGTTACTTGGTATCGTATTGTGTTTCTGTTTTTTACTAACTCATCTTATACAGTTAACGTCATTGGGCAGACCATTCCTTGAACCCGTTTACCCACCACGTTTACGGGATTTAAAGGATGCGTTTATTAGATTGCCATTTTCAGAACTATCAAAGCGACCGGTATTTCTGAGAACACAGGATACTAGCCGTTTCAATAAGAAGGACGCAAAAGCAAAGAAAGATATTGATGAGTAGCCAGAAAATAAGGAGTTGCAGCTATGGATAGGATTAAGGAACAATTTTTAGTATCCCCTTTTCTGGTGTTTTTCCTAATCCACTCTATGCAAATCGGAATAGGGATGTTAGGATTTCAACGAATCATTGCAAAATCTGCAGGTTTTGACAGTTGGATCTCTATTATCATAGTGGGTATATGCGTCCATATAATCATTTGGATGATTTATCGGATTTTAGACAACTCGAAAGGGGATATTGTACATGTCCATAAAGAGATCTTTGGAAAGTGGATTGGCGGCTTTATAAGTCTGTTATTTATTCTTTATTTAATGGCCATGTCTGTAACTGTATTACGTTCGTACATTGAGGTAGTGGAAGTATGGATGTTTGCTGACTTTAACAAATGGGTTTTTGGATTTTTTACACTTGTGCTTGTATATTACATCATTAGTGGTGGATTTCGTACTGTAACTGGTATCAGCTTTTTTAGTGTGGTACTCCCGTTTTATATTCTTTTAGTCATGATTTTTCCTCTTGGCTATGCTCATGTGAGAAATTTGTTACCGATTATGTCTCATAGCTTCATGGATATAGCAAAGGCAACAAAAGACATGAGTTTAAGCATAATAGGTTTTGAGGTCATTCTTTTCTACTATCCTTTTATAAAAGATGCAAAAAAGTCACAGAAGTGGGCTCATTTAGGTGCTTTAGCAACAACTATTCTATATTTAGGAGTAGCTCTAACAGCATTTATGTTTTATAGTGAAGCACAATTGGATAAACAAATTTGGGCTACTTTATCCATGTTTAAAATTGTAATATTACCCTTCGTCGAACGTTTTGAATATATCGGAATTACTTCATGGTTTCTTGTAGTCCTACCTAATATTTGTTTAACATTATGGGCATCAAGTAGAGGTATCAAGCGAATGTTCGCAGTAAAACAGAAACATTCATTGATAGTTATTATGGCTATCGTACTTGTGGCAGTAGGGATGTTTAAAACAAGATTTCAAATAAATATGCTCAATGATTATATGGCAACCTTTGGATTTTATTTTGTATTTTGTTATATTCCAATACTTTTTGTACTAAACTTTATCATTCGAAAACTGAGGGGCAAAAAATGAAAAAGTATATATATGGAATTAGTACAGTTATTGTAGTAGCAATAACATTAATATATGGCAGGGTTGAAAAAGAAATTATTGATGATATAAATGTAGTAACAGCCGTTGGATTTGATGATGCAAAAGGGGAAAAAATCAAAGGTACTGCTGTTATTCCAGTATTTAATGCGGATAAGAGTATTGATAATGCTACGTTTACTGATGAATCAGTATTAGCAAAGGAAATTATTAATGTTTTACAAAAGAAGTCTGCAGACCCACTTGCAACAGGTGGAATTAGAGTAGTTTTATACCAAGATAAGCTTGCTAGAAAAGGGATATTAAAGTTTGTAGATGCGCTTCAACGGGATGCAAGCGTAGGCTCAAATATGTATCTTGCAATAGTGGAAGGAGAGACACAAGAAGTCCTAAATACAACGCTTGGAAACAGAGGAACAGGTGAATATTTAGCAACTATAATGGAACATAATACGGAACGTCGTGATGTTCCAAGATCAGACTTACATACATTTCTTTTTAGACATCACGCAACAGGAATGGATCCGTATCTTCCATTAATGAAATTACTAAAAGATAAAATGGAAATTACCGGTTTAGGGATGTTTCAAGATGGAAGGCTTGTTTACCAAATTGATGAACCAGATATGTTTTTTTTTAAGGCAATGGTTGAAAATTATGGAGCAGGCTCCTATACGCTCAATTTAAAAGCAACAGGTGAATATGCATCAGTGAAACGAATTCTGACGAAAAGAGATGTTCGAGTTGAGAAAGTTGGAGCGACGCCAGAGGTAAATATATATATTCAGTTTGAAGGAATTTTAAGTGAGTTTACTGGAAGAAGAACGAACCCTGCTATAATTGATGAAATTATCAAAGAGTTAGAGAAAGAGATTGTTACAAAATCGGAGAAAATGTTGAAGGACTTTCAGGATAGAGGGATTGACCCAGTTGGAATTGGTTACATGGCTAGAAATTCAAATCGTGACTTTGATAATGTAAAATGGGAAGGGGACTATCCTAAAATTGATATGAAAGTACATGCGAAAGTTGTGTTAACGGAGACTGGTATAATTGAATAAGACAGGACCTTTGAACCATGAGTAACTATGGATGGTAATTTATACGTAGTAAATAGTAAAATTACCTAAGGGAAATAAGTAGTATAAGAAAAGTCTAATAGAGGTGGCATTTTTGAAGTATTTTATTATTACTGGAACATCAAGGGGATTAGGAGAATCCATTGTTAAGCAGTTATTGGACAAAAATAACACGTTATTTTGTATTTCAAGGAAGCAAAATAATGAACTGAAAGATATAGCGAGTCAAAGAGGAATTAATTTATATTATTTTTCGTGTGACCTTCAAAAAAATGAAGAGATAGAAAAAGTAATGGAACGAATCTTTTCTTCAATTGATTTTTCAAATGCAGAGGGAATATTTCTGATTAACAATGCTGGTGTAATTGAGCCGATTAAACCAATTGGAAAAGCGAACACAAGAGAATTAACAGAAAGTGTTCATGTGAATTTATTAGCACCTATGATTATAAGTACGTATTTTATTCGACATACATCAGAGTTTGCAACCAAAAAAGTGATTGTAAACATTTCGTCTGGCGCAGCAAACAAACCAAGACACGGCTGGGCTGCTTACTCAAGTTCAAAGGCTGGGATAGATATGTTTACAAAAACAGTTGGACTTGAACAGGAAGCAGCTGAACATCCAGTGGAAATCATATCATTTTCACCTGGTGTTATGGATACTGATATGCAAGGTGTAATAAGAACAGCTAAAAAAGAGGATTTTACAGATGTAGAGCGCTTTATTGAATTCAATGAAAAAGGCACGCTCAGATCACCTGACTTCATCAGTAGCGTCATCCTCGACCTGATCTTTAACCAACAAATTATAAATGGACAGGTATACGATATCAAATCTTTCATTTAAAATCGGCCTCCTTAACTAGTACAATAACTAGAAAAGGAGGTTGTTTTGTATGATAAATTATTTCGTTAATCTAAAAACGTCCACGTGTGAAAGACAAATGTCTTTCTGTGGTGCCTGGCACCACCAGGTTGGACGAGTTGGTTAGAGATGATTATAATAGAGTGGAATGTGCAAGTGAGGAGAGGTTTAGATGAAGAATGTGAAGGTTGGGGTTGTAGGTTTAGGTGCTATAGGGGAGAGATTGATTCAGGGATTTATGGCAAATGAACAGACAACTGTTGTTGCAGTTGTTGATACTGATCGTAATCGAGCAAGTTCCATGGCTGAGAAGCTAGGTGGAATCAATTGGTATGAGAGTCATATGGACATGTTAAACAGTGAGACACTTGATCTTGTGTATGTCGCTGTCCCACCCAAGTATCATCATAAAATTACTGTAGATGTAATTGAAAAGGGCATCCATGTATTGTGTGAAAAGCCACTAGCAAATTCTGTTGTAGAAGCAAAGGACATGCTAGTCAAGGCAGAGGAAGCAGGAATTATTCATGCGATGAACTTCCCATTAAATTATAGTGCTTCAGCTAATCAGTTCGATAAATTAGTAAAAGAAGGATACATAGGAAAAGTTCGTAGAGTAGAGCTTACGATGAATTTCCCACAATGGCCTCGTTTCTGGCAGAAGAATGAATGGGTTGCAGGTCGTGAGCAAGGTGGCTTCGTGTTAGAGGTAGGCGTTCACTTTATACAGTTAACACAACGTATTTTTGGTGCAATTACGCATCACTTTACTCAACTTGAATTACCAACAGACTCTAGTAAGTGTGAAACGGGTGTGTTTGCTTCACTAGAATTAGCAGATGGAACTCCATTAATTATTAACGGAATTAGTCAGATTGCTGGCGAGGAAAAAATAGCGTATACAGCGTATGGAACGGAAGGCACTCTCTCCTTATTGAACTGGTCTATGCTAGAGGGCGGGAAACTCGGAGAAGAGATTAAACCAATTGAAAATGAGGTTGATGAAACTTCTACTCTTATTACGAACCTGGTTAACGCACTTTCTGGTAAAGATCATAAACTTTATGATTTCAAAGCTGGTTATGATGCACAAGTTATACTTGAAAAATTGAGAAATAACGAATAAGCTCGTGAACTAACAAACGGCAATCCAGAAAGGATTGCCGTTTTCAATATCTTACTTAGCAAGTAACTCTTCAATATCATCAAGCATTAGATTTGCAGCCAGCACTCCACCAGCAGTATTCCAAATAGGATCACTTACTTGGTGTACATTACCTGCCTTAACTGCTTCAAGTCTCTGCCAAAGCTCATGCTCTGTCCATTCAGTTTCAACTGCAGTCGCTTCGCCATTACCAGTTTCATAAGTGAAGTAGAAAATAACGTCTCCATCCATTAGAGGTATCTTCTCCTGGTCAACTTCTCTTGCGAATTGATCATCAGGATTTTCAGCGAATAATTCTACCTGTTGTGCAGGGCGCTTTAACCCAAGTTGGTCAAATATTACACCAGAAAATGAGTCCGTATAATAGATACGTGTTCTACCCTCCATAAAGCGAACGACAGATACCTCAGTAGCGGTATCAATTTTTCCTTTCAAGGTGTCGATACGTTCATCAAACTCTGCAAGAATCTTTTTTCCTTCTTCTTCTTTATTAATTGCCTTTGAATACAGAGTAAAGTTTTTCTTCCAGTCCCCGCGTAAATCTTCCGCAAAGACAGTAGGAGCAATTGCCTTTAACTGCTCATAAATATTTTCTTGACGCATTTTGTTACCGATAATTAAATCTGGCTCAAGGGCAGCGATAGCTTCTATATTAACATTGCTTTCTTCACCGACAACCTCAACACCATCCATTTGTTCTTCAATATGTTCATACCAAGGATCACCTATCCATGAACGAACTGCCCCAACAGGCTTTACCCCCATTGCTAAAAGGGCTTCAGTTCCTTCGTTGGTTAAGATAACAATTTTTTCAGGAGTTTTCTCAATTGGTGTAGAACCCATCGCATGTTCAATCGTATATGTATTGCCATCAGTGGTTTCTTCTACAACATCATCTTTGTCCTTATCTGTATTATCGGCAGCTCCACAAGCTGCTAGAACAAGAGAGAAGACTACTACTAATAACATTGTAAAAAGAGTTTTCTTTTTGATCATTTTGTACCTCCTATGTATTGATAATGATTTTCATTTACAATTAGATGATAAAGTGCACAAAGATTTCTGTCAATAATCAATTTCACATTGGAGTCTTTGCTCCCGAGATTTTTTTGAGATTGTACGTTAACAAACAGCCATCCGCTAGAGGCTTTAACTTTATTCGATTGGATTTTGCCCACCGAAGAATTAATTATTCTTTTTCATCACACTATTACTATTTATGGAATTTCTGAATAAAGTTAAATTGATAATGATTTTCATAGTCATTGACAGTAATTCTCCTATCAAATAGACTAGAATTAAAGGATTGATATGTAACGCTTTTTCCTTTGTAGTTAACAGATTTACCGCAAAAGCAGTTCACATTTATCTAATTCGAGTTTTCTTAATAAATTGTGGAAAGCTAACAATGTTACGTAATCAAAGATTCTATTACTAAGATAAACATGTTTTACTCTTGTCATACATGTAATTATAAAGGTATTCATCGTTTCAGGTGCAACCGTCCGTATGATTTTCAATCTGTTTAGGTAAGAGATTTCGGATGCTAGCACCTCGATTGGTAAGGTAAGGTTTTCTTATGGCTTTAACCCTTAGAAGAATCTACAGGCTTTGCGTGTGCAAAACCTCCACTTATCAAAGTTTCACTATTAAGGGGACTTATAAAATAATGGTTTTCAAAACAAATCAATCTAGATTATTAGGTTTAATACTAGGATTAGTAGTGTTAATTATTTGTATGTGTGCAAGTATCGTATATGGTTATACAGATACGTCCTGGAGAGAAGCTTACTATACTTTTACCGCTTATAATGGTTCAAACGAACATATTATTATACAATCAATTCGTCTTCCAAGAGCTTTGATTGCAGCAGCTGTAGGTGCCAGTTTAGGAATAGCAGGAACATTAATGCAAGCATTAACAAAAAATCCTCTGGCATCACCGGGTATCTTTGGTGTTAATGCAGGTGCAGGATTTTTTATAGTAGTCGCTGTATCAGTGTTTTCTGTTTCTTCCTTACAAGCCTTTACATGGATTGCATTTTTAGGTGCAGCAGTTGCAGCATTCACCGTTTATTTTATTGGCTCCTTAGGTCGTGAGGGTTTAACACCAATGAAGCTTACATTAGCAGGTTCTGCTATGGCTGCCATGTTTTCTTCCTTCACACAAGGTTTGCTCGTAATTGATGAAATGGCTTTGGATCAAGTGCTATTTTGGCTAGCTGGTTCCATTCAAGGCAGGAAGCTAGATGTACTGCAAAGCGTCATTCCCTACCTGGGAATAGCCTGGGTGTTTTCACTGCTGTTAGCAAATAAAATAAACATTTTAACAATGGGTGAAGATGTAGCTAAGGGATTAGGACAACGCACTGGCACTGTTAAACTACTAACAGCAATAGTCATTATTCTTTTAGCGGGAGGTTCGGTTGCGATTGCTGGGCCGATAGGTTTTATTGGGATTGTTATTCCTCATATCACTCGTTCCCTTGTCGGGAATGACCATCGTTGGATAATTCCATATAGCGGGATACTAGGTGGAGTTTTACTTTTATTAGCTGACATCTCTGCTAGATATGTGGTAATGCCTGAGGAAGTACCAGTAGGTGTTATGACAGCACTAATTGGAACACCTTTCTTCATATATGTAGCAAGAAGGGGGTTTCGTAAATCATGAGTAAATATAAAACATTCAGATTAGGAAAAAAAGGTAGTATTTCTTATCTAATTGATAAAAGAGCCTTACTAACATTTACTACCCTTTTGCTATTAGTAATTGGCTTATTTTTAATAAGTACAGGGATGGGAGATATGAAAATTGGTCCACTCTCTGTTATTAAATCACTTTTTGGGTATGGAACAAAAATGGAACAACTGGTTGTTACCCAATTTCGTTTGCCAAGGATATTAATTGCTTTTTTAGTGGGAATGGCATTAGCAGCTGCCGGTAGTATTTTACAAGGAATTATCCGAAATCCACTGGCCTCCCCTGATATTATTGGGTTGACAGGAGGGGCATCGGTTGCAGTTGTTGCGTTCCTTACAATATTTAGTAATTCAAGTAATGCCTTAACGGTTAGTATAAAATGGCTTCCTGTTGCAGCATTTATAGGGGCAACTGTTGTTGCAATTGTAGTATATGTGCTGTCTTGGAAAAACGGAGTTTCACCTATACGCCTTGTGTTAATAGGGATTGGGGTGTCTGCCCTCGCACAAGCCCTAACAACAACCTTCATGGTCATGGGACCTATTTATCAAGCGAGCCAGGCAAATATTTGGATAACAGGATCTGTAAACGGGTCTACTTGGGGAAATGTTCAAATCTTAAGTCCAGTGGTTATAGTACTTCTACTACTAGCTTTTATCCTGGCGCGTAACTTAAATGTTCAGGAACTAGGGGAAGAACTGGCAACAGGTGTTGGTAGTGCAGTGCAAAGGCAACGATTTTTACTGCTACTAGCGAGTACTGCTCTAACGGGTAGTGCAGTTGCATTCGCCGGTGGAATTGGATTTGTTGGATTAATGGCTCCTCATATGGCGAGACGATTAGTTGGTTCAGCGTTTGGGGCATTACTACCTACAGCTGCTCTAATTGGTGGGTTGTTGGTTATGGTTGCCGATTTAATTGGTAGAACACTATTTTCACCAATAGAGGTCCCGGCAGGTGTATTTACGGCTGCAATTGGTGCACCGTATTTTATCTATTTATTATACAAAAGTAGAAATAGCTAATAAATGTACAGCAAGGGTGCAAGTAAGTACCATTTACAACTAGAAAATGCATCTAGATGGTACATATAACTTTGTAAGGGGGCATTACAATGAATGCGTTAGAGACAGATGCACTCACACTTTCATATGGTGAGTCCATTATCATAGATAATCTCAAACTAGAGATACCTAAAGGTGAAATTACCGTATTAATAGGTGGTAATGGTTGTGGAAAATCAACACTGCTCCGTTCATTAGCGAGATTATTAAAGCCTAAATCAGGAGCTGTACTATTAGAAGGAAATGCGATTGCGAAGTTACCAACTAAGGAGGTCGCCCGCAAGCTGGCAATTCTCCCACAAGGACCAACAGCCCCTGAAGGATTGACAGTACTTCAACTAGTTAAGCAAGGTCGTTATCCATACCAGAACTGGCTCAAACAATGGACGGAAGAAGATGAAAAGGCAGTAAATCACGCATTAGAAGCAACAGGTATGACTGAGTTTGCAGAACGAGCGGTTGATTCATTGTCTGGGGGACAACGTCAGCGTGCATGGATTGCCATGACACTTGCGCAAGAAACCGATATTATCTTACTTGATGAGCCTACAACCTATCTTGATATGACACATCAAATCGAAATTTTAGATCTTCTTTTTGAGCTAAACGAAACAGAACAGCGAACAATTATTATGGTGTTGCATGATTTGAATCTAGCATGTCGATATGCTCACCATATTGTTGCCATAAAAGACAAACAAATCTATGCTCAAGGTAAACCAGAATATGTTGTTAATTGTAGTCTTGTAAAAGATGTTTTCGATATGAATTGTGAGGTTACGATTGATCCTCTTTTTGGAACACCATTATGTATTCCACATGGCAAAGGCCGTTGTATCTTGCAAAAAAAGGTAGGGATATAAAGATGTTAGTACCCCTCCAGATAAATGAGATAGAGCAATTGAAAGAATTTAGATATATAGATAGACAATTTGAGTCTGATCTCTCGATACCCGTTAGCGATTTATTAGATGAAGTTAATTTAAGCAGGTATGTTACGAATATTCAAAAGAAGATAGCTGCTCCTGATAAGCGAGTAGCTGCTTCCATGTTTATGAAAAGGTACGGTTTTTTTGCTGTCCTTAACCTATATGCCATGACAATCTTAAATAAACGGTTGGATTCCAGTCTAGCAAATGTATCATTAGAAACGAATGAAAATGAACAGGAAATTTGGTACTGGAATCCCAAGTTTTATCTTCAAACATTAGATACTATACCGGCACCACAAACTTCTCGTAAAAAATGGCGAGATGAGACGATAAGGGCTATTTTTCACGAGCATATTCATGAGGTACTCATAAAATTTGCTGAGCAATCAAAACTATCAAAGAAGGTTTTATGGGAAAATATTGCAATTTATATCTTTTGGTTATATGAATCTTTACTATCTAATCCAAAATTTGAGGAGAAAAAAGCACGTATTCAGGATGATTATGAGTATATTGTGAGTAAAGCAGATGGGGAATTATTTGGTCCTCTGAATTTTAACCCTTTAACTCGCTTCTATGGACAAAAAGTATATCGACCGGAATATGATCAAGAAATACGAATGCGTAAAACCTGCTGTCTTTACTATAAAACCAGTAATTCAGGTGACCGTTGCAAAACATGTCCCCTTGGCTGTGTGAAATAAGTTAGGAGAATGAGAGTGGATAAACAAATAGTTGAACAATTAGATGGATTACTAGAAAAGTATACTGAATTATTGTTAGGAGAAAGCACCCCTGAGCTAAAAGAAAAAGTGAAAGCCTGGTCAATCTATATGCATATTTCGAAATCAATGCCGCCACTAGCAAAGCACTGGAACGATACATATCCCGATGCAAAAGAAAATATTAAAGAGATTATTGCGGAAATCAAAAAACTAAATGAAGAGCATCGTGCGAAAAATAAGTAGAGATGAGACACCATTGGTGTTTCATCTCTTTTTTTATATGGTGTAAATAAACTTACTTATATGCGTTACTTCAACTACTGCTCTTTTGCCTATAGTCTCGACAATAGCGGAGTTTTCTAATTATGTAGCTAGTCTATTGTAGGTTATGGTTTGGAAACTGTGTTGTTGTGTAGTTATAAAACTGCTGAAGCTTTTGCTGTACCTTTTTCGTATCTTCTTCTTCAAGCTTATACCAGCCATTTTTAAACATTAAATTATATAATTCTCTTTGACAGTCCTGAGTTTCATTAAAAATTGCCCGAATATCTTGATATAACCCATCATGACTCATCTCGTTCAGAGCAGTACTGTAAGCCGCAGTCATATATTTTTCAGTAGCCAACATATCGTTTACGAAATCACGATCATTCATTTCAGGAGTTTTAGGTACAGTTGTTTTGGGATTCTTTACTTGGTTTTGGTTCTGTTGTTGGTTCATTTACAATGCTCCTTTCTATTGCATTTGTTGTCCTTGTTGATTTTGGTTTTGACTAGGGGGTTGAGGCGCTTGCCCTGTATGTTTTTGCATGTGTTGTAGAATTTGGTTATAGTGACGTTCATGCATCTGGCATGCTTTCTCGAGTGCCTGAGAAATTTCGTCTATATGACATTGACCAGCATAAAAATGTGCTTTCTTAAGCGCCATTAAATTCCAAGACATCATATCTGTCAAATATAATAAATCTTTTGATGTAATAACCGCGGGTGTCTCAGACATTTGAGGACCCTTAGGTGTGTACATCGGTTGCTGTTGTGATTGTTGCTGCTGCATATTAATCCTCCTATCACATTATGAGTTGGCTACTGCATGAAGAGCTAAGTAGCCTATTTCTGTACAGGTATTATCCTTCCATAAAACAATTTTAGTATGCAAATAAATCAATATATTAAGGTGCGTTTTTTCTTTTTGACAGGCAATGAGTGCCCAACTAAAGTGAAAAAGATGGGTCGAGGTAACTCATATAGGCAATGAGTGCCCAACTAAGGTTAAAAGGATGGTCTAAGGTCATCCAACGAGAATAATATGCTTGATTAAGTGGATAGGTCCACAACCCAACAATATAATTGGCCCTCAATTAAATTGAAGGCCATTCCTTATGAACAACTATTAAATAGCCTTATCCTTCTCCACCAGTGTTTTCTGATCCATATTGCTGGTTAGTCGATGTTGTTTTGCCACTTCTTGCTCTTGTATCAGGACCAGCATTCCCCTTTACACTGGCAGCACTAACGCCTCTTTTTGAAGGGTTTTTATCCACCTTTGCCATTATAATCACCTCCGTTTTACTACGATAAACGGGCAATAACGCCCAATACAGCAAACTACACATATAGAGTCACCTGAAAAAAAGCTTTCCATTCGAACTGTAAAGAAAAAGGAAAATTGTTCTTCTAATATATTGCGAAAATTTAAATATTGCTTTATATTTAGATATAAGGAACAACTCATTCTTATTGGAAATTTTTTTTGGCATGAAAATGAATGAGTATTCATTCAAAAGGTCAAAGGGGGAACTGTGAATGATCCAAAGCATTAAAAAAGCGGCTGTCCTTGGTTCAGGGGTAATGGGATCAGGTATTGCTGCACACTTAGCAAACATTGGAATACCTACTTTACTGTTAGATATTGTTCCGCGTGAACTAACAGAAGACGAAAAAAAGAAAGGGTTTACATTAGAGGATAAGCAAGTTCGTAATCGTCTAAGTAACACTGCCCTTCAAAAATTATTAAAACAAAAGCCGGCTCCACTAACATCAAAAGAAAATATTTCACTTATTACCGCAGGGAATTTTGAAGATGATATGTCAAAGCTTTCTGATGTTGATTGGATTATTGAAGTAGTAGTTGAAAATCTTGAAATTAAGAAAAAAGTATTCAGCCAAATTGATGAAGTAAGAAAGCCAGGAAGCATTGTAAGTTCGAATACATCTGGTATTTCAGTAGAAGCAATGGCAGAAGGACGTTCTGAGGATTTCCAAAAGCATTTCTTAGGTACTCACTTCTTTAATCCACCTCGTTATCTAAAACTATTAGAAGTGATACCAACGAAACACACAAGCCCAGAAGTGCTCTCATTTATTAAAGTATTTGGTGAAGATGTACTGGGTAAGGGCGTCGTTGAGGCAAAAGATACTCCAAACTTCATTGCGAATCGCATTGGAACATATGGATTACTTGTAACTGTACGTGAAATGCTTAAAGGAGGATACAGCGTTGGTGAGGTTGACTCTGTAACAGGTCCAATGATTGGTCGTCCAAAGAGCGCAACTTTCCGTACATTAGATGTTGTTGGTCTTGATACTTTTATCCATGTAGCTAATAACGTATTTGAACAAGTTGAAGGCGAAGAAAAAGAAGTATTTAATGTTCCAACATTCATGAGAACAATGCAAGAAAAAGGCTGGTTAGGCAGCAAATCTGGTCAAGGTTTCTTCCTTAAAAAAGGAAAAGAAATCCTGGAATTAAACCCAGAAACGCTAGAATACCAAGAACGTAAAAAACTTAAAACTGCTACAACTGAAAGCTTAAAACAGGTTAAAGGATTACCAAATAAACTTAAAACGCTTTTATATGCAAATGATCGAGCAGGACAGCTGTTATGGAATATTACAAGCCCAGCTCTTATATACTCAGCAGATTTACTAGGCGAAATTGCAGATGACATTGTGGCTATTGATGAAGCGATGAAATGGGGCTTCGGATGGCAATTAGGTCCTTTCGAAACTTGGGATGCGATTGGTCTTGAAAACTCTGTGAAGAAGATGGAAGCAGAGGGAGCTGTTGTACCTAATTGGATTAAAGAGATGCTTGCGAACGGACATACTTCTTTCTATAAGAAAGAAAACGCTTCTGTCTCTTACTACCATAACGGTGAATACAAACCACTATCTGTGAATCCTAAAAATATTCATATTAAGAGTTTAAAAGAAACAAATGGTGTAATTAAGAAAAACAGTGGTGCAAGTTTAATAGATTTAGGTGACGATGTCGCACTATTAGAATTCACTTCACCAAACAATGCAATTGGTTTTGATATTATCCAAATGATTAACTACTCCATAGAAGAAGTATCTCGCAACTACAAAGGTTTAGTTATAGGGAACCAAGCAAAGAACTTCTGTGTTGGTGCAAACCTTGCAATGATTTTAATGGAAGCACAGGATGACAACTTCTATGATATCGATTTAGTAGTTCGCCAATTCCAACAGGCAATGATGAATGTTAAGTACAGTGAAAAACCTGTTGTTGCAGCACCATTCGGTATGACACTTGGAGGAGGAGCAGAAATCTGTTTACCTGCTGCAAGGGTGCAGGCTTCTAGCGAAACATACATGGGTCTAGTAGAAGTTGGTGTTGGTGTAATTCCTGGTGGTGGAGGTAATAAAGAACTTTATATCAATCATCTCCAAGGATTACCAAACGGTGTTGAGGTAAATCTTCAAAATGTAGCAAATAAGGTATTTGAAACAATTGCAATGGCGAAGGTTTCTACTTCAGCTGAAGAAGCACGTACAAATAACTTCTTATCAAAAGATGACGGTGTAAGTTTCAATGGTGATCACCTAATTTATGATGCAAAGCAATCAGTTCTTGCTTTATCTGCACAAGGCTATAAAGCTCCAGCCCGTAAAAAGGTACCTGTTGTTGGGGAAACAGGTTATGCAACTTTATTATTAGGAGCACAAGCAATGAAGTACTCAGGTTATATTTCTGAGCATGATTTAAAGATTGCTAAGAAGCTTGCATGGGTTATTGCTGGTGGAAATGTACCTTATGGAACTGAAGTTGACGAACAATACTTACTTGATTTAGAGCGTGAAGCATTCCTAAGCCTTGTTGGAGAACCAAAAACACAGCAAAGAATGCAGCACATGCTAGTAAAAGGAAAACCATTACGTAACTAACTAGAAAAGTGTAGGCGAGCGTTTAGCGACGTACGGACTGGACTGAACCTGTAGGAGATAAAGGAAACACGACGAATGAAATGAGTCGATGTTGACTTATCGTACGGAGGGTGAGGGAAGTCTCGCTAGGCGCTGCGAGCCGGTACTAGACAACTAGGACGTTAAACTTAATAGATGAGGAGATTGAAACAGCGTCTCCTCGAAAATTGAAATGGGGGGAATTTTGTGAGAGAAGCAGTCATAGTAGCGGGTGCAAGAACCCCGGTTGGAAAAGCCAAAAAAGGTACCCTGGCAAATGTGCGTCCTGATGATTTAGGAGCACTAGTTGTTAAGGAAACATTAAAGCGTGCAGGTAACTATGAAGGTAATATCGATGATCTAATAATTGGGTGTGCAATGCCAGAAGCTGAGCAAGGATTAAATATGGCACGTAATATAGGCGCACTTGCTGGCCTTCCACATACAGTACCAGCAATCACTATCAACCGTTATTGCTCGTCTGGTCTACAATCTATCGCTTACGCAGCTGAAAAGATTATGCTTGGTCATTCTGATACAGCTATTGCAGGTGGAGCAGAATCAATGAGTATGGTTCCAATGATGGGTCATGTTGTACGACCAAACGTTACGCTTGCAGAAACTGCACCTGAATATTACATGGGAATGGGTCATACTGCAGAGCAAGTAGCTGTAAAATACGGTGTTAGTCGTGAGGAGCAAGATGCTTTTGCGGTAAGAAGTCATCAACGTGCTGCTGCTGCAATAAAAGCTGGTAGATTCGTAGATGAAATCGTTCCAGTTGACGTGACACTGCGTTCTGTTGGGGCTAATAATAAATTGGTTGAGAAAAAGGTGCAATTTTCACAAGACGAAGGTGTCCGTGAAGGAACAAGTTCTGAAGTACTAGCAAAGCTTAGACCAGCATTTTCTGTAACTGGTTCTGTAACAGCAGGTAACTCGTCACAAACAAGTGATGGGGCAGCAGCAGTAATGGTAATGGATCGTGAAAAAGCTGTTAGCTTAGGGTTAACTCCTTTTGTTAAATTCAGATCTTTTGCAGTTGCGGGAGTACCACCAGAAGTAATGGGAATTGGCCCAGTTGCGGCAATCCCTAAAGCTCTTAAACTAGCTGGACTAGAGCTATCAGATATTGGCTTATTCGAACTTAACGAAGCATTTGCGTCTCAATCTATTCAAGTTATTCGTGAATTAGGACTTGATGAAGAAAAGGTTAACGTAAATGGTGGAGCAATTGCACTAGGACATCCACTGGGATGCTCTGGAGCAAAATTAACACTAACATTAATGCACGAGATGAAACGCCGCGAAGTTCAATTTGGTGTTGTAACAATGTGTATCGGTGGCGGCATGGGTGCTGCTGGAGTATTTGAATTATTAGCTTAATCTTTAACATTAACTAAACATGGCTAATCCATTTGGATTGGCCTTTGTGTAAATATACTTTTAGGGAGGAAACAAAATGTCAAATGCAACTGAAAAGGTAGTATTAGGTGGAGGCTTCTTAATCGAAGATATTGAAGCGGATCGTATTTTTACACCAGAGGATTACACAGATGAGCATAAAATGATTGCAAAAACAACAGAGGATTTCATTGAAAATGAAGTTTTACCTCAAATTGAGCATATTGAAAACCATGAATTTGACCGCACAGTTAAGCTTTTAAAAGAAGCCGGTGAACTAGGCTTATTAGGTGCTGATGTTCCTGAAGAGTACGGCGGTTTAGGTTTAGATAAAGTAAGTTCAGCATTAATTACTGAAAAAATGGCAAAAGCCGGTGGTTTCTCACTTTCACATGGTGCGCACGTTGGTATTGGTTCATTACCTATCGTATTATTCGGAAATGAAGAGCAAAAGCAAAAATATTTACCAGGCCTTGCTTCTGGTGAATTATTAGCTGCTTATGCATTAACTGAGCCAGGTTCAGGATCTGATGCACTTGGTGCAAAGACAACTGCTAAACTTAATGCAGAAGGAACTCACTATGTATTAAATGGTGAAAAACAGTGGATTACAAATGCCGGTTTTGCTGATGTATTTGTAGTATACGCAAAAATTGATGGTGAACATTTCTCAGCATTTATCGTTGAGCGCAGTTATCCAGGTGTTTCTACTGGTGCAGAAGAGAAGAAAATGGGTATTAAAGGCTCTTCAACTCGTACTTTAATTTTAGAAGATGCAGTTGTACCTAAAGAAAACCTACTTGGTGAAGTTGGTAGAGGGCATGTAATTGCATTTAACATCTTAAATATCGGTCGTTATAAGCTTGGAGTAGGTGTTGTTGGTGGTTCTAAGAGCGCATTTGAATTAGCTGTAAAATATGCAAACCAACGTCAACAATTTAAACAACCTATTTCTAAATTCTCACTTATTCAAGAAAAACTAGCTAACATGGCTACTAAAATTTATGCTGCTGAATCAAGTGTGTATCGTACTGTAGGATATTTTGAAGACCGTATGGGTCAATTATCTGAAGAAGAAGTAAATAACGGTAAAGAAGTAGCTAAATTAATTGCTGAATATGCAATTGAATGTTCTATCAACAAATTCTTCAATACTGAAGTGCTAGATTATGTTGTAGATGAAGGTGTACAAATTCACGGTGGATATGGCTTCATGCAAGAATATGATATCGAAAGAGCATACCGTGATTCACGTATTAACCGTATTTTTGAAGGAACAAACGAAATTAACCGTTTATTAGTGCCTGGAACATTCCTTCGTAAAGCATTAAAAGGTGAGCTTCCTTTACTTCAAAAAGCAGCACAACTTCAAGAAGAATTAATGATGCTTATGCCGGAAGAAGTTGGCGATGGCGTACTTGAGCAAGAGAAATATCTAGTTCGTAATGCTAAGAAGGTTGGATTAATGATTGCTGGTTTAGCAGCACAAAAATTCGGCCCTAAATTAGAAAAAGAACAAGAAATACTTGCGAATATCGCTGACATTGCAGCAAATATCTATGCTATGGAATCTGCAGTTCTACGTGCAGAAAAGGCGATCAACAAATCTGGTGAAGAAAAGAACAAACAAAAAGTTCTTTACACACAAGTATTTGTTCAAGAAGCATTCAATGAAATCGAAGCACATGCAAAAGAAACACTTGTTGCAGTTGAGGAAGGAGATACTTTACGTATGATGACTTCAGCACTACGTAAATTAACTCGCCACACTCCAATAAATGTAATTGCTAAGAAACGTGAAATCGCTGCAACACTTATAGATGCAGAAAAGTATACTGTTTAATTAGCAAAATACAGGAAAAGCTCCTACTGTAAGGGGCTTTTTCTTTTGACATAGGTTCACAAACTACTCGTTTATTTTTTAAAAAAATCTAGCAGGAAACGAAAGAAAAAAGTCGAATTGTAACAAAGGATTCTAAAAGTTTTCTTTCAAATCGTGGTATGGTAGAATATCAGGTGAAGTAAGGGGAAATATCTATTTCTGTAGTTATCTGGAATAGCATGCTTTTTTAGTATAGGTGGTGATAATGATGGCATTGATGTTTTACTGGTATCCAAAGTGTGGAACATGTCGAAAAGCTAAGAAGTGGTTGGAAGAACATCAACTTACATTCGAAGATATACATATCGTTGAAAATCCACCATCTAAAGAACAGTTAGAAGAAATGTATAAGAGTAGTGGATTGGAATTAAAAAAGTTCTTTAACACCAGTGGCCAAAAATATCGCGAATTAGGTGTGAAAGACAAAATAAACAGTGCAACTGAAGATGAATTACTTTCGCTTCTGGCTTCTGATGGTATGTTAATTAAACGCCCACTTGTAACCGATGGTACGAAGGTTACGGTTGGTTTTAATGAAAAGCAATTCGAAGAGACCTGGACCAACTAATCCGGATGGAAGACTATCAGTCTTTTACATATCATTTTTTAAAACATGAAAATGAACCAATAAAATACTATTTTGTGGAGGTTATACGAATGAATTTACCTAAAGAGTTACGCTATACTGAAGAACATGAATGGGTAAAAGTAGAAGGAGACAATGTTCGCATTGGGATTACTGACTTCGCGCAATCTGAATTAGGCGATATCGTATTCGTTGAATTACCAGAGGTTGGAGATGAAATTCAAGCAGATGAGCCATTTGGTAGTGTTGAATCTGTAAAAACTGTTTCCGAACTTTATGCACCAATCAGTGGAAAAGTAGTAGCCGTAAACGAAGATTTGGATGACAATCCAGAGTACGTAAATGAATCTCCATATGAAAAGGCTTGGATGATTGTTGTTGAGCCAGCAAATGCAAGCGATGTAGAAAACCTCATGACTGCTGAACAATATGAAGAAATGGTAAATGAAGACTAATAATAACAAGAACCTATTAAGGGGTATTTCCTTTAGTAGGTTCTTTTTTGTTGACCTACGGCAAACTGGCCTTTGATAAGATTCAGCCATTCTGGTTAACCTATTACTAAATACCGAAGGAAGGATGTTTAGAATGGTATTGAAACAATCAAGAATCGACATCACAGACAGAGTAGTAGGCAAATTAGGGAATAACGAAATGGACTTGTTTGTTGAACAAGAACCTATTGGTAAGATATCCTTTACAAATAGTGGAGCTCAGTATGAGTTGAAACAGGGTTATGAGCAAGAGGAAAATAAAATTTTCACTTATGCTGATGTAACAACTAGCCCTGATCAAAAATATGTAGATTGTGATGATGAAAACGGCTGGTGTTAAGGTAGTGGAAATCCCACTGCCTTTTTTTCACATCGACTATTTATTGTATCACCAAAAACAACGGTGATTGATAAAATGAAGGAAAAGCAGCAGTAGACATAGAATATACATTGTATACATTAGAAATTCCACACTTGAAACTAGGTGATGAATTGTGGCTTTGGATGATATAGAGAAGGTTCTTATTGTAGAGGGGAAATCTGATAAAAAGAAGGTTGAGACGGTTATAAATGAACCTATTGAAATAATCTGTACGAACGGTACAATTAGCATTTCAAAATTAGATGAATTGATTGAGCACCTTTTCAACAAAGATGTTTACATCCTTGTCGATGCGGATAATGCAGGAGAAAAGCTTCGGAAACAATTTAAACGGGAATTTCCAGAAGCAAGGCACTTGTTTATTGATAAAACGTATCGAGAAGTAGCTACTGCTCCAGAACAACATATTGCAACAGTCCTGTTAGCAGCAAATATTGATGTACATGCAGAGTTTTTACTCTAGAAATAATCCATACACCACTCACAAAAAATATATGTTTTTTAGTGCGTGTTTCTTTATGACTTGAAGGGTTGATGTTACAATACTAGAAATGATAATTTAGTAAAGGTTGTATTGTACAATGAAGGATTTAATTGAAAAGGAAATAGAAAGTGCTATTGCGGAAAATGATAAATTTTGCTTATATCTCTATACACCAATGTGCGGGACATGTCAGGTAGCCTCAAAAATGTTACAAGTAACAACGGAATTGGTACCAACCCTTGCAATTGGAAAAAGTGACTTAAACTATTTACCAAAGAAAGCAATTGAATGGGAAATTGAGAGTGTGCCATGTTTACTAATATTTGAAAAAGTTCAGATAGACAAAAAAATTTATGCGTTTCATTCTGTACCATATTTACTTGATTTATTATCAAATCAATAAACATCGTCAAAGGATTGACGATGTTTTTATATTGCATTTTTTCCGAAAAGTTGTATGATATTTAGGGAGTCGAAATATCATTCGAGGTGTACACACGTATATGAACTTATTTAACGATTGGAAGAAACAATACAAATCGTATAACAAGAATATTAAATTATTCATTATAGCAACAGTTCTAACGCAAATTGGAATGGGAATCTTTACAATAATTTATAACTTTTATGTAAGAGAATTAGGATATTCAGAGCAAACAAATGGCACCATTATTGCAATGACAGCCTTAGCCTCAGCGATCATTCTTGTACCAGCGGGTATTATGAGTGATAAATTAGGTAGAAAGAAAATTATGATCTTAGGTGTTGCTATATCGTCTTTCGCTCTACTTACTCGAAGTATATTAGAAATAGAGCAATTGTTAATTGCAACTGCTTTCTTAACAGGACTATCTACTGCGTTTATTCAGGTTTCAGGAATACCATGGCTTGCAGAAAACTCTACTGCTGCTCAAAGGGTACATCTTTTTAGTTTTCATTCTGCAATTATGATGGTTGCCCAAGTAATAGGGAATATCTCAGGTGGAGTCCTTACTGATACGTTTCTATATGTGTTTAATTTAAGTGGGTTATGGAGTATTAGGCTTACTTTACTGTTGGCCGTTATTATTTATGTAGCAGGAGTTCTGCCAATCTTTAAAATGAGTGAAGTAACTAGAGAAAAACCTATTGTAAAAAAGGTGCAAACGTTGGGTCAAAAACTACGTGCAAATTCATCACAAATTAAAATCATTGCCATGTTTGCATTTGCTCAAATGATTATAGGTTTTGGTTCAGGCTTAGTAATTCCTTATCTGAATTTGTATTTCGCCGATCGTTTCCTGGCAAGCAACTCAATTATTGGTATCATTTTATCCTTAGGGCAAGCCGCAACTGCAATTGCGATGATTATTGGTCCAGCTATTGTTAAAAGAGTCGGCGAAGTTCGTGCTGTTGTATATCTTCAACTCTCTTCACTTCCGTTTTTACTATTAACTGGTTATACAGAAAACATTTATATCGCAGCAATAGGTTTCTTATTCAGGCAAGCATTGATGAATGCTGGAAATCCAATACAAGCATCTTTAGTTATGGGAAGAGTTAATGATTCGATGAAAGGTCTAGCAAACTCGGTCAACCAAATGGTATTTTCTCTTGGATGGGCGTTTATGGGACCTGTATCGACATCTATCGTGATGTTATATGGTTCATATTGGGGTTATGCTTATGTATTTACAATTACAGCTATATTGTATCTATTTGGCTCACTATACTTTTTACTCGTATTTAGTCGAAACCCGATAGATCAAGTTAATAAGAAAACAATGGCGAAGATTTCATAATTTATTTGGAGATAGGAACAAACTGGTGCTGGTTAGTGGTACTAGTTTGTTCCTTTTTGTTTGACGAATAATACTCTCATTCTCATAACCTATATATGCAGTAGGCTAAGTTTTCTAATTGGTTTTCCGCGCGTAAACATATAGATTTAATAGGATCTGTGTAGAAATTAGAATAGAGTAAATTATTTTAATTTTTAGTTGACTTATTAATTAAAAAGTATTAACATTCAACTATATTCAATTATTTAAAGCGTCTCTAATTTAATATACTAAAGTCTTATCGAGAGTGGCAGAGGGAATGGCCCTATGAAGCCCAGCAACCGGTTATGAAACACGGTGCTAAATCCAGCAGACATGCATTTGTCTGAAAGATAAGAAGAGATAAATGTAAATTAACCCTCTTCTTATCTGAAGAGGGTTTTTTAGTATGGTAGGAAGTAAACTAGGTCTTTCATTCTTGAAGAAAGATCTTATGTTTTCAATAAAGCGGAACAAACCTTCATAGATTTTACTCGTAATCCGCAATTAAATTCATTTTAAGGGAGAGATTCGTAATGAGTGAAAATCAAAAAAAGTATAGACCAGAAACGGTAGCTATTCACGGTGGTCTTGTAGCAGATCCTGTTACGGGAGCGAGAGCGGTTCCGATTTATCAATCAAATGCTTATAAATTTAATAATACAGAACATGCCGCAAACCTATTTGGTTTAAAAGAAAATGGATATATATATACTCGCATCCATAATCCAACAGTGACAGTTTTTGAAGAAAGAGTTGCTCAATTAGAGGGCGGAGTTGGTGCATTAGCAGTTGCAAGTGGAATGGCAGCTATAACAACTGCTATTCTAAATATTGCGGGTGCTGGGGACGAGATTGTATCAGCATCAACACTATATGGGGGTACATATAACCTATTCGCAAATACACTTCCTAAATATGGAATAAAAACAACATTTGTAGACCCTTCAAATCCAGAAAATTTCCGTCAAGCAATTACTCCTAATACAAAGGCTGTATTTGCAGAAACAATTGGTAATCCAAGTTTAGATGTTCTTGATATTGAGTCAGTAGCGAATATTGCGCATGAAGCAGGGATTCCACTTTTAATTGACAACACCTTTGCAACTCCTTATCTCTGCAGACCTATCGAACACGGAGCAGATATTGTCATCCATTCTGCAACGAAATGGTTGCTAGGTAATGGAACGACATTAGGTGGGATCATCGTAGATGGTGGTAATTTTGATTGGAATTCACCTAAATTCCCAGGTTTCACAACCCCTGATCCGAGCTATAATAATTTAGTTTATGCCGAGGCACTTGGACCTGTCGCTTATATTATAAAAGCCAGGGTTCAGCTTCTACGTGATCTTGGGCCATCAATAAGCCCATTTAATGCTTTCCAATTTAATTTGGGACTCGAAACCTTACATGTTCGAATGAAAGAACATATTGAAAATACAAAAAAGGTTGTCACTTATTTAAAAGATCATCCAGGCGTTGAGTGGGTACTATATCCTGGAGAAGAAAATCATCCGAACAAGCAATTAGCAGACAAATATTTATCAAAAGGGGCCGGCGCTGTTGTAGTCTTTGGCATCAAAGGTGGAAGAGAGGCTGGTCAAAAGCTAATAAATAGTGTTGAATTATGGTCACATGTAGCCAATGTAGGAGATGCAAAGAGTTTAATTATTCATCCTGCAAGTACAACGCATCAACAACTTGGACCAGAAGATCTAAAAGCATCAGGTGTAACTGAGGATTTGGTTCGATTATCTGTAGGAATTGAAAATATAGAGGATATACTTGAAGATTTAGAACAAGCAATTGAAGTAGCAAATGGAACAACGTCGAAAAAATCTGTACCTACTGTGTAGTTTCTTTTTGAGAAAAAAATTTGTTGACACCTTTTTTTGCTAATGATAAAATCACAAATGTCGCTATAGCAACATAATGAAAAAGTGAATATATAAATGTGACTCTTATTTAGAGTGGTGGAGGGAAGTGCCCTATGAAACCCAGCAACCGTCAACGTCCGTTGAAAAGGTGCCAATTCACACAAAGCTTATGCTTTGAGAGATGAGAGGAAGGTTATTTAGATATCTATGCCTTTCTGCTCTTTTGCAGAAAGGTATTTTTGTTTTAGTAAAGTAGCTGAAAAGACAGGCTGACACCCTAATTGTAAATAAAGGTAACCGGATTATAATGGCGGGAGTTTACTTTATCAGTTATTTACATAAACTAAGCTTAGTTTTTTCTGAATAGAAGGTGTGACAAACGTGATATCACTAACAAATGTTAAAAAAGTCTATAACTCAAAGAATAATTCAGTAACAGCTGTGAATAATATCAATTTGCAAATTAATGAAGGCGAAATATTTGGCATAATCGGTTATAGTGGTGCAGGTAAAAGTTCCTTAATTCGCTTACTGAACGGACTTGAAACACCAACCGAAGGAACAATTACAGTTGCGGGACATGATATAACCTCTATTAAGGGGAAGAATCTTCAAAATGCACGGAAAGAAATTAGTATGATCTTCCAGCATTTCAATTTACTTTGGTCGAGAACTGTGAGAGAAAACATATCATTTCCACTTGAGATTTCAAAGGTTCCCAAAACCGAACGAGATAAAAGAGTTTCCGAACTCATTAAATTAGTAGGCTTAGAAGGAAGAGAAGATGCATATCCTTCACAACTTAGTGGAGGACAGAAGCAAAGAGTCGGTATCGCTCGTGCACTTGCAAATAATCCAAAGGTTTTACTTTGTGATGAAGCTACTTCTGCTCTAGACCCACAAACAACTGACTCAATACTTGACCTGCTCGTGGATATTAATGAGCGATTAGGGTTAACGATTGTATTAATCACGCATGAAATGCATGTTATACGTAAAATTTGCCATCGGGTCGCTGTAATGGAGGAAGGCAGATTTGTTGAACAAGGGAAGGTACTTGATGTGTTTAAAAAACCTCAGGCTAACATTACAAAACGTTTTGTTCAACAGGTAACAGAGCCAGAGGAAACAAAAGAAACGATTGAACACTTGTTACATCAGTATCCTAACGGACGGGTTATTCAATTAACTTTTGTTGGCGAAACTGCTGAAACACCATTAATTACACGTTTAATCCGTGATTTCAATATTGAAGTTAACATTCTGCAGGGGAAGATTTCTCAAACACAAAGCGGTTCATATGGGACTTTGTTTATTCATATTGATGGTGAGATGAATGAAGTGAATTCGTCAATCGATTACATTCGTCAACAGCAGGTAGAAGTCGAGGTGATCGAAAATGCTTGAGAAGTTATATGAACTCTTTAAATGGGAAAAACAAGTGGAAGACCTGGAAAAGTTAAAATGGGACGACCTATGGGAAGCAACGCTTGAAACACTATATATGACATCTATATCAGTAGTAGCAACATTTATTATCGGCTTGTTTCTAGGCTTGGTTTTATTTTTAACTGATAAAGGAAATGCATGGGAAAATCGTTATATAAATGGTTTTGTATCAGCGATTGTAAATATTTTTAGATCAATTCCATTTATTATTTTACTTGTTCTACTAATTCCGTTTACTAAAATTATCATGGGTTCTATGTTAGGCCCAAATGCAGCATTTCCATCTTTAATTATTGGTGCGGCACCCTTTTACGCAAGAATGGTAGAAATTGCACTACGCGAAATCGATAAAGGTGTTATTGAAGCATCGCATTCTATGGGAGCTACTAATAGCACTATTATCTATAAGGTATTAATTCCGGAATCATTACCTGCACTTATCTCAGGTATTACTGTAACTGCTATTTCGTTAATTAGCTTTACAGCGATGGCGGGGGTTATTGGAGCAGGAGGATTGGGACATTTTGCTTATCTTTATGGGTTCCAAGGAAATAAACCTATCATTACTTTTATTGCTACAGTAGCAATCGTAATCTTGGTATTCATCATTCAATTTTTGGGTGATTTCTTTACAAAATATACAGACAAGAGATAACAGGAGGAGTACTAACATGAAAAAGTGGTTTTTACTATTATTAGTTGGTTTATTATCATTAACTCTAGCTGCTTGCGGTGGAAATGATGAAGCAGGAGAACAAGGAACAGAAGGAACGAACGAAAATAAAAAGTTGGTAGTTGGCGCATCTGCAGTTCCACATGCTGAAGTATTAGAAAAAGCAAAAGAGCTTTTAAAGGAAAAGGGAATTGACCTTGAGATAGAAGTTTTTACTGATTATATTTTACCTAATGTTGCTTTACACGAAAAAGAAATCGATGCAAACTATTTCCAAACGCCAGGTTATTTAGCATTACAAATGGAAGATAACCCAGACTTTGATTTTGTTAGTGTTGGTGAAATTCACAAAGAACCAATTGGTATTTACTCAAAGGAATTTAACAATTTAAACGAGCTACCTGATGGCGCGAAAATTATTATGAGTAATTCATTTAGTGACCACGGTCGTATCTTACCAATTTTTGAAAGAGAAGGCATTATTACTCTTAAAGAAGGTGTAGGAGACCAAGCGAGAGTGGAAGACATCGTTGATAATCCGAAAAATCTTGATTTTTCTACTTTAATTGAAGCGAAATTACTAGCATCTTCTTTTGAAAATGGTGAAGGTGACGCAGTTGTTATCAATACAAACTATGCACTTGAAGGCGGAGTAAACATTGCTGAAGATGGTATTGCATTTGAAGGCGATGATGTTGTACCTGCAAACCTAATTGTAATTAATAAAGGCGATGAAGAACGCGAAGAAATAAAAGCATTAGTAGAAGTTTTAAAATCAGATGAAATTAAACAGTTCATCAAAGAAGAATATGCGGGTGCTGTAATTACAGTTGAATAAATTATGTGAAGAGAAGCTTATTACTAGCTTCTCTTTTTTTAGTCTCTTATGAGGGTACTCATTGTATTTTAGTACCCTCACTAAGTAAAAAGAGCAGCCCGAGGTCACTCATAGAGGAGATGAAAGCCCTCATAAAGTAAAAAGACAACATGAGGTCACTCATAGAAGAGAAGAAAGCCCTCATGAAGTAAAAGGAGCAGCCCGAGGTCACTCATAGAGGAGATGAAAGCCCTCATGAAGTAAAAGGACAACATGAGGTCATTCACAGTTGAGTTTTAAAGCCCCCCCCAGCAGCAGAAGAAATCCACCATGAGATCCACACGAACTTTTTATATCTAGATTAAACCTAAGTATTCACTAGAATTTATAAGGTATTTTAACAATCATTATTGTAAGGTCATCATTATTATTCAAAATGAATTAGGAGACCCGATTATCCCTGATTACTGACTTTGAGGTATTTTTGGGTACCTGTTATTATTTTAATTGTGCTAACAAAAAAGCCGAAAAAACGAAGGGATTGGTTCATTATCAGTCGAATACACTTGAATTATACGACGGAGATGGAAAAGGCAATGCATCAGGCTCATGGGATTGGCTATGAGACTTACAGTCGTAAATTTAAGGAACGTTTAAGGGTCGAGTTGAAAAGGGAAAAGGAATACCAAAAGGGAAGAATGATAGTCGCTGAATATGATCGAAGATTACACGTTTAATCATATATTGTACTTTCAAAACCAGTGTCCACCATACACTGGTTTTTCGTATTAATGTAAGAACATCATTTTGAGTAATAAGGAAATTAGTTTTCTAGAACGACCAGCAATCATCGAATCATAATCAGTGTATCGAGGAAACTCCTCCCTCACCATATATTATAGAATGTTTTCATTTATTATGTGAAAAATAAGCCCATGGTTATGTGTCTTAGTTACATAGGTTTCATTACTATGGCTTACCTGAGAATGATAAAACAGTTTTTTGTCGCAACGAAACATATTTTGCAGAATACAGGACTTTTAATTGATAATGCAAAAATAAAAAAATCAATTAGCATACACAAGTTGTAAAGGTTGATATCACTTTTAATTTGTTATAAGATTGTAATGAGAATAGAATGAGAATAAAGCTTTGACTTTATTTGGCGAATAAGAGGTTATTTTCTCTCTTAAACGCATTATCTGAGACTTTGTTTTTGCTTTGGCAATTACCGGGTTTCTATATCAATACAAAAACAATACAAAAATTTTTTTTGTCTAATGGAGGTAGTAGTAATGGCAGGATCAACATTAGTTATTAAAGATCTTCATGTTGAGATTGATGGCAAGGAGATTTTAAAAGGTGTAAACCTTGAAATTAAAGGTGGAGAAATTCACGCAATCATGGGACCAAACGGTACAGGTAAATCAACATTATCATCTGCAATCATGGGTCACCCGAAATATGAAGTAACAAGCGGTAGCATTACATTAGATGGTGAAGATGTATTAGAAATGGAAGTTGATGAGCGTGCTCGTGCTGGTCTTTTCCTAGCAATGCAATACCCAAGTGAAATTAGTGGAGTAACAAACGCAGACTTCCTACGTTCAGCAATTAATGCAAGACGTGAAGAAGGCGATGAAATATCTTTAATGAAATTCATCCGCACAATGGATAAGAATATGGAATTCTTAGAAATGGACCCAGATATGGCTCAACGTTATCTAAACGAAGGGTTTTCAGGTGGAGAAAAGAAGCGTAATGAAATTCTTCAATTAATGATGTTACAACCAAAAATTGCAATTCTTGATGAAATCGACTCAGGTCTTGATATCGATGCTCTAAAGGTTGTTTCAAAAGGAATTAATGAATTGCGCGGCGAAGAGTTTGGTTGCTTAATCATTACTCACTACCAACGTTTACTTAACTATATTACACCTGACAAAGTACATGTAATGATGCAAGGACGTGTAGTTAAATCTGGTGGTCCAGAACTAGCACAACGTCTAGAAGCAGAAGGATACGACTGGATTAAACAGGAACTAGGAATTGAAGATGAAACTGTAGGTCAAGAAGCGTAAGCGTTAGGAGGATTAATATGACAATAGATACGAAATTACCATTTGATCAAGATTATGTCAGAGGTTTTTCGTCGAAACTTGGTGAACCAAGCTGGTTACAGGAACTTCGCTTACAAGCTCTTGAAAAAGCAGAAGATCTTCCAATGCCAAAGCCTGACAAAACCAAAATTGATAACTGGAACTTTTTCCAATTCCCTAATCATGTTGTGGAAAGTGCTCCATACAATTCAATTGACGAATTACCAGAAGAAATTAAATCTCTTGTAAATATCGAAGAAGAGAAAAACATATACATCCAACGTAATAATACGCCTGCTTATATTTCTTTATCAGAAGAAGCAAAAGCAAGTGGTGTTATTTTTACTGATATTCATACTGCTGCTCGTGAACATAGTGACCTTGTTCAAAAGTATTTCATGAAGGATGGCGTTAAGGTTGATGAACATCGCCTTACTGCTTATCACGCAGCACTTGTAAATGGCGGTGCGTTTGTGTACGTACCTAAAAATGTAGAAGTGAAAATTCCACTTCAAGCTGTATACATTCATGATAATCCAGAAGTTGCAATTTTTAATCATGTTTTAGTTGTAGCTGAAGACAATAGTTCTGTTACCTATGTAGAGAACTACTTCTCAACAAATGAAACTGCAAACACTGTAGCAAATATTATCTCTGAGGTAATTGCTCAAACGAATGCAAAAGTAACGTACGGAGCTGTTGATACATTAGCAAAAGGTATTACAACGTATGTGAACCGCAGGGGAGTTATTGGTCGTGACAGTAAAATTGAATGGGCTTTAGGATTAATGAATGACGGAGATACAATCTCTGAAAACATTACACATCTAGTTGGCGACGGTTCATTCGGAGATACTAAATCTGTTGTAGTTGGTCGCGGAGAGCAAAAGCAAAACTTTACAACAAGTGTTATTCACCATGGTAAGCACTCTGAGGGCTATATATTAAAACATGGTGTAATGAAGGATAGCGCAAGTTCTATTTTTAATGGTATTGGGAAGATCGAACACGGTGCCACTAAGTCAAATGCAGAGCAGGAATCAAGAGTATTAATGCTAAGCGAAAAAGCTCGTGGAGATGCAAACCCTATTCTTTTAATTGATGAAGACGATGTAACAGCTGGTCATGCTGCATCTGTTGGCCGTGTAGATCCAATTCAATTATATTATCTAATGAGCCGTGGTATTTCTAAGACTGAAGCAGAACGCTTAGTTATTCATGGATTCCTTGCTCCAGTTGTTAAGGAGCTTCCAATCGAGGGAGTTAAGAAGCAGCTTGTAGAGGTAATTGAAAGGAAAGTAAGATAATGAATATCCAAGATATTCGTAGCATGTTCCCAATTTTGGACCAAGAGGTTAATGGGAAGCCCCTTGTCTATTTAGACAGTGCGGCAACTTCCCAAAAACCACTTCCTGTAATTGAAGCGGTAGACCGCTATTACAGAGAGTATAATTCAAACGTTCATCGTGGTGTTCACACACTTGGTACTAGAGCAACAGATGGTTACGAAAATGCTCGTGAAAAAGTAAGAAAGTTTATAAATGCTTCTTCTATTCAAGAAGTAATTTTCACAAGGGGAACAACAACCGCTTTAAATATGGTAGCAGCAAGCTATGGACGAGATAATCTCCAAGAAGGCGACGAAATCGTCATCACATATATGGAGCATCATGCGAATATTATCCCTTGGCAACAAATCGCAAAACAAACAGGTGCAACTCTTAAATATATCCCTCTACAAGAGGATGGTTCAATTGACCTTACGGACGTCGAAGCTACCGTTACTGAACAAACAAAAATTGTTTCTGTAATGATGGTATCCAACGTTTTAGGAGCAATTAATCCAATTAAAGAGATAACTGAGATTGCCCATCGTAAAGGTGCGATTATGGTAGTCGATGGTGCCCAGGCTGCTCCACATATGAAGATAGATGTTAAAGATCTAGATTGTGATTTCCTTGCATTTTCAGGACATAAAATGTGCGGACCTACTGGTATCGGTGTTTTATATGGTAAAAAGGCATTGCTTGAAAAAATGGAACCAGTGGAAACTGGCGGAGAAATGATTGACTTTGTTGGTTTGTATGAATCAACTTGGAAAGAGCTTCCTTGGAAGTTTGAAGCGGGAACTCCAATCATCGCTGGTGCTATTGGTTTAGGAGCAGCAATCGACTTTTTAGAAGAAGTAGGACTTGATAACATTGCCGAACATGAACATAAGTTAGTGGACTATGCAATGAACCGTTTATCACAAATTGATGGTTTTACGGCTTACGGACCAAAGCATCGTGCTGGTCTAGTAACATTCAATATAGAAGACGTGCATCCTCATGATGTAGCGACTGTATTAGACGCAGAAGGTATTGCTGTTAGAGCAGGACATCACTGTGCACAACCTCTTATGAAGTGGTTAAAAGTATCAGCAACTGCTCGTGCAAGTTTTTACCTCTATAATACTGAGGATGAAATTGATAAACTAGTTGAAGGACTCATTAAAACAAAGGAGTATTTCAGCAATGGATTCTAACATTAATCTTGATACGTTGTATCGCCAAGTAATTATGGATCATTATAAGAAACCAAGAAACCGTGGTGTTATTCAAGATGGATCTTTAACCGTGGATATGAATAACCCGACCTGCGGAGACCGTATACGCCTAACTCTTAAGGTAGATGAGGGAAAAGTGGTCGATGCGAAGTTTGACGGTGAAGGATGTTCTATCTCTATGTCATCTGCTTCCATGATGACACAGGCCATAAAAGGGAAGAGTTATGAGGAAGCAATTAAGCTTTCTAAAATATTCTCAGATATGATGCTCGGCAAAGAATACGATGATAGTATCGATTTAGGTGATATTGAAGCACTTCAAGGTGTATCAAAGTTCCCAGCACGAATTAAATGTGCTACATTGGCTTGGAAAGCAATGGAGAAGGGAATACAAGAAGAACAAAAATAGTTGTGAGTGGGAAGCGTTATCTGTGTATAGCGTAGAAACTCACATTGGAATGGAGTGAAAGTAGAATGGCTAAAAAAATGCCTGAAATCGGCGATTATAAATATGGCTTCGCAGATAAAGATGTCTCTATTTTCCGTTCAAAGCGTGGATTAACGAAAGAGATTGTTGAAGAAATCTCTCGTATGAAAAATGAACCTCAATGGATGTTAGACTTCCGTCTTAAGTCATTAGAGCATTTCTATAACATGCCAATGCCACAGTGGGGTGGAGATTTAAAATCCCTAAACTTTGACGAGATTACGTATTATGTTAAGCCTTCTGAGAAATCTCAAAAATCATGGGATGAAGTTCCAGAAGAAATCAAAGCAACTTTCGATAAATTAGGTATTCCTGAAGCAGAACAAAAATACCTTGCTGGTGTTTCTGCTCAATACGAATCAGAGGTTGTTTATCACAACATGAAGGAAGATCTTGAAGCACTAGGAATCGTATTCAAAGATACAGATACTGCTCTTAAAGAAAATGAAGACATTTTCCGTGAGCACTTTGCTAAGGTAATTCCTCCAACTGACAATAAGTTTGCAGCGTTGAACTCAGCAGTTTGGTCTGGTGGATCATTCATATATGTACCACCTGGTATAAAAGTGGATACTCCACTTCAAGCATACTTCCGTATCAACTCTGAAAACATGGGTCAATTTGAACGTACATTGATCATTGTTGATAAAGATGCACATGTACACTATGTTGAAGGATGTACAGCACCAGTCTATACAACTAACTCTCTTCACAGTGCAGTTGTAGAAATTATCATTAAAGATGGTGCATACTGCCGATACACAACTATTCAAAACTGGGCAAACAATGTGTATAACTTAGTTACAAAGCGTGCAGTTTGTGATGCAAACGCAACAATGGAATGGATTGATGGAAACATCGGTTCAAAACTAACTATGAAATATCCAGCTGTTATCCTTCGTGGAGAAGGTGCTCGTGGTATGACACTTTCAATCGCTATCGCTGGTAAAGGTCAACACCAAGATGCTGGAGCAAAAATGATGCACCTTGCACCAAATACATCTTCTACTATAGTTTCTAAGTCGATTTCAAAACACGGTGGTAAGGTAACATACCGTGGTATCGTACACTTCGGACGTAAAGCGGATGGAGCACGTGCAAACATCGAATGTGATACACTAATCATGGATAACCAATCAACTTCAGATACAATTCCTTACAATGAAATCTTAAACGATAACATTTCATTAGAGCACGAAGCTAAAGTATCTAAAGTATCTGAAGAACAATTATTCTACCTGATGAGCCGTGGAGTTTCTGAGCAAGAAGCTACAGAAATGATCGTAATGGGCTTCATCGAGCCATTCACAAAAGAACTTCCAATGGAATATGCGGTTGAAATGAACCGTCTAATCAAGTTCGAAATGGAAGGTTCTATCGGATAATTGTTATAATACAACTTGTAATAACTCGTTTGAGAGTACTCTCAAACGGGTTATTTTTATAGGTGTTAATAGTTGAGTTAGAGTATCGAAAGACAATCCTGGATACAGAAATTAGTCTGATTGTGCCTCAAGGTTCTAGTAAAAGATATTGGGGTATATAACCAGAATTATCCCAAAAGGAACGAAAAATAGATATTATGTGTACGCAAATGCAGTAACCGTACCCTCAAATTTCAAAGAATACTAAGTGAGGGTACGCAAGAGCGGCATACGTACCTTCAGTGTTCGAAAAGTTAAAAGCGAGGGTAAGTAAGAGCGCCATAAGTACCGTCTGTATTCGAAAAGTTAAAAGTGAGGGTAAGCAAGAGCAACATTCGTACCGTCAGTGTTGGAAAGTTAAAAATGAGGGTACGCAAGATTCAGAACCGTACCCTCAAGGCTCAAAAAATAAAAAGTGAGGGGACGCAAGAATCAAATATGTCCCAAAAGATTCAAAAGATCCGAGGTGAAAACATGATTTATGTTGGGGTAACCGGATGGGGAGACCATGACAGTTTATATGCAGCAGGTACTTCTACTGGAGATAAGCTTAAGGAGTATGCTGGTCATTTTCCGATTGTTGAGGTAGATTCCTCGTTTTACGCAATCCAACCAAAACGTAATGTGGAAAAATGGGTTAAAGACACTCCTGAATCATTTCAGTTCATTGTAAAAGCCTATCAAGGTATGACGGGGCATCAACGAGGTGATATTCCATTTGAGAGTAAGGAACTAATGTTTGAGGCGTTTCGTCTATCCCTAGAACCTTATATAGAGGCTGATAAGCTCTCAATGGTATTATTTCAATTTCCACCGTGGTATGATTGTAAACGTGAGAATGTAGAATACCTACGATGGTGCAAAAATCAAATGGGGGATATTCCAGTGGCACTGGAGTTTCGCCATCAATCATGGTTTTCACCATCATTACGTGATAAAACATTAACTTTTATGAAAGATGAAGGTTGGATACATAGTATATGTGACGAACCTCAAGCTGGCAGTAGTTCAATTCCTATTGTGCTACAACCTACTAGCAAAGAAAAAACGTTGATTCGATTTCATGGTAGAAATGTTCATGGATGGACGAAGCCGAAAGAAGGTAACTGGCGTGATGTCCGATATCTATATAGGTATAATGAAAAAGAACTCTCCGAGTGGATGGAATATGTAAATAAGCTATCCAAAGAAAGTGAAGAACTATTTTTATTATTTAATAATAATTCAGGTGGAGATGCGGCTGATAACGCTAAGCAATTTATAGACATGCTAGGAATCCAGTATACTGGTTTAGCACCACGCCAACTCGACTTTTTCAGCTAAATTGTTTGGAGATGAAGACATGATTGAGACGGTTCATATTTATCATACGAATGATTTGCATAGTCATTTTGATAGGTGGCCAAAGATAACAAAGTATGTTAACGAGATGAGAGAAATACATACTAAAGAGAAAGAGCAGATGTTATTGATGGATATTGGCGATCATATGGATCGTTTTCATCCAATTTCCGAAGCGACGTTCGGAAAGTTGAATGTCCAGCTTTTAAACCAGCTTGGTTATGATTATGCTACAATCGGCAATAACGAGGGGATAACTATGTCCTATGAACAACTTGATTCTCTTTATGAAGATGCACAGTTTAAGGTACTATTGGCCAACCTGTTTGATAGACAAGGAAACCTTCCAAATTGGGCAATCCCATATGATATACATACTCTTCCTAGTGGTTTTAAAATAGGGATAATAGGGCTTACTGTGCACTACATTGCGTTATATAAATTACTAGGATGGAATATTAAGGATCCATTTATTGTTTTAAAAGAAACAGTAGATGAACTTACACCCAAAACAGACATGATTCTTCTTTTATCTCATCTTGGTATAAATGAAGATGAGCAAATCGCTGCTGATTTTCCTGATGTAGATGTTATTCTCGGGGGACATACCCACCATTTACTAGAGAATGGTAGAAAAATAAATAATACTTTGCTTTGTTGTGCTCAAAAGTACGGTAATTATTTAGGCCATGTAAAACTGGATATTGATTTAACTACCAAAACTCTAATAAAAAGTGAAGCAAATGTAATCCAAACTGATGGACTCGAGGATTGCAAGGACACACAAAAAGTCATTAATCAATATACAAAAGAAAGTATGGAGTATCTACATAATGACATTATTACAGAACTAAAAGAAGAATTATCAATAGATTGGTTTTCGGATTCTACTTTTGGCACTTTCCTGGCAAAGGTGTTACGAGAATGGTGTGAGGGTGACATCTCCATGGTTAATGCAGGAATACTGCTTGAATCATTACCGAAAGGTACTGTTACTCGAGGCGATTTACATCGCGTTTGTCCACATCCAATTAATCCATGTAAGGTACATCTCAAAGGGGACCAGTTAAAAGAAATCATTTTACAGGCGAATACAGAAAAGATGGAGAGATTAGAAATTAAAGGCCTTGGTTTTCGTGGTAAAGTGATGGGCAAAATGGTGTATGATGGCGTAGAGTTGATGGCAACAGAACTTTCTGATGGGATGAAGCATATAACAGAAATCAAAATTAATGGTGAAGAGATTGATCCTGATAGAATATACTCTGTTGCAACAATAGATATGTTTACATTCGGAATGCTGTTCCCAGAAATCCGAGATGCAAAGGATAAAAAGTATTTTATGCCTGAAATGCTAAGAGATCTTTTAGCACACTATTTAAAGAAAAATTAATAAAAATTTATATTTTTTACAATTAGTTGGCGAATACCTATTTCTTACACAAATTTCTTAAGGATACATAAATTAATTAGGAAAGGAGTGTGCTAGGAATGGTTTCAATGACACCAATACTAATTGATAATCATCAATTTACAGCCATTACCGTTAAGCTGCCTAAGACTAACTTTATGGCCGTAACAAATGACAATGGCTATATAATGTGTGGTGCGCTCGATGTCGCATTACTGAATGAAAAACTGAAGGACAGAGGTATAATTGCTGGTAGGGCTGTAGGTGTAAGAACAATAGAGCAATTACTTGAAGCTCCACTCGAGTCAATTACAATTGAAGCAGAAAATCGGGGGATTACTGTTGGAATGAAAGGCAAAGACGCTCTTTTAAAGATGCTGTAAAGGCTATTATTAAGCTGCCGAAATAAAAAAAGGATAACCCCGGACTTTCTTTTATTCGCGGGCTTTTTGTTTTGAGTCGGTCTACTTTTACAGGTTCTTAAAGATAAAATTTGAGAAGGTAAGTCACACTTTAAAAATAAAATAATAAGCGTACATCCCCTCTTGCTTGCATACATATAGCTTGTAAGGGGGGATTTCACTTGGCGAAATACAGAGGTCGCCTGCCACAAAGAAGAAAAGGGCCTTTACCTTTTCGATATGTCTTTTTATTAACATTTGTCTTTTTTATTATATCAACTGCTTCAGGCTTATTTATCATTAACAAGGCAATTGAACCAGCTTTAATGGAGTATGCAAAAACAGAAACGCAAAAAATTGCAAACACTGTAATTAAAAATGCAATTAATCAACAAATAAGTGAAGAAGAATTAGTTCAAGATGAGTTGGTCATAACCAATGAAAATGGTGAAATTATAAACTTTAATACACAAACAATAAATAAAATGGCTACAAAGACGCTAGGAAACATTGAGAAATATTTAAAATATGTAAGTGAAGGTGAAATAAATAAAATTCAGTATCCTGATATTGAATTAGAGACTGATAGTGCACAAACCGGGTTTGTATTTAAGGTGCCATTAGGGGAAGCAACCAACAATGCTTTACTAGGGAACTTAGGTCCCCAAATTCCAATCCGGTTTCATATGATTGGTTTTGCATCTACTACTCCAGAGACTCGCATTGATGAATGGGGAATTAACAATGCGTGGTTACATGTTGATGTAGTAGCAACAGTCACTATGCAAGTAATACTACCCTTTTCAACTGGAGAAGTTGAAATTAAAACGCCTATTCCTGTAATAAGCCAAAATATCAGAGGAGACGTACCGCAGTTCTACAATAATGGTGGGGACTCAGCACCTTCAATTGAAGTTCCCATAGATTGACAATAATTTATTTTACTAGAATAGTTGATTTCATATGGTAAAATCGTTATACTACAAAAGGAATATAAAAAGTAAATAACATCACCTTATCGGATCGATGAGGTAGAGGTGCGGAAAATAAAAGTAGGCTATGTGAGGATGACAACAATGACCTTAGCTGAAAGGATTTTCTGCCGAAGCAAATGTAACAAGTCACTGTTACTTTTGTTGGGGTTGCCCTGAAGAAGGGTAACACTGTCATTATGGATGCTTTTTATCTATAATGGAGGGCTACTGATCGTGATGGAGGATAACATAACATTACTGAGGGTAATGATAGTTATTTTCTATCATTACTCTCTTTTTATTTGTTCAAATTGGCAAATAATGTATCTTCTTCACACAGAAGCCTCCGTAAAAATAGTATTTGGGAGGAAAACTTCATGTCTGGAACAATTTATTCATTAATTCCACCGATTATTGCACTTCTAATGGTCGTGTTAACACGCAGGGTACTTCTATCTTTAGGAGTAGGGATTTTATCTGCAGCATTATTATTACATGGAAATCTACTAAGTGAAGGAATAGGTGTTTGGTTAAAGGAAGCTTTTCTAACACTTTGGACTAGTATAAAAGGAATCTTCGTTTCTGAGGGAGCCTTAAATACATGGAACGTATATATTATTCTATTTTTATTTTTATTAGGAATTATAACTGCATTTATTTCAATTTCTGGTGGAAGCCGAGCATTCGGTGAGTGGGCACAAAAAAGGATAAAAACAAAAACAGGAGCACAATTACTAGCGGCTGTTTTGGGTATTATCATATTTATCGATGATTACTTTAATGCTTTGGCTGTTGGACAAGTAAGTCGTCCATTAACAGATCGTAACAACGTTTCACGTGCAAAACTGGCGTATATAATAGATTCAACCTCTGCACCAATTTGTGTGGTGTCACCAATTTCTAGCTGGGGTGCTTATATTATTGCAATATTAGCACCGATTTTAGCAGCACATGGTATGAGTGAGATGTCACCATTATCTGCATTTGTACAAATGATACCGATGAACTTATATGTAATTACAGCTATCTTAATGGTCATTGGAGTAGCGGTATTTAATGTTAATATAGGCAGTATGAAAGTTCATGAAAAAAGAGCTTTAGAAACAGGAGTAGTTATAGACCCTGCAAAGCCAGTCCTTGGAGAACTAAAACAAGAACTCCCAGTGAGTGCAAAAGGAACAGTTGGGGATCTTGTATGGCCAATTATTGCTTTAGTGATTGGGACTGTAGGTTCATTTTTATGGACAGGTTATAAAGCATCAGAAGGAAATGTTTCAATCCTTACAATCTTTGAAAATACTGATGTAACGACTTCACTTGTCGTGGGTGGTTTATTAGGTATTATTGTTACACTTGGATTGTTCTTCGTTCAAGTATATGTAAAAAATGGAGTTAGTATCAGTATTTTACCTAAAGGTATTGTAGAAGGTATAAAGTCAATGCTTCCTGCGGTATATATTTTACTTTTTGCATGGGTTATTGTCGATTTAATTGGACAGCTTGAGACTGGAACCTACTTAGCGGGTAAGGTTGAGGACTGGAATGTGAATGTTGCATTTTTACCGGTTATCTTATTTGTTGTAGCAGGTATTATGGCATTTGCTACAGGTACGTCTTGGGGAACATTCGGAATGATGTTACCGATAGCTGGAGAAATAGTTGCAGCTTCTGATGTGACTTTACTATTACCTGCATTAGCGGCAGTACTGGCAGGTGCAGTATTTGGAGACCATTGCTCTCCTATATCTGATACAACGATACTTTCATCTACTGGAGCAGGTAGCCATCACATTGACCATGTTATGACTCAGTTACCTTATGCTTTAACATCTGCAGTAATATCAGCAATTGGTTATGTAGTACTAGGTCTTACAGGCAGTACAGTACTAGGGGTCCTAGTAGCTGTGGTATTACTTATAGCTTTCATTTTCACTATGAAAAACAGAGAAACTATCTAAAGAATACTATTCAAACTTTATTTAAGTATTCTGTATAATATGCTAGAGACAAAGGAAATAGAACCCTTTGTCTCTTTTTATTGCTATAAAATATCATCTGTAAAATAACTTTTGACAGAAGGTAAAAGACTGGCTATACTAATAAATAGATTATATCAAAAAATCAGAATATATTAAAATTTCCAATTTCATTCTAGTGCTATTGTAATACTTAGAAAGAAAACACTAGAGTAAAATGGAGATGGGGAGGGTATTTCATGGATAATCGTCCACAATGGGGAACACGTTTAGGCTTTATCTTAGCAGCAGTTGGTTCAGCAGTTGGTTTAGGTAACATTTGGCGTTTCCCTGCAGTCGCATATGAGAATGGAGGAGGGGCGTTCTTCCTACCATATCTATTTGCCTTATTAACTGCAGGTATTCCATTATTAATTATGGAATTTACAATCGGTCATAAATATCGTGGATCAGCTCCTCTTTCTTTATCAAGAGTAAGTAAAGGAAAAGAGTGGATTGGTTGGTGGCAGGTAGCAATCTCATTTGTAATTGCTACATATTATGCAGTAATTGTTGCATGGGCAATGTCTTATTCAGTATTTTCATTTGGACAAAAGTGGGGAGACGACACTGGTGGCTTCCTAATGGGTGAATATCTGAATCGTATTGATTTAGCTGGTGGAGAAATTGGTCAATTTGGTAGCCTGGTTCCAGGTGTACTTATTCCATTAATAATCGTTTGGGTAGTGGCTTTAGGTGTTCTTTTTGCAGGGGTTAAAAGAGGGATTGAACTTGCAAACCGAATTATGATTCCTACGTTATTGGTATTATTCTTAATTATTGTTGTTCGTGCGATTACATTAGATGGTGCTGCTGAGGGACTTAATGCATTCTTTACTCCAGATTGGTCTAAGATTGCTGACGGTAAAGTTTGGGTAGCAGCATATGGTCAGATTTTCTTTAGTTTATCTATTGCATTTGCTATTATGATTACTTATTCAAGTTATCTTCCTAAGAAGTCCGATGTAACAAATAATGCTTTCATTACTGGATTTGCTAACTCAAGCTTTGAGTTACTAGCTGGTATTGGGGTTTTCAGTATTTTAGGCTTTATGGCAGTACAACAAGGCGTGGGTGTAGATGAAGTTGTATCCGCTGGTGTAGGTCTAGCATTCGTCGTATTCCCACAAATTATTAATGAATTACCAGCATTTAATGGATTCTTTGGATTCTTATTCTTTGGATCTCTTGTATTAGCAGGGTTAACATCATTAATTTCAATTGTTGAGACATTTGTAGCTGGTGTGCAGGAGAAGTTTAATATTTCTCGTACAAAATCAGTAGCTTTTGGCGGTGGTTTAGCTGCATTAATCTCTCTAGTGTTTGCTACCCAAGGTGGATTGTTCTTCCTTGATGCGGCAGACTACTTTATTAACAACTTTGGTGTTGCATTAGCCGGATTAATCGAGGTTGTCGCTATTGCTTGGTTTGCGAAAGAACTCAAAAATCTTCAAGACCATGCAGATGGTATTTCAGACATTAAGTTAGGGGCTTGGTGGAGATTAAGCTTAGGTGTGATTACACCTATAGTTCTTGGTTACATGATGTTTGATAACCTACGCCAAAACCTTACTTCAGAATATGAAGGTTACCCAAGAGAGTTCTTATTCAATTGGGGATGGACAGTAGCAATTGGAGCAATTCTATTTGGTGCATTGTTCACAGTGAAGAAGTGGAACGCTGCAAAAGTTGAAGTGAAATCTAGCAAGGGGGTATCACAATAATGGGTGTTAGTGCAATTGTGATGATGGTAATCGGAATTGTAATTATTTGGGGTGGCCTTGCAGCTAGTATTACACATGCTGTAAAAACTGCTAAAAAAGCAAAATAAGAAAAGATATAAAAAGAGGGTCAATAAATTGAACGGAAAAAGCTGTGGTTGCTGTAACCACAGCTTTTCTATTGTTATTTACGCTTCCGTTGCTGTCTTTCTGCTCTTTCCCAAGCTCTCAAATGAGGGTATGGATCAAATGACCACTCCGTGTAACCATTGTCTTTGTACATTCCATAATGTAAATGAGGTGGGAATTTTCCTGCTGTGCCAGGAGGTCCGTAACCAGAACTTCCGACTGAACCAATAATTGTTCCAGGCTCAACTACTTGACCAATAGCGATATCTTTTGCAAATCCGTTCAAATGTGCAAAATAATGATACGTATTGTTTACGTCACGAATACCTATCCGCCAGCCCCCATAACGATTCCAACCCTTCATCTCAATTATTCCATAAGATGTGGCTCTAACTGGTGTACCATAACTTGCGAAAATATCTGTCCCCTCATGAATTCTTCTGCCTCCCCAGCCTCGGGCATCCCCCCATGTATTCTTGTAACTATGGTTGTATCCTAAAGGTACAGGAAATGCATGTTTATCTAGATCCAAACTGCCATACGTTAAGTAAATTTTTACAATTCCCATAATTAAGGAAACTGATTTGTCCCGCTTGTAATAATTCCATAAAGCAATTTTTATATTATCCATATCGGTTCCGTAGGAAAGAATTTGCTCAGCAATAGCAAAAAGTATATCTTCATCATTTGTTTGTTCCGCTTTGCCATCTCCGTTCCCATCTACGCCTATTCCACCGAATAACTGAATGCTATGTGGATTTGTGTCATTTGGATCAGGATTCAAAGCACCAGACCAAACTTCGGGTTTTATATAAATACCAATTAACCCTGATTCCTTTGGAATATCTTTTCTAGCACGACGTATACTTCTTTCGTATTGATCAATAGCCGCAAAATAATACCATGGAATTTGTGTCACTACTTCCATTTTGTTATAAAGATTCATTCGATTCTCGAAAATGTTTTGCTGGTCATCTTCAGCGCGTATCATCGTGGGAAAACCAGAAAGTAGTAAAAAGAAAACAACTAGTAGTACTAAATTATTCTTCACGCACATGTAAACTCCCTTCCATAACAGGATACTAATTAAACTACGACAAAACGTTTTAGTCAGTATTAATAATCTTTTGATATTGTTAGTTTGTTAAAACAAAAAAATTTCATAATAACTAATTGTTGGAAGGAAATACAAACCCCTACAAAATGTTTGCACTACCCCAAAAAAGAACCAACACTTGGATTCTTATCATTTTTATGAGTATAATAGTGTTAGCCTTTGCAATGGAGTGATGAAGTATGTCAAAGAGTCAAGAATATATGCGTAAACCTGAATGGCTAAAGATAAAGCTTAATACAAACGAGAACTATACAGGCTTAAAGAAAATGATGCGTGAAAAACAATTACATACTGTTTGTGAGGAAGCAAAATGTCCTAATATCCATGAGTGTTGGGCTGTCCGTAAAACCGCGACATTTATGATTCTTGGTGACACTTGCACTCGTGCATGTCGATTTTGTGCAGTTAAAACTGGCCTTCCTTCCGAATTGGATTGGAAAGAACCAGAAAGAGTGGCAGATTCGGTTGCGCTTATGGGTTTAAAGCACGTTGTTGTAACAGCAGTTGCGCGTGATGATTTAAAAGATGGCGGTTCAGCTGTTTTTGCTGAAACTGTTAGGGCAATTCGAAGAAAGAATCCATTTACTTCAATTGAAGTTCTTCCTTCTGATATGGGTGGAGTATATGAGAATCTAAAAACCCTTATGGATGCGAAACCAGATATTATGAACCATAATATTGAAACAGTTCGGCGCTTATCTGACCGGGTACGTGCGAGAGCAAAATATGAGCGTTCCTTAGAATTCTTAAAAAGAGCCAAGGAAATGAACCCGACAATTCCTACGAAATCCAGCATTATGATTGGATTAGGGGAGACGAAGGAAGAAATTATTGAAACAATGGATGATCTGCGAGCAAATAATGTAGATATAATGACTATTGGCCAATATTTACAACCATCTAAAAAGCACCTGAAGGTTGAAAAATACTACCATCCAGATGAGTTCGCAGAATTAAAAGAGATAGCATTAAGTAAAGGATTTAGCCACTGTGAAGCTGGGCCATTAGTTAGATCTTCTTATCATGCAGATGAGCAGGTTAACGCTGCTAAGTCGAATCAACAACAGCTTAAAGAAGCATAAAAAAGAGGGGGAATCCCCTCTTTTTCTTTTTGGAAAAGCATATGTGTTAAGCGGTGTTTTTTATTATTGATGGCCTTGTAAGCCTGGGTCTTTCGAATCGATATCTTTTCTAGTTTCACCTTGGTCACTGTCACCTGTTTCAGTATTGCCCTGAATTCCACCTCTAGTATTGGTATCCCGGTCATCGTTTCCTTCAGTCCCAATACTCGGGTTTTTCAAGAATTCTTGTGTGTCTCTTGCACGGCGTTCGTATTCGGGATTAAGCCCGCCTTCCATTTCACCGTTTTCATTTTCTCCATCGCTTATTTTATATCCTTGTGGAGATTTAACCATTTCTTTAATTGTAGATGTAATAATCTGGTCAACATTTCGACTGTCTGCATCTAATCTTCCAAATCTTTCAATCTGTTCCATCATTTCAGGGTCATCAGAAACGTAAACATGAAAATATCTTGGAACAACAGATAAAGCAGATCTTTTTACTTGGTCTGCTGTTAGAACTCGATCCTTTGAATCAGTGTCATAAGCAATTAACACCTCTTCATCAGTTACGAGTGTACCAACATCGTTAACGTTTGGAATCTGTGTACAGATTTTACTTATTAAATCCGCAACAGCTTCTCTGTCCAGTTTTGGTATTTCTGAATATACATTTGCATCCCCAGGAACGGGACTTTTTTGATGACGAACATATCCAAAGTTCGCCATTTCTTCACCGTTATTTCGGACGCCACCCTCATTATACAATTCATTTTGGTCCACACGGTAAATCGTATTTCCATTATCATGGAAAATACCTGCTTCATCCTTTTGATTAGCACTACAACCTGATAGTGCCGTTAGAACACACAGTCCAGTGATTATAGTATACTTTTTCATTCTTTACACCCCCTCATAATTAGGGTGACCAATTCATAAAAAATTTCACATAGTAATTGATGGTTTGATTGGCTATAATGAATGTAGAGTAAGGGTATGGGGTGATATTGAAATGATTACTATTAATAATAGTGAATATGAGCTTGTTGAAGAATTAAAAGATGGTTTTAACGAAGAGGCATTTCGTGCAAGATATAGTGACATCCTTTCTAAATACGATTATATCGTTGGAGATTGGGGTTATGAACAACTGCGGTTAAAAGGCTTTTTTGATGATCAAAATCAGAAAGCATCTTTTGATACAAAAATTAGTACTCTGTCTGAATACTTGTATGAATATTGCAATTTTGGATGTGCATATTTTGTTTTGAAAAAGGTGAAAAAATAAGGTACAGGCATAAGATAAACGCCTGTACCTTTTTCTTTTAATCATACGGAGGTTCTGCATTTTCATTCTCGTCATCATGTGTTGGGTGAGCCCCAGGGTATTGTCGTGGTAAGTCTTGATGTAGTGATTTGAATTCATAATTAAAGTTACTATATGGTCGCTGTCCTTCTTCCCATGGGGTGCTCTTATTTTCTACTGGTTTATTTTTTCCTCGCGGTGAGCCATACGGGCCCTCGGGAAGATCCTCCGGAATAATAAAGTTTCGCTGAGTTTCTACATTTGAAAAATCAGTGTAAACAATCTCCTCTTTGTCTTTACCACTCATACTAACACCTCACTTAAGGAGACTTATTAGTAGTGTTTTCAGACAGGGATGGGAATATGTTAGACAATTTCATACAGGAATGAACGTAATTCTTCTGCTTCCTCTTCAGAAATTTGGTAAGCATGTTCAATATAGCCTGGCTCATCGAGGTCATCCCGACCAATGATAGCAAAGCGGTTACTTAGTATATTTAAAACAATATGTTTTCCATAATAGCGATCAGACTTAACTATAGCTAAATCAAAACGCTGATATTCACCCATAAAGCTGACAAACCTTGTTTTTGTTTCAATTGTATCGTCATATAAGAAAAAACGTTCAGACATAATAATTCCCCTTTTTCTAATCATATGTTTTGTTTACTACATTCATCATAACAAAGGTATACGAAATAGGCTATATTACTATATTGTCGGTGGGATTAGTTTCGCTAATTCCCTAATTAGCCTTCAAGGTACAATGAGTGGGGACACAAAAACCCCACTCATTGAAGTTGCACTATTCCGCGGTGTAAGCGTCCGTAATTCTCCCACCTAAAAGGTGAGAGATAAACGGCCGCTAACACCCCGATTAAGTGCAACTAACAATGAGTGGGAAAAAATCTCCCACTCATTGAAGTTGCACTATATGTTAAAATAATAAGAGTAACAAATCTTCAAAAGGGTAACGATTATAACTAGAAGGTGATACTGTGTATTTTGTTGACCGAGAAAAGATTGAGAAAACATTAGCCTTTTTTGAAAAGAATTTGGAGTTTATTGAAACTACTTCAAAATGGACAAGCTTTGTTGAGAAAAAAGCACTTGAAAGGATTTCTCAGCTATTAATTGAATCGATTTTAGATGTTGGTAATTCAATGATTGATGGTTTTATCATGAGAGATCCTGGAAGTTATGATGACATAATTGATATTCTTGAGGATGAAAAGGTAGTAGAAGTTAATCAAGCAAAGGAATTAAAAGAAGTGGTTCGCTTTCGGAAAGTACTGGTCCAAGATTATTTAGAAATCGATCATACAGCATTATTAGCTGTCCTAAAAGACAATACTAAAAGTCTGAAATCATTTCCCCAGTCGATAAGAACATACTTAGAAACGGAATTAGGACCTGTTTCTGCTTTTAAAAACTAACAAGTGGTGAATTATCAATGAAAACGTACAAAGGTTACTTAATTGATTTAGATGGAACAATGTATAGAGGCACAGAGCGTATACAAGAAGCTTGTGATTTTGTAAATGCTTTACATAAAAATGATATTCCTTATTTATTTGTAACAAATAATTCTTCACGTACTCCAGAACAGGTAGCATCAAAACTACGTGAGTTTGAAATACCTGCAACAGAAGAGCAGGTGTTTACAACAAGCCAAGCGACAGCGAACTTTATGTATGAAATGAAACCAAATGCCAGTGTTTATGTCATTGGTGAAGAAGGAATACGCCAAGCTTTAACAGATAAAGGGTTTGTTATCCAAGATGATAATCCTGATTTTGTTGTAGTCGGAATTGATCGGTCTATTACTTATGAAAAATTTGCACTTGCATGTATTGGTGTACGTAATGGTGCAACATTTATTTCAACAAATGGTGATATCGCAATTCCAACTGAAAGGGGACTGTTACCAGGGAATGGTTCACTAACTTCCGTTGTGTCAGTTTCAACTACTGTTAAACCAATCTTTATTGGGAAACCTGAAAAAATAATTATGGAGCAAGCACAAAAAAAGTTAGGAATCTCTAAAGAAGATACACTTATGATTGGTGACTACTACGATACGGATATTATGGCTGGTATGAATGCAGGAGTTGATACCTTATTAGTACATACAGGTGTAACAACTGTTGAGTTACTGAAGGGCTATGACCGTCAGCCAACGTATGCTATCGATAGTTTAAAGGATTGGATTGAAAAAATATAAAATAAAAAAGCAAAACTTTACAAAAGTTTTGCTTTTTGTCTTTTTACTCAACATTTGCCGCGCGGTGAGCTAATCTACTTGATGCTGCTGCAGCAATTGCTCCCACAATATCATCTAGGAAGGTATGACATTCCCCAGAAGACTTATCATTAAGTCGTTCAAGAATACCAGGCTTTTTCTTATCAATATAACCGTAGTTTGTAAAACCAATTGAACCATAAACGTTTACAATCGAGAAAGCAAGAATTTCGTCTACACCATATAGACCTTCATCTACCTTTATTGTTGATAATAAAGGTTCTTCAAGTAAACCTTTTTCAGCAAGTTTATCTAATTGAATGCCTGTTAAGACTGCATTTTGTATTTCCCTTTTAGTTAATACACGGTCGACATTGTGTACACAATCCTCCATTTTAAGGTCTGGATGGTATTTGCTTTGAAGATAATATACAAGTTCCGCGATATCCTGGATTGTGACTCCTCGTTCCTCTAGCCATTTCCTAGCAGTACGTTCAATTTCAGACATGTTACGTTCTTCACTCATACATTTCACCTAATTTCTATAATTTGAAAAATAATTTATTTTTACTAGTTTTTACTAGTTTATCACAAGTAATCCGATTGTGTGTCATATAGATGTTTTAAATACGTAGTTACATATTATGTGCAGGGAGTGTGGAAATATGAAAGAAACTCTTCTTGAAAATTATAATTTAAAGATAGAACGTACAATAAGCTTATTCGGTTACACAGGAATTATTTCTCGAAATATACTTTATTGTATTGTGCCTATCTCGTACTTGGAACCTGAAGAGTTAATGGAAATATACCAAATGAGCAACTATCTCATTCATCGAGGTGACAGTAGAGTTGCTTCTATTATTCAAACCACAAGTGGTCAGTTAAGTTGTACTGTAGAAAATGAAGATATTATCGTTGTTCGTTGTCCGGTTCATGGGAAACGTGGAGATGATTTGGTGGGAAGAGAGCTAGCTCGATTTCATAAGCGCGGCAGAAGTTTTCCTTACACCTTATCAAAAGTTAATCGAATAGGTCAGTGGAAATTTCTTTGGGAAAAAAGACTTGACCAAATGGAGTTATTTTGGAAAGAGAAAGTAAAGCAACATCCTGAAAATCGATTTGAAGAAATGTTTGTAGAAGCCTTTCCATATTATATAGGGTTGACAGAGAATGCCATTCAATATCTGGTTGATACAGAGTTAGATGAATACCCAATGCCAACAGATTCGGCCACCATCTGTCATCACCGATTCACAGAAGTGACATGGGATAAGGAGTATTTCATCAAATTTCCAAATGATTGGGTTTATGATCACTTCACCCGAGACATAGCTGAATATATCCGAGATCAATATTTGAATGGAGATAGAAGAAGGAATGATAAGACTTTTCAATTTATTGAGGAGTATGAACGTGTAAGCCCGTTATCTGCATTCTCATGGAGGCTACTTTATGCACGTTTACTTTTTCCTTTGCATTTCTTTGAATGTGTAGAGGAATATTATTTTACTGAAACAGAGAATAAAAAACAAAGAATTGAACAACAACTAGCTTCTATTTTACAGTCTTCGCGCGATAACGAACAATTTTTAGCTACATTTTTTCAAAGAGTAGGAGTGGGAAAGAGAAGAATAAAGGTTCCTGAAATCAACTGGCTTTCTAGATAAAAAACTATGGTATGATAGTATTACTACAAGTAAAATTCATAGCTTAGGGGTGCAAATGATGAAGCCATACGTTTTTATTACAAGAAAGCTTTCCAAGGAAGCAATTAAACCATTAGAGGCTGTAGCAGAAGTACATATGTGGCCTGAAGATGAGGTTGCCGTGCCAAGAGAAGTACTAATGGAAGAGGCTAAAAAGGCAGACGGAATTTTGACAATGTTATCCGATAAAATTGATAAAGAGCTAATAGACAATGCTCCTAATTTAAAGGTAATTGCGAACCTTGCAGTTGGGTTTGACAATATTGACGTGGAATATGCGACAGAAAAAGGTATTGCAGTGTGTAATACCCCAGATGTTCTTACTGATACAACCGCTGATTTAACTTTTGCATTATTATTAGCAACAGCCAGAAGAATTGTAGAAGCAGCAGAATTCGTTAAAGAAGGTAACTGGAAGAGCTGGAGCCCACTTTTATTAGCGGGTCATGATGTTCACCATAAAACTCTCGGTATAGTAGGCATGGGCAAGATTGGAGAAGCTGTAGCAAAGCGAGCACTCGGTTTTGATATGGAGGTCCTTTATCATAATCGTTCACGAAAAATAGAAACAGAAGAGAAATTAGGCGTTGTTTATACATCGTTTGAGGATCTATTAGAAGCATCTGATTTTATCATTTGCTTAACTCCACTTACTGAACAAACTAAAAATCTTTTTACTGCTGAGAGCTTTACCAAAATGAAAAAATCTGCGGTATTTATAAATGTTTCAAGAGGTCCAGTTGTAGATGAAACAGCATTATACGAAGCACTTGTAAACGGCGAGATAGCTGCTGCAGGACTAGATGTATTTGTAAAAGAGCCAATCGAAAAGTCTCATCCACTAGTAACCTTACCTAATGTAGTGGCCTTACCGCACATAGGAAGCTCGAGTACAGAAACAAGAACTATTATGATGCAATTATGTGCAAACAATATCAAGCTTGTATTAGAAAGTCAGGAGCCTGAAACTCTTGTAAACAAAGAATGGCTTCTTTGTAAAAATTAAACAGTACAAAGAGAGAGCATCTGTCAAGGTGCTCTTTTTGTATCTACAAGCCATAAGCGACCAGAAAAATAAATTTAAATGGAAATATTATCATATTTATCAGTATGTTAAGCGTTTTCAATAGGTGAAATTTGAAAAAATAACCCTTGTAATACATTTGATTCGCTACTATAATGTCCTTTATAGAAAGACAAATGTATTTCTAGGAAATACACATTAGAAAGGTGGTAGGAAGTGATGAAGAGTATTTCTGTTGGATTATTAGGTTTGGGCACAGTGGGGTGTGGTGTAGTAACGATACTTCACAATCATCAAGATAAATTAATGCATCAAGTTGGATGTCCAATACAAGTTAAAAAAGTACTAGTACAAGATTTGCATAAACAACGAATGGTCGAAGTGGATTCTTCGCTACTGACAACAAATGTCCATGACGTAATTGAAGATCCAGAAATAGATGTTGTGATAGAAGTGATGGGTGGAATTGAAGAAACGAGACAGTATGTACTTTCATCACTTCGTAATAAAAAGCATGTGGTTACAGCTAATAAAGATTTGATGGCATTATATGGACCGGAGTTATTACGTGTGGCAAGTGAAAACGGTTGTGACTTATTTTACGAGGCTAGTGTTGCTGGTGGTATTCCAATACTTCGCGGTCTTGTCGACGGTTTAGCTTCCGATCGAATCACTAAAATGATGGGAATTGTAAATGGCACAACAAACTTTATCTTAACAAAAATGAGTAAATATGGAAGTGCTTATGATGATGTACTTAAGGAAGCACAAGAACTAGGATATGCAGAGGCTGATCCAACTGCTGACGTTGAAGGGCTTGATGCTGCAAGAAAGATGGCGATACTTGCGACACTTGGCTACTCAATGAACATTGATCTTCAAGATGTTCGTGTTAAAGGAATATCCTCTGTTACAAGCGAGGACATCAATTATAGTAAGCGCTTGGGATACACATTAAAACTAATTGGAATGGCTCATCGAGAGGGAGAAAAAGTAGAAGTAAGTGTACAACCGACTTTGCTTCCTGATTCACACCCATTAGCCGGAGTTAACGATGAATACAATGCAGTTTATGTGTATGGAGAAGCCGTTGGAGAGACAATGTTCTATGGTCCCGGAGCGGGAAGCCTTCCAACTGCAACTGCAATTGTTTCTGATTTAGTTGGTGTCATGAAAAATATGCGACTGGGTGTTAATGGACGTAGTGCTGTTTCTCCACAATATAATAAAAAACTTAAGGTCGATTCTGAAATCTATTCTAAATATTTCTTACGAATTCATGTTAAAGATCAAGTGGGAGCCTTCGCAAAAATAACATCCCTTTTCTCTGAACGCGGGGTAAGTTTCGAAAAAATTCTTCAGCTGCCACTTAAAGAGAAAGATCTTGCTGAAATTGTCCTTGTTACCCACAAAGCTTCTCTCCAGGACTATGAAGAAATTTTAGTTCAATTAAGAGACCTACAAATTATTCAGGACGTTAAAAGTTCTTATCGAGTCGAGGGTGGTGAATTAGGATGAGATGGCCAGGGTTATTACAGCAATATCGGGAATATTTGCCTGTAACTAATGAAACACCAATGCTTTCCCTAAATGAAGGTAATACACCACTTGTGCCACTTCATACAATGTCAGAACAGCTAGGTGTTGAATTATATGTAAAAGTAGAAGGAGCAAATCCAACAGGTTCTTTTAAGGATCGTGGAATGGTTATGGCTGTTGCAAAGGCTGTTGAAGATGGAAGCAAATCAATTATTTGTGCCTCAACAGGGAACACATCAGCAGCAGCTGCTGCATATGCAGCACGTGCGGGTTTACGATGTATTATTGTTATTCCAGAAGGTAAGATTGCGATGGGTAAGCTTGCACAAGCAGTAATGTATGGAGCAGAGATTATTTCCATTGAGGGAAATTTCGATCAAGCTCTTCAAATCGTCCGAAATGTAAGTGAAAGTGCACCAATTACGTTAGTAAACTCTGTAAATCCTTATCGAATCGAAGGACAAAAGACCGCTGCTTTTGAAGTATGTGTTCAACTTGGAGGACGTGCTCCAGATGTATTAGCAATACCTGTTGGTAATGCGGGTAATATAACTGCCTACTGGAAGGGATTTAAAGAATATAATGAAAGACATAAAACTGGTCTACCTGAGATGCGAGGTTTTGAAGCAGAGGGATCAGCAGCAATAGTCAAAAATAGGGTGATTGAAAATCCGGAAACAATCGCGACTGCAATTCGAATTGGTAATCCGGCAAGCTGGATTGGAGCCGTAAATGCTGCCAAAGATTCAAATGGAAAAATTGATGAAGTTTCAGATGAAGAGATTCTCTATGCTTATAAAATGTTAGCAAGGAATGAAGGGGTGTTTGCTGAGCCAGGTTCATGTGCATCATTAGCTGGGGTAATCAAACAAGTAAAAAATGGTGAGATTTCTAAAGGAAGTAGAATTGTTGCAGTACTAACAGGAAATGGCTTAAAGGATCCAAATGTAGCAATTGAAGCATCTGCAATAGCACCAGTTGTACTTCCTAATGATGAAAAGAAAGTCTCTGAGCATATAAGAGGAGCAGTTCTCTATGGTGTCTGATCAAATTATACAAATCAAGGTTCCAGGTAGTACAGCAAACCTGGGACCAGGGTTTGATTCAATAGGACTTGCTGTTAACCGATATTTGACCTTAATAGCTGAACCGAGCAATGAATGGGAGTTTACCCCACTATCTGAGGAATTAGTAAATACTCCTTCAGGAAAGGATAATTTTATCTATTTAATAGCTAACCAAGTAGCAGCAACATATGGTTGCCAACTTCCTCCATGCCGTGTAACTGTAACAAGTACGATACCATTAGCCAGGGGATTAGGTAGTAGTGCTGCAGCAATTATTGCGGCAATAGAGCTGGCAAACGAGTTGTGTCACTTGCAATTATCCGCTCAACAAAAGCTCCAGTTAGCCTGCCAGTATGAGGGACATCCAGATAATGTTGGAGCTTCCTTATTTGGAGGCTTAGTAATTGGCAGCTCTCGTGGAGATGAGGATACTGATCTTATTCAAATTGACCATATTTCCTTTGATATGGTTGTAGTAATACCAAGCTATGAGCTAAAGACGAAGGAAGCACGAAGTGTTTTACCTTCTGAACTATCATTTAAAGAAGCCGTAAAAGCAAGTTCGATTAGTAATGTGATGGTAGCGGCATTGCTGACCAAGAATTACAATATGATGGGAAAAATGATGGATTTAGATCTATTCCATCACCGATATCGAAAGCCACTTATTCCAGAATTTACTCAAATTCAAAAAGCAGCAAAAGAGTCAGGGGCATTTGGAGTAGCTATAAGTGGTGCTGGTCCTACGGTTATTTGTTTTACTGAGAGTGGAAGAGGGAAGTCTTTGAGATATGTCTTATCATCAGAATTTGATAAGGCAATTGTAGATGAGGTATCCATTGAAACAAAAGGCAGTAGAGTTTCATCACTGTCTCATATAAATGTAGATACAAAATAAAAAGCGAAACCAGACTGGTTTCGCTTAACTTATATAATTAAAATACTTGTTCTACTTCTACAACACCTGGAACTTCTTCTAAAAGAGCACGTTCAATTCCAGCTTTTAAAGTTATAGTTGAACTTGGGCAACTACCACAAGCACCTAATAAACGTAATTTAACAATTCCGTCTTCAACATCTACTAAATCACAGTCTCCACCATCACGTAGTAAAAATGGACGAAGTTTATCTAGTACTTCTTGTACTTGTTCTTTAATATCTAATTCTGCCATTGAGATTTACTCCTTTCCTATTACCTTTAAAATTATTATAATCTGTTTTACATAAAAAATCTATCAAAACCGAGAGAGCAAGTACTTCCAAATTTTTTGTCTTAGAGAAAGTATAAATTCCTATCCCAGATGAATAAGCTCATACGACACTGTTGTTGCCTTATAGGCTGACAATCTCGAGGATTACAATAAGCCTATCTAGATACAAAGGAAGAGATTTATACTGTTGTAGTATTTATTTTACCAGATTTTTAGTACAATGAAAAAAGATATGATTGTTGGAGAGAAGGAGAAGAGAAATGGCAAATCAAAAAGTAGAAATATGTGTGTATGGTGCAGAGGTACTTTGCCCTAGCTGTGTGAACCTCCCTTCATCGAAAGAAACATATGAATGGCTTGAAGCAGCTCTTGGTAGAAAGTTTCCTGACCAGCCTTTTGATATTACTCATATTGATATATTTGACCCACCTAACGACGAAAATAAAAAAGAATTTGCTAAAAGGGTTATCGAAGAAGATATGTTTTATCCAGTAGTCGTGCTTGAGGGTGAAATAGTTGGTGAGGGCAGCCCAAAACTTAAAACAATTTATGCTGAGATGGAGAAATACGGATACAAAGCTGCAGAATAATTCCTACATAATCCCCTATAGGTGATATCTATAGGGGAATTTTTATACATTTAGACAAGGTATTATATGCGGAGAGTAATAATTGGCAGATAGGATTGTTTCCTAACAAAAAAATGTTTCGGCAATTTATTAACAATGAAAGAAACATATTAAATTTTACAAACACCCTTATAATTACAGTAGCCACGAAACCGGAAGGAATGAGCGTATGGGATTAACAATTCAGGATGTTATAGATAAACTAATCAGTCCAATCGGAGTTATAGAAAATACGGTTGATACATTAAAGTTTGGATCACCGAATACAGAGATTACAGGTATTGCAGTATCTTTTATACCGACAACACATGTGATAAAGCAAGCTATTGATTTAGGTGCTAATCTACTGGTTACACACGAAGGTGCATTTTTTAGCCATTGGGATAAAAATGAACTTGGCGAAAATCAAGTGTTCAATGCTAAATATAAACTTATAAATGAATCGGGAATCGGTATATTCAGGTTTCATGATTATTTGCACAGGTATGAGCCTGATGGGATTATGATAGGATTAATTCAAGCATTAGAATGGGAGAGGTATGTTGAAGAAAACCTACCAGCTGCAACAATTGTTTCTATCCCAACAATGACTGTTGAGGAGGTTGCGGGCCATGTGAAGGATAAATTAAAAATTGATTTTATTAGAGCTATGGGTAATTTATCATCTCCATGCAATCGCATTGGGTTATTGGCTGGCTATAGAGGCGGCGGTCCAGTAACGATTCCCCTGTTTGAAAAGTACAATCTGGATCTCGTTTTATACGGTGAGGGACCAGAATGGGAAACACCTGAATATGTTAGAGATGCTATCCAACAGGATAAGAAAAAAGCTTTACTTGTTTTAGGACATGCAGAAAGTGAAGAGCCTGGAATGAAATATCTATCTGAGTTAATGAGAGGCTGGTTTCCATCAATTCCAGTTCACTTTATTGCTGAGAAGCCACTTTTCACGTCAATATAAGTAGAAAAAAGCCCGTTTTTCCAAAAATGGGCTTTTCCTATTGAGCGTTAAGGTTGTCCCTTTGAAACTTGTTAAAACGTGTAACGACTAACTTTATGAAAGCAAAAAAAATAAACGGGGGACATCTTATGAAAAAGCTTATTGCTGCCCTTATGGGTATATTGCTATTTGGTGTTAGCATCTTTGGTATCCAAAAGGCAAATGCATTTTCTACTATTACTGTAAAAAAGGGAGATACACTTTATTCTATAGCACGAAATTATGATATGTCAGTTGAAGATGTTAAGCTTGCAAATCATCTTACATCAAATACTATATACGTAGGGAAAACCTTAAAAGTAACGGATCCAAATGAATTTGTCATCAGAAAAGGAGATACACTCTATTCCTTAGCAAAGACTCATAAAACAACGATACAAAAGCTTAAAGAAATAAATCAGTTAAAATCAGATTTGATCCGTATTGGTCAAATCTTGAAGGTGAACAATGATAAATATGTAACAGTTAAAAAAGGAGATACTTTGTATAGCCTTTCTAAAAAACACTTCATATCTGTGCAAGAGTTAAAAGAAATGAACAAGTTAAAAAGTAATTTAATTTATCCTGGTCAAATCCTAGTCATAACTTCAGCGGATTTCGTAACGGTGACTGTTAAAAAAGGAGACACACTATATAGCTTGGCAAAGTTGCATAATACAACTGTTTCAGAACTTAAACAAATAAATAATTTAAAGAACAACACTATATTTATTGGTCAAAAATTAAAAGTAAAGAAATAAGAATGAACCCTACTCAAAGAAGTAGGGTTCATGTTTATCCATTATGGTATTTGTACATCCACAAGACACCTGATTTTAATAATCGTGGCACTCGACCTGTTATTGGGCGCTCAGCAACAAGTCCAAAACCATGCTTCTTACCTAAGGAACCGAGAATTCCTTTTAACTTAATTTGTGGAAATTCACTTGGAGGAGCTTCACCATTCCAGCGTTTTAAAAGAACCTGAACAATTTGTTCTGCCTGTCCCTCAGCAAGCTGTGCGCTTGGGGCATGCGGAAGGCTTGCACAATCTCCTACTACATATACATTCTCGTCATTAGGAAGATTATGTTGTTTGGTGAGTACAACACGTCCACTTGTATCTTTTTCAACATCCATATCTCTTACAACCTTATTTGGTTGAATTCCCGCTGTCCATACAATAACCTCACAAGAAATAGGTTGGTCATTGTTATACAATACATTTTCTTCGACTTTAGTAATATTAGCATTGTTAATAATTTCAACATTATTTCTTTGAAACCAATTTTCTACATAAGTGCTTAGTCTCTCAGGGAATGCTGATAAAATATGATTACCACGGTCAAAGAGTTTAATTTGTAAGTCTGGGCGACTTTCATATAATTCGCTTGCTAATTCTACACCACTTAGTCCTGCACCAACAATAGCTACTGTTGCCTCAGCAGGTAAATTATTAAGCTTCTGGTAAGTTTGTCTAGAACTATCAATTGATTGGATCCCATATGTGAATTCTTTTGCTCCGGGCACATTATGATATTTATCTTCACAACCTAATCCAATAATTAAGTCATCATACTGTACTGGGTCTTGGTCGTTCAGGTATACTAGTTTAGCATCCATATCAATGCTACTAACTTCACCATATTTTACTTGCAAACGAGGGTGTTCTGGAAATGTTACACGTATGTGCTGATCTGATATAGTTCCTGCAGCAAGTGCATAAAACTCAGTCTTAAGACAATGGTAAGGTACTCGATCAATTAAGGTGATTTGGATATTTTCTGGGAGAGAGTTCGGTAAAAGACGCTGCAATATGCGCATGCCTCCATATCCTCCACCAAGTATTACAAGATTCTTCATGCTGATTTCCCCTTTTTGTTCCTCTCATTCGGTACACTTTTTGTTTAAATAGCCTATATTTTGTTAAATACTGTCAATAGTTTTCCGAAAGCCTTTTCAAAGACACTAAAAGTATAGCGAAATTGTGACAAAATAACAACAATAATTCCTGTAAAACTGTAAATTTTCAAAGTAAATACACTTTGACTATAATAAAAAAAGAGAGTAGGATAAGTATTTAGTAGTGAGGTGAGAAACCAGTGAATCCAATAATAGAATTTTGTATTAGTAACTTAGCAAGTGGATCACAAGAGGCACGTGCAATACTCGAAAAGGATCCGAATTTTGATATTGTTGAATATGGCTGCTTAAGCTACTGTGGGAAATGCTATCAAACGTTATTTGCACTTTTAAATGGAGAGGTAGTAACTGGTGAAACACCAGAAGCGTTAGTTGAGAATATTTACGCATACCTAGAAGAGAATCCAATGTTTTAATAGATAAAGTGTATCAAGTAGTGTAGGAAACTAGCACTGCTTTTTTGTTTATCATATGGAGAAATACATAACCATATTTACTTACCCGCATAACAATAATAAAAAAAGAAAACCCTCCATTACTAAGTAACGAAGAGTTTCTTTATAAAAACGGGGGATAATTTTCATTGTGTTCAAAAAAATATCATTTTATACTAGGGAAAAATAAAAAATTTGGAGGTACCTATGAACTCATTTTCCTTTACCAAAATGCACGGACTAGGAAATAACTATATTTATGTTAATTTATTCGAAGAAACAATTGAAGAAAGGTTTCTTTCTGACCTCGCAATAAAAGTGTCTAATGTCAACACTGGTATTGGTTCAGATGGTATGATCCTAATTTGTCCTTCTGAAATTGCACCAGTAAAAATGAGGATTTTTAATAATGATGGCTCAGAAGGAAAAAACTGCGGAAATGGTCTTCGATGTGTTGCAAAGTACGCATATGAGCATAAACTAGTAGAAGATAAGAGATTTCAGATTGAAACTCTTTCAGGAATTGTAGACGCAGAGGTACATGAACTAGATGGTGTTGTGAACAATGTGACTGTCAATATGGGGAAGCCTCGCCTAAAGCGAAGTGAAATTCCAATGACAGGAGAGGAAATCGATAAGGTTATAGAAGAGACATTCGTAGCGGGTGGGAATAAGCTTTCTTTAACAGGTGTATCTATGGGGAATCCTCATGCAGTATTCTTTGTTGAAGACATTGAACAAGCACCAGTAACAACACTAGGCCCAATTATTGAAAAAGATACGCGTTTTCCAGAGGGAATTAATGTGGAATTTGTAGAGGTTGTCTCAAATCATGAACTTCATTTCCGTGTATGGGAGAGAGGCTCAGGAGTCACTCAAGCTTGTGGAACAGGTGCATGTGCGGCTGTAGTAGCAGCAGTGTTAAACGGCAAAACAGAGAAGAACAAAGAGACAGTTGTGCATTTGGCTGGTGGAGATTTATATATCACCTGGACGTTAACTGGTGATGTTCTCATGACGGGACCAGCTGAGGTCGTATGTGATGGAAGATTTTATTACTAAGCGCTATATTTGTAACTGAGAATAATAGATATTATACTTATAGTAATAAGCTAAATGAGATAAGGAGGTTAAAAAATGACTGAACAAGTTATTTCAATTTCAGAAGCAGCTGCTTTTCAGATAAAAGATATGATGAAAGATAGCGGAGAAGAAGGCTCCTTTTTACGTGTAGCTGTTAAAGGTGGCGGATGCAGCGGGCTATCATATGGAATGGGGTTTGAACAGGAAATCAACGAAGAGGACCAGCAAGATGAACAGCATGGTATTCAAATCCTTATTAAGAAAGAAGACGCTCCAATCCTTAAGGGAGTCAAAATTGATTTTAAACAATCTTTAATGGGCGGCGGTTTCACCATTGACAATCCAAATGCGATAGCATCATGTGGATGTGGATCTTCATTCCGTACTGCAAAAGTAGCAGGGACTCCGGAAGAATGCTAAATAAAAAGAAGTTGGGGAATCCCAACTTCTTTTTTAATATTTAAAACATACTTGAACTATGCATTGGTTGTGTTTTTGCTTTTGGATCAATGTATGACTTCGCATTGTTAACTGCAGTTGGTGCTTCGCCAAAACCGCTAGCTATAAGTTTTACCTTACCGTCATATGTACAAATATCACCGGCTGAATAAATACCTAAAATATTCGTTTCCATTTTTGAGTTAACAACAATAGAGTTTTTCTCTATTTCTAAGCCCCATTCTTTAATTGGACCTAATGAAGAAACAAAGCCATAGTTTACAATTAATGCATCAATATCAATTGTTTCCTTGCGGTCACCCTTAACTTCCTCAAGGACAACTTGCTTAATTTCATTATCGTCTCCAACAAGTTCTACTGGAACGAAAGGTGTTTTTACTTCGACTTTTGAATTGATAAGGTTTTCAACACTATGCTCGTGGGCGCGGAATTTATCACGACGATGAACAAGCATTACCTTTTCAGCAATAGGCTCTAGCATAAGTGCCCAGTCAACTGCAGAATCCCCACCACCAAGCACCATTACTTTTTTACCTGCAAAGTGGTTAAGATCATTAATAAAATAGTGTAGGTTTTTACCTTCATATTTTGAAGCTTCTTCAAGATCGACTCTTCTAGGTTGGAAAGCGCCATTACCAGCAGTAATAATGACCGTTTTTGTATAATGTATTTCACTATTGGTTGTTAGTTTAAATGAACCATCTTCTTGTTTTTCTACCTTTTCAACCGCTTGTTCAAGACAAATGGTTTGTTCGAACTTCGACATTTGTTCTTTTAAGTTATCTATTAATTCTTGAGCTCTTATTTTAGGAAAGCCTGCGACATCATATATGTATTTTTCAGGATAAAGCGCTGATAATTGCCCGCCTAATTGTGGAAGACTCTCGATGATCTTTACACTAGCTTGTCTCATGCCCCCGTAAAAAGCAGTAAACAATCCAACAGGGCCTCCACCAATAACGGTAATATCATATAATTTTTGATCTTCTTTCACTTAAAATCCCCCCATGAATGTCAATTATATATGAAACAAATTTTCTCTTCTTATAGTAACATAAAAACAAAATAATATCTCAATCATATACATGAAAGTATGGTAAATGTGGCAAATATTAGAACAAACCAGAATGGTAATATGAAATATTTGTTACACCTTTTAAAAATGGTTGTTTTTCTAATATTCTTAAGGTTTGAAAAGTATGTTAAACACTTGAAAAATCAGTATAAAAGGACTAAGATGTTATGTAGGTATCAAATAGCAATTTTCTATGACAAAAACAGTACAATTAATTGTACAACTATGATATCTTACGTGAAGGATATCACAAACTTTTTATCAATAAAAATAGAGGTAACAGTGGATGATAAGTATAAACTAACTACTGTTAAAAAAGAAAAGGTGGGCGTGATTTCGGTGAGAAAGCCAAAAGTCGTTGTATTAGGTGCAGGATATGGTGGTTTAACCACAACTGTAAACTTACAAAAAACATTAGGTGTAAATGAAGCAGATATTACACTTATTAATAAGAATGATTACCATTATGAAACAACATGGTTACATGAAGCTTCTGCAGGTACTTTACACCATGACCGTGTTCGTTACCAAGTAAATGATGTGATTGACCGTAGTAAAGTTAAGTTTGTTCAAGGAACAGTTTCTTCAATTAATCATGAAGAAAAGCGCGTTATTTTAGAAGATGGCGAACATGAATATGATTATTTAGTAATCGCATTAGGTGGAGAGTCTGAGACCTTTGGTATTAAAGGGTTAAAAGAATATGCATTTACTATTTCAAATGTAAACGGTGCACGTCAACTTCGTGAGCACATCGAATACCAATTTGCTACTTATAATACGGAAGATGAAAAGAAAGATGAACGCCTAACAATTGTTGTTGGTGGAGCAGGTTTTACAGGTATTGAGTTTTTAGGTGAACTTGGAAATAGAATTCCAGAGTTGTGCCGTGAATATGATGTCGATCAAAATAAAGTACGTGTGATTTGTGTAGAGGCAGCTCCAACTGCATTACCTGGGTTTGATCCAGAACTAGTTGAATATGCTGTAAATCACTTAGAACGCAAAGGTGTAGAATTTAAAATTGGAACTGCAATTAAAGAATGTACACCAGAAGGTATCATCGTTGGTAAAGATGATCAAACAGAAGAAATTAAAGCTGGAACTGTAGTTTGGGCAGCGGGTGTTCGTGGTAGCAGCATAATTGAGGCTTCAGGAATTGAAGCGATGCGTGGCCGTGTAAAGGTTGACCAACATTTACGAATTCCAGGACATGAAAATATTTTCGTCGTTGGAGATTCTTCTTTAGTAATTAACGAGGAAATTAATCGTCCTTATCCACCAACAGCTCAAATAGCAATGCAACAAGGAGTTGTAGTTGCAAAAAACATTGCAGTGCTTGTTCGTAACCAAGGTGAATTAGCAGACTTCGCATTTGATAATAAAGGTACTGTATGTTCTCTAGGTGAGAATGATGCAATCGGAGTTGTATTTGGTAGAAAAATCTGGGGTGCAAGAGCTTCCTTTATGAAAAAGGTAATTGATAATCGTGCGTTATTGATTATTGGTGGCCCTGGTCTTGTATTGAAAAAAGGTAAATTTAATTTCCTATAAGTGAAAGATAAAAAAGGAAGTGTGCTATTGCACATTTCCTTTTTTGATGAATGAATAGAATTATAATTAAGCAAAATAGTGAGAGAATAAACGAAAGAGGAAGAGATATTACTATGTATTCGCTTACATGAGTGGTTATTGTCTTATTTCCTTCTTTTCAAATGCACAAAAACATGATATATTATCAGAAAATTTAGATTTAACAAAATTTTATAGGGAGGGAACGTAATGAATAGTAAACAGCTTGAAACAAAGGATTGTCCGTATTGCTCAGGTAAGGGGTATTTTCAACTAATCCTTGGTGGTTCTGAAACATGCTCTTCCTGTGAAGGTAGCGGTAAAAAGTAATATTGGCAGTAAGGTGAAATTAATTGACTGGACATTCTCCCTTTAGTACACTAGGAATGATTTGTACTGGAGGTGAGCTGTCATGCCAATGAGTGTGCCTGTTTTAATTATATCTATGCTTTTGTTTTTAGTATTATTTTTTGGAATCGGATTCCTTTTAAACATGCTATTACGAATGTCGTGGATAATGACTATTATATATCCGATCGTTGCAATTGCTATCATTCAAGATGTTTCGTTTATTGATTACTTTACGTCACCAGGAAGTTCATTTAGTGCTCTATTCAATAATATAATATCCTTACAACCAGCTGATATCCTTGTTCTCGTTAGTGGACTAATTGGAGCTGTTTTATCTGGAATTGTGATCAAAATGCTTAGATCTAAGGGTTACCAAATGTTTTAGGAATTATTTTTTATCGAAAAATTCAGCTGAAAAATGTATATGCACAGAACGCAAGGGATTTTTTCTTGCGTTTTTTTGTGCTATTAAAAGGAATTAATTACCAATTTAATAAGTTATTAGATAGATTTTGGTTAATTTTCCACTCAAAACGAATATTTTCCTTTTTATTTGGAAACAAATAGACTCGTGAGAGGAGTGGAAACATGATTCATCTAAAAGTAATGGCAAAAAGAATTATCATGTCCATTTTGTTCGTATTAGCACTTTTTACAACGTTTCAATCATATTCTGGTGTTAAGGCAAAGGACCTTTCAGACTGGTTTGAGAAAAATATAACTGACGAAGTCCAACCAGTTGGTGAAAATTCTACTAAAAGGGTAGGATTGTTTACTAAATTTTTGAATATTGCTAGAGTAGAAAAAACTTCAATTTCTTCGAGCCAAAGTGTAGAAAGTTCAATCACACTAGAAGAAGCCATTGATTTCTCTAAATATCCAACGAAAACTGTAACTGCAACAGGTTACACTGCAGGAGTCGAATCAACTGGAAAAGATTCAAGTCATCCACAGTATGGAATTACTTACTCTGGTGTTAAAGTAAAGCGTGATTTATATTCTACTGTTGCAGCTGATTTAAACGTATTTCCAATTGGCACAGTTCTCTTTATTCCCGGTTATGGGTATGGAGTTGTGGCTGATAAGGGTGGAGCTATAAAAGGAAATAAAATAGATTTATATTACGATTCTGTAGAAGATGTGTACAAGCATTGGGGAAAGAAAACCCTTGATGTGTATATTATTAAAATGGGTAACGGTAAAATTACTGAAGATGAGATTGCTTCAATGAATGCAGATAAATCGATGCAGGTTTTTCGTCAACAAATCTTAGGTTCGAAAAGCTAATCAGAGTAAATTCTGATTAGCTGTTTTCATCTAGGTGAGTTTTATCAAGTAGCGGGTCATTTCCATCATCCTCAGGAAAAATCATTGGATGAATCAATGCAGCAAGCTTTTTTAAACCGAATAACAGTCGCGGAGAGGGTCTACAGTATAAAGGCTCTTCTAATAAATGGATGCGTTCATCTTTAACCGCAGGTAGTTCTGTCCACCCAGGTCTCTTTTTTAAGAGGGAAGGATTCATTCTATCCTGCTTAACTCCGACCCATGCCATACAAATATGATCGGGGTTCCTTTTTTCTACATCCTCCCAATCTGTTTGAACACTTGCTAATTCACATCAGCAAAGAGATTTCTTCCACCTGCAAGCTCACTGATTATTGTTAGCCAGTTTAATCTTCCAGGTGTAAAAACTGGTTTTAACCATTCCCAATATAAAGATGGCTTTTTGTCTTTAGGAATTTGAGTAGATAAAGTCCTATAGGTTTCAATAATGGAATTGTATTTTTCGACTATAACCTTGGCTTGCTTTTCTGAACCTGTGGCTTTGCCAACTGTCAGGAGATCATTTGCTATATCTTCAAGAGAATTTGGGTTAAGTATAATATGAGGGATTCTTCTTTTTTCTAACTCTTCAATATTTCGTTCCATTCCAGGTACACTTAATGACGCTAGTACTAAATCAGGTTTTAGTTCCTCAACCTTATCCATATCAATAGAAAGGTCCGGACCTATGCGTGGAAGATGGGAGATATCGTCGGGCCAATCTGAATAATCATCAATAGCTATTAGCTGTTTTGTAAGACCTAAATATTCAATCAATTCGGTATTGCTAGGACAAATTGAGATTAACTTCATCTTCTCTCCCCCTTCTCTGTTTTTCCTGTTAAGGTTTGATAAGTTTAACTATCAAAAGAAAAATTGAATTAATAAGTGGTGCTCACAGAAAATATAACACTAAGGTTAATAAAATTCCGCTTAATCCTCCAAAAAAAACTTCTATCGGTTTGTGACCTAATAATTCTTTTAAATCTTTTCTTTTTGCATTTTCATCGAGTCGCGGCCATAGCTTTGCTTCTTCAGCAAATCTTTGAAAATCTGCAACAAGTTTATTCAAGACCGTTGCTTGCTCTCCAGCATGTCTTCTTACACCTGATGCATCAAACATAACAATTACCGCAAAAACGGTAGCAATTGCAAAAAATGGAGAACCAACTCCTTGTTCAAGAGCAATACCAGTTGTTAGAGCAGTGACAGCGGCCGAATGAGAACTTGGCATACCACCTGTACTCGTGATCAATGACCAATCAATCTTTTTTGTAACAATAAACTGCAGGGGGACCTTAATAAATTGTGCAAACGCAATAGCAGCAAGTGCGGCCCATAGGGGGAAGTTTGTAAAAAGCTCCATTGTTTAGTCGTCCTCTCGTATGTATCACACAAATACTTTTATTACTTATAAGATTACGTAACAATTATTCTTGTAGCGGAATGTTTTTCCCACTCCTTATAAGTTACTATTATTATAAAAGAAAATGGGGGATGCTGTAAAATGGACCTTTATCCTCAAGAATATTACGAGTTTTTTATAAAGTTTAATGAAGGCGATTACTATACCTGTCATGATTTACTTGAGGAAATCTGGATGACAGAGAAAGGGAATCTCTTTTTAAAAGGACTCTTACAAATGACGGTGGCAATTTATCATTATGAATATGGAAATATAAAGGGTGCAAGGTTAATGATGGAAGCGGGCAAGCACTATCTACATCCATATCGACCGTTTCATTGGGGGATAGATTTGGAAGAGGTATTAAATTTTATAGAAAAATGTTTGTTAATTCTTCCAAAGGACAAAGACTCTGTACCGTTTGAAGAGGTTGATTCATTGCCTAAATTACCATCTTTGATACTATTTATGAGAGATGGAATTTAGGTACTCGAAGTATTTTGTGTTTTCCTTTATAATTTGAGATGAACACAATTCTGGAGGTGTAAGATGTTTAAAGTACTTAATGAAGTAAATGTTACAGAAAAACAGGAAGCATTAGTAGTAGGATTATTTGCGAAGAATCAAAAGACAACAGGACTTACTAGCGAGCTTGACACCCTTTTGGCAGGTCAAATAACTGAATTGTTAAAAGAGGGAGATATTTCAGCAAAGCACAATACCGTTTCTAAATTACATACACTTGGAAAAAGCGCTATAAAGCGTATTTATTTTGTTGGACTGGGTAAAGAAGAAGACCTAAGTTTTGAGAACTTACGTGAAGCTTTTGGAAAAGCTGTAAAATCGATTGCTGGAGCAAAAGTAGAAAGCTTTGCGATTGCATTGGATTCATTTGTAACTAATAGTGTTGATGTATTTGATGCAGCACATGCATTTGGTGAGGCTGTTTCATTAGCAACATATAAGTTCGCAGACTATAAACAGAAGTCAAATGAGCCTGAAAAGCATATTTCTGAGGTTATAGTTTATACAGAAAGTGACATTGAAGAGGTAGAAGCAAGTGTAACAGTTGGGTATGCATATGGTAAAGGTACCAATTCTGCACGTACCTTAGTAAATCTACCAGGCAATATGCTAACGGCTACGGATTTAGCAAACTATGCAGTGGAATTAAGTAAAAAGTATGAATTTGAAGTGGAGATTCTTGAAAAAGAAGATATGGAAAAACTCGGCATGGGTGCCCTATTGGCCGTTAATAAAGGCTCTGTTGAACCTCCTAAAATGATTGTTTTAAAATATCAAGGTAAAGACACTTGGGAAGATGTAATTGGCCTTGTTGGAAAAGGTATTACGTTTGATACGGGTGGCTACTCAATTAAGCCGAAAGATGGTATTGTCGGCATGAAGTCGGATATGGGAGGAGCTGCAGCAGTTTTAGGAGCAATGGAAGTTATCGGTGAGCTTCGACCTGAAAAGAACGTTGTAGCAGTAATACCTTCAACTGATAATATGATTAGCGGAGATGCTTTTAAGCCTGATGATGTCGTAACTGCTATGAATGGAAAGACTATCGAAATCCTGAATACAGACGCTGAAGGACGTTTAGCACTAGCAGATGGAGTAACATATGCTAAATTCCACGGAGCTTCTTATTTAGTTGATGTAGCAACGCTCACTGGTGGTGTTATCGTAGCATTAGGTAATGATATTACTGGTGCTATGACAAACGATGAAGAACTCTTCGAACAAGTATTAGAAGCTTCTATTGAAGCAGGAGAGCCAATCTGGCGTCTACCAATTACCGAAAATCATAAAAAACGTGTACGAAAGAGCTTAGTTGCTGACTTAAATAACTCACCAGGACGCGACGGCCATGCGATCTTCGCAGGTACCTTCATTGGTGAATTTGCTGAAGATACTCCATGGGTGCACCTGGACATCGCTGGTACTGCAACAACAACCTCTGCGCATGACCTCGGTCCTGCAGGAGGAACAGGAGTAATGGTACGCACACTAGCGACCCTAGTGGAGCGTTTTGGAGAAACAGGAGAATAAGTATTAGGGATTTTGGGGCTGCCATTGATTTGGCAGCCCTTTTACTATACATGAATGATTTAGTCATGGGCTGTTTAATCAACCGAATGAGCGCAGTGGGACGATTTGGGTCGATGAAGAGAGTTCTAATCGACCGAGCGAGAACATGAAGAGAGAGTTGGGTCGATGAGAGGAGTTCTAATCGACCGAGCGAGAACATGAAGAGTGATTTTGGTCGATGAGAGGAGTTCTAATCGACCGAGCGGGAACGTGTAGGGAGAGTTGGGTCGATAAGAGGAGTTCTAATCGACCGAGCGGGAACGTGTAGGGAGAGTTGGGTCGATGAGAGGAGTTCTAATCGACCGAGCGTGAGCATGGAGATTGAGTTGGGTCGATAAGGAGAGTTCTAATCGACCGAGCGTGAGCATGGAGATTGAGTTGGGTCGATGAGTTGTGTTCTTCAGCCATTCAGGATTCAGCCCCAGTGAAAGTCAAATAGAGAAGCATTCTATCAGCCATTCAAAGAAACTAAGCCTCAGTGAAAGTCATATAGAAGCATTTTATCATCCAATCAAAGGAACTCATGCCCAGTGAAAGTCACATAGAAGCATTTTATCATCCATTCAAAGGAACCCAGCCCAAGTGAAAGTTACATAGAAACATTTTATCATCCATTCAAAGGAGCCCGACCCCAGTGAAAGTAGCATAGAAGCGTTCTATTAACCATTCAAAGAAACTCAAGCACAGCGAAATTCACATAGAAGTGTACTATCAGCCATTCAAAGAAACTAAGCCTCAGTGAAAGTCACATAGCAAATTTCAACATCGCCGAAAAAGGTCACCATTCCCCATAAACCTCACAGGGATATCTCCCCTATGAAAAACAATCAATTACTCCCCACTTAAAGATAATCCCCGTCCCAAATGGAAATACTAACTAAATCCACACTTTCTGCTATAACACATTTTCTTCCATTGACAGCATTTTTACTTATATGATATTTTAGTTTAGTGATTTAGTTCTCTACCATTTTACCAAACTAAAGGAAAACTAAAATATATAACCTAAATACAAGGAGCTTTACACCATGAATGCAGTTTTGTTAGCCGTTTTTATTATGCTTATATTGAGTTTATTTCGAATAAATGTTGTTATAGCACTAGTTATCGGTGCATTTGTAGGAGGTATTGCTGGGGGACTAGATGTTCCAACAACTATCACTACTTTTACAGATGGCTTGGGAGGAAATGCTACTGTTGCTTTAAGCTATGCGTTACTCGGAGGGTTTGCGGTTGCCATTTCTAAAACAGGTCTTCCAGATGCTATGGTCGATTTGGCATTAAAAATTGTTGGGAAGGATGGAGACAGTAAACGAAAAGCATATTCAAAAGTGCTAATCGTTCTTATTATTCTAGCAATCTCAATTGCGTCTCAGAATGTAATACCTGTTCATATTGCGTTTATTCCTATATTAATTCCACCATTATTAAAGGTATTTAATGAGTTGCAAATTGACCGTCGTCTAATTGCAGTAGTTATTACATTTGGATTAACAGCACCTTATATCTTACTTCCTGTAGGATTTGGTGAAATCTTTCAAGGTATTTTGCAAAGGAATATGGCTGATAGCGGTTTAGCAGTCTCTCAAGGCGATATTCCAATTGCAATGCTTATTCCGGTAGGTGGTATGGTTATTGGATTGCTAGTTGGAGTCTTTATTTCATATCGTAAGCCGAAGAATTACAAAACAATCGAAGTTGAAAGTCAAATGTCAAATGAGAAAGTTTATACTAAAAAAAGTATCTTTTTTGCATTAATTGCGGTTCTGGTCTCATTGTCAGTGCAACTTTATTTGACTCAATCCTATGATGTAGATGGAATGATATTCGGTGCATTAGCGGGAATAGCTGTCATTTACGTTAGTGGATCCATGAAGTTAAACCAAGCAGATGAGTTACTAACTGGTGGTATGAAAATGATGGCCTTCATTGGTTTTGTCATGATTACTGCAGCTGGATTTGCGAATGTACTTCGAGCAACAGGTGATGTGGAAAGCCTCGTTGAAACGTCAGCGGGACTTATTAATGGAAATCAATCGTTGGCAGCACTAATGATGTTAATTGTTGGTCTGCTAATTACAATGGGAATTGGTTCTTCATTTTCAACCATCCCGATTATTGCTACTATATTTGTTCCACTATCTCTTGAGCTTGGGTTTAGTCCAATGGCTACAATTGCAATTGTTGGTACAGCTGCTGCACTAGGAGATGCAGGTTCACCGGCTTCTGATAGTACATTGGGTCCTACATCTGGATTAAATGTAGATGGCCAACATAATCATATTTGGGATACATGTGTACCGACATTTTTACACTATAACGTTCCACTGATTCTTTTCGGTTGGTTAGCAGCGATCATTTTATAAGTAATAATGAAAAAAGCCATGGGTCACATGGCTTTTTTACTTTCACTCGGCAATTGTCGAGCAATCTATATTTTGGAGATAAGGGGTATTTTCAACAATCTTTTATGATGCCTTTATAGTAGAATCAATACTGGCAACCTTTGAAGTACGGTTAACGGCACGATATATTCTAGGAGATATCAATGCTGCAAATATTGTAAATGCAATATCTTTTACTATAAACCATGCCATAACTCCCCATGCAGCAGCATAACTCATATCTACCTCTAACCAATAATTTAATGCAAAGTACATCCAGTTAGTCCCGATAAAATAATTCATAAAAAGGCCAACAAAAGCTGCTAGTGTAAACACTTTTAAAGTAGGTGTACCTTTCGACACTTCTACAATTTTTCCAGAGAAATAAGCAACTGCAATAAATGAGAGAATGAATCCACCTGTATTACCAAGAATCGCTCCGAAACCAGCGTCAAAGCCCGCGAAAACAGGTGCACCTGCGATACCAATTAACATATAAACAAGCATCGATATAGATCCTAATCTGCTTCCAAGCAATAATCCTGCTAAAACGGCAAAAAAGGTTTGCATTGATAATGGTACCCCTGCTACCTGTAAAAATGGAGCCCAAGAAGTAATATTTGCGCCGATTGCCATTAAAGCTGCAAACATACCAATAAAGGTGATGTCGACTGCACGAAAACGTGGTTTAGTAACTGCTGTCATTTTTATGTTAACCTCCTGTGTTATGTAGTTAACAAAAGAGTAAAACAATCATTTATATATGTCAACTATAATTTTTAAGTAGTTAACAAAAAAGCGAGTTTATATAAAAGGTTTGTTTACCATACTTGCTACAAAGGAGGTAATGATTTTTGACAGTTCAAGAACTAGAAGAAATATTCACAGTTTATGGATGTAGTCATCTTTATAAGAAATTAGAATTTCCACTATGGCTAACAGGCATAATGGATGAAGTTGAAATTGAGTTGTTAGAGGAATTTTTTGAGTCATATGATTTTGAGAATGTAGATAAAATATTTGTAGATGAATTTTTGTATCAGTTTCGAACATTCGTCATAGCTACGAAAAGTTTTTCGTAGGTTGTTTTCGTCAATTCTTACTTTTCTAATAAAATAAACCTTTGTCCAGAAAAAGAAAAAGTGTCAAGAGGGATGTCCTTAAAATATAATGCCCATATCCGAGTAAGTTGGGAGCGGTCGGAATGAGTATTGGAATACTATTAATGGGCCTTTTTGTCGGATTCTTAGTAGGATTAACCGGAGTTGGTGGGGCAGCATTATTAACCCCGTTTTTGATTCTAATTGGAATCAATCCGTTATTAGCAGTTGGCACTGACTTTGTGTATAATTCGATTACAAAATTTTTTGGTTCTGTACAGCATTTTAGGCAAAAGACAATTAACTTTACATTAGTAAAATATTTAGCAATTGGTAGTGTACCCAGTGCAATTATCGCAGTCATTTTGTTGCAAATATTTGGTGATTCAAGATACTTACAAGGGGAAATTGTGAAGCATGCACTTGGATATGTATTAATTATTGTAGCAATTACGACGGTTATTAAGACATTGTTTTTTACAAATATTTCTACAAATAAATATAGCCAAAAGCCAATCCGGGATAAGAAATCTGCAACAATTTTACTGGGAGCAGTTCTGGGCTTTATTGTTGGTTTAACTTCGGTAGGATCAGGCTCTTTATTTGCTCTGGCGATGTTATTGTTTTATAGATTACGTGCATCTGAACTAGTTGGAACAGATATTGCTCATGCATTTATTTTGGTCACAGTTAGTAGTTTCTTTCATATAGGACTCGGCAATGTTGACTTTCTGTTAGTAGCTAATTTATTGTGCGGATCGATTCCAGGAGTGTTGCTTGGAAGTTCTCTTTCAGCTAAGGTTCCTGTTAAGCCTTTACAAACAGTAATAGGGATTATTATTTTTATCAGTGGCCTTAAATTAATTACCAATTAAGCACTTAGTCTTAAAATTGCGCATTCATCTACCTTGGTGTAAAATTACACTAAGGTATTTTATATTTTAAAAACTAGGTGGTTTTTTTGTGGATAAAGAGCGTGTAACGCAACTACTTTCAGACAAGCTAAAGTTAATCAGAATTGAAAAAGGATATACACAGGATAAAATGGCTGAGATTTTAGGTATCTCTAAGAAAACCCTTGTTCAAATTGAAAAGGGACGTATTCAAGCAGGGTGGACATGTGTTGTGGCAATTTGTGCCTTATTTCGGGATAGTGAGATACTGCAAACAACTTTAGGGGAAGATCCAATTGATGTAATCGAGATTATTGGCCGCAATGGTATTGACCGAGCAAAGGAAAGAACTCTTGGTGGTAAGATCTGGTGGAATGATATACAAAAGGTAGGTAAATTACGCTTACAGCAAAATCTCATTAGTCAGCATTATCGTATTTTAGATTCAAATAATTATCGCTGGTATTCATCTTTTGATAAAGATGAAGCACAAACACGCTTGCTGGAACTTTCAGAGGAATGATGGAGGGCTACTGTCTATGTAGCCCTTTTTATTTCTTGTTATTACTTCTATTTCTTCCATTTGAAGGACTATTTGCTGTTTTTTCCTTCATATACGTTGACGAAGTAAGATTGTTGTTCATAGATGCTTCTTCATTTAATCTTTCTTTATTAGCCATTTCAACCTCCATTAAATGAATGTCTAATATATATAATGTATTTTAAAAACATTTACACATTAGTTTTTAGTAGCACCTTTATATAATCAATGGTCAATACTGTATTCGTCGTATCTTTCGTTTAGATATCTGTTTTCACCCGTAGCAAAGTTGATATTACGTAAATCAAGTTCAGGATCTAATTGATTTACGAGTTGTTCTTCTTTGCTTTGAGTCATGTTTAGAAATTCTCTATCTCTGTTTTCCATTAGTAAACCTCCTCGTTTTCTTATCTTGTCTAAACAGAATATATTTCATTCTAATAAAATTTGAGTAACACAATAATGGTAATCCTTAAATAGTAAAAATTACAAAACCAAAAAAAGAACGTTAGGTTAACATACCCTACGTTCAAAATTGACTATACAACTATCTCCAACGTAATGCGATTGTTAATTGGCAACAATCCGTTGAGCCTACTTTTGAAGAAAGCTTTAAGTTTATACCATCCGGGTTAAAAGAGGTGTTCACTTCGGACTTAATTCCTGTTGATTTTAGTAGTTTATTTACTTCATTTAAGTTTGATGCTTGAGCGGCTGCCATTACTTTTTTCGCAAATGGTTTTGAAGTTGCAAGATGGTTTAAAATATGACTTGCATCTTTCATTAAACCTTGCATTGAAATAGCGGATTCATTGAAAAGAGTTGGGTCAGTTTCAGGTAATTTTCGATAATAGGGATGATACTGATACGTGGGATATTCGTAATAGTCATTGAATACCGGCTGTCTAGTAAGATTAGAATAATATCCTGGGTACATTACGGTTATTGGTTGTCCTTGGTTACCAAAAATATAGGGATTATGAATCAAGCTTATACCTCCCTTGTTAAAAGTCATTTTTAATATATGTTACTTTATATTCAAGGTGCTTAATTTTCAGAAAATACACCTTGCTCCATACCATAAGCTTGACTAGTCTAGATGTCCCTTTTCTTGTATAATAGTGGATGTTTGGCATACTAAGATACATAGTAAAGAGGAATCTTAAGTTCCCATGCAACTAGAGGTACTTGATGAAGGAGGAGTTAATATGAAAGTTGGTTTAGTTGGTCTTGGAAAAATGGGCTATAATCTTGCCTTAAATATGAAGGATAAAGGACATGACGTTATTGCTAATGATGTGAATCAAGATTCTTTACAGGCTATTGCAAAAGAAGGAATTGCAACAGCCGCATCAATAAAGGAGTTAGTAGATTCCTTACAAACACCAAAGGTTGTTTGGTTAATGGTGCCTGCAGGAGAAATTACTGAAAATGTGGTAACTGAGGTAGCGAGTCACTTATCTGCTGGAGATATCATAATTGATGGAGGTAACTCAAACTATAAGGATACTCTAAAGCGTGGTAAACTTCTAAGTGAAAAGGGTATATATTTACTTGATTGTGGAACAAGTGGTGGAATGGAAGGAGCACGTAATGGGTTATGTGCAATGATTGGTGGAGAAAAGGAAGCTTTTGACCATGTGGATCAATTATTTGCTGACCTATCAGTAGAAAATGGGTATTTATATACCGGAAAACCTGGAAGCGGCCACTACTTAAAAATGGTACATAACGGAATTGAATACGGTATGATGCAAGCAATTGCCGAAGGTTATGAGATATTGGATAAAAGTGAATTTGATTATGATTACAAGGAAGTATCAAGAGTTTTCAATAATGGGTCAGTTATACGTTCATGGCTAGTTGAATTACTTGAAAATGCTTTTTCTAAAGACCCTAAATTAGAAGCAATCAGGGGAGTTATGAACTCTTCAGGTGAAGGGAAATGGACAGTGGAAACAGCGCTAGACCTAGAAGTTGCTGCCCCAGTCATTACAATGTCATTATTGATGCGTTATCGCTCTCAGGAGAATGATACATTCCATGGCAAGGTTGTTGCTGCACTTCGAAATGAGTTCGGTGGACATGCTACCGTGAAAAGTGAATAATACAAAAAGAGCTGCCATTTGTTTTGGCAGCTTTTTAACTGTAAAGGATTAGAGAACAATCTTCTGAGAGTCTCAGCAATAGCATCTATCAATTCCTTCTCAATCCTAATGTACGAAAAACAATCTTTTCCCAAACTTTCCATGGAAGTAATTGTTTAAGAAGGATGCTATTCTTTACACCTTTTCCGACTGGAAAACGTAACTTATATAGCCTTGGTTCATTGGCAATCTTTACGATTAAATGTACGACATCTAGAGGATTCCCATATTTAGTACTGTCTTTCTCGAGCTTTAATTCGATTCTTTTCATCATAGCTTGGTAAGGTGAAGAAGATAATAAAGACTTTTCGGCAATTTTTTTACCGCTACTCCAAATATTCGTCTGGTAAGACCCTGGTTCTACTAGGGCTACGTCAATACCAAATGGATTCACTTCCAAACGTAGACATTCGCTCCAGCCTTCTAAAGCATACTTTGATGCAACATAAGGTGAAAGTCCAGGAAAACCAATTTGACCACTAATACTGCTAATATTTATTATTTTTCCACTTTGACGTTCTCTCATAAAGGGTAATACGACTTTGGTAACTTCTATAACGCCAAAGAAATTAGTCTCAAATTGAGCTTTAAATTCAGGTAGGGATACTTCTTCGGAGAATCCACCGGTAGCAAATCCTGCATTGTTTATTAATATATCAACCCGGCCAATTTTTTGCAGTTCAGATTTGAGTACATTAAGTGTTAATGCTTTCGTAACGTCTACTTCTAAAAACTGTATGTATTGCTTAAGATCATCCGACTTTAAAAGTTCTAAGACTTTTTCCTTTTTATTGAGGTCTCTCATTGTTGCTATAACAAAGTATCCTCTTCTGACGAATTCAATCGTGGCCAATAGCCCGAATCCACTTGAAGCTCCTGTAATAATGACAACTGGTCTCTCCACATTTATCCCCCCACATTAATTTTAAGGTTATAACGAGTGAGATACCAGAATTAACTGAAAAAAAATAATTTCTATTTATATCCAATTATATTTATAATAAAGGAAGAGTAATACCTCAAAGCGTAATTTGAAACAAAATCTATTTGATTGTAAAAGGTGTAAACACTGCGAGAATAGGAACATAAAACTATATTCGCCGCTTCCTGCGTTCCTTACCTAATCATCAGTAGGAGGAACTGATTGAGGTTTTAATGTAAGCTCACTTAAAATGAAGGTTGGGATAACCGTTGGGTATTAATGATGTGGTAAGCATTGTTAGGGAACTAGGCTATATAGGGCTTTATTTTTGGTTGTGGTTTGGTGCATTTGCTATTCCAATTCCTAATGAGGTAATTGTTTCAGCTATTGGTTTCTTTGCTTCTGAGAACGTTCTAATACCTTGGAAATTATTTATCATTACATATGTTGGAATACTTGCAGCAGTAACAACTAGCTATTTCCTTGGACGCTTTGCAGGTAAAACTGTTCTTCTGTTTATTAAAAAAAGGAGTAAGTCTCAACGAAAGTTTGAAAGGGCACGTTTGCTTATTGAAAAACATAACGTATTTGCTTTAGCTTTTAGCTATTTTGTGCCAGGCCTTCGAATAATTATTCCGTTTTTATTTGGTTTCAGTAAATTATCGTTTTTGAAATTTACTGCCATATTATACCCGGCGATTTTTATATGGGTTTCAATGATCTTTTCTGTTGGATTCTTTGCAGGTGATGAATTTATTACAGTTTTCCTTAAATACTACGAAATTGTGATTGCTGGACTAGTTGGTATAGCAGTTGTATATATAATGATAAAAATTAAGCGTATGCGTAATGTAAGAAAGCTTTCTCATTAATCCAATTGTTTAGCGATTGATAAGTATACCGATAATGCTTATAGATTGAGATAAAAGGATGTGAGAGAGTGAAAAAGATTCATTGTGCTATTATTACTCTTTTTCTATTGGTTGGATGCTCAGTTGAAACAGAGGACCAAGGTAAGAGAGAAGCGATAAAAGAAACACTATCAACTCCTACGATTGTTGCAACGGATTTACAAATACCTTGGACGATTACGAAAACAAATGGTGCTTTTTATATTACCCAGCGTATTGGGAAAATCTTTGAAATTGACGAGGCAACAGGAAGTAAAAAACAACAAAGTCTTAGGCTAACAAAAGAGGTACTTCATGAGGGGGAAGGGGGACTATTAGGATTCGCCCTAGCACCTGATTTTGATGATTCTCGCTTAGCTTATGCATACCATACATATTTAGAGAATAATAAAATATTTAATAGAGTAATCTTAGTTGAAAAAGCTGGAGATACCTGGGAGGAGAAAGCAGTACACATAGACCGTATTCCAGGCGGTATAATTCATAATGGAGGGCGTTTACGAATTGGCCCCGATATGAAATTATATGTAACTACTGGGGATGCGGGTGTAGCTGATTCTGCTCAAGACCCAAGGGGACTAGCAGGTAAGATACTCAGACTTAATCTTGATGGATCTATCCCACAGGATAATCCATTCACTAATTCTTATGTGTATTCCTATGGGCACAGGAATCCTCAAGGTTTGGCGTGGGATGACGCTGGCACATTATACAGCACTGAGCATGGCCAAAGCGCACACGACGAAATAAACATAATTAAACCGGGACAAAATTATGGTTGGCCACTTATCCAAGGAGATGAGGAAGCGCCAAATATGATTAAACCTCTCTATCATACAAATGAATACACATGGGCTCCATCAGGTATTGAACAACTTAACGGAAAATTGTATATAGCAACCTTAAGAGACTCAAAAATAAGGAGCTATGATTTAAAGACTGGTAAAATTGACGTTATGCTAGATATAACGAGTCGAATGAGAGATGTCTTTATCCAGAATGGAACACTCTTTACAATTACAAACAATCGGGATGGTAGGGGCACTCCAAAAAAAGGGGATGATAAGTTACTCTCGATTACAGGGATAGGAGATAGACAGTAAAACATAATTTAACTTTAATCAGCAGAAGTCCCCTACTTCTATAAGTGGGGCATGAATGTAAAAGAGTATACAATTCAGTCGGGGTTCAAACTCCGACTGAATAAAGTTAAGCCTTCGGCGGATGCCTCGATTTTTAAAAGGAAATTTTACGAGCAAGCCCGAAAAAAAATCGGGCGCAAATACGCCAAGGCGCATTTGATTATAAATGGGGGAGAAAAAATGAAAGAAATGAACACATTGCTAGACGCACTAGGAATTATAGTGGACGAAGTAACAGAAGAACGTGTAGTTGCAACAATGCCTGTTGACGGACGTACTCGACAACCATTTGGGATTCTACATGGTGGTGCATCAGTTGCGCTAGCAGAGACAGTTGCAAGTATTGGAACGTATAACTTAGTTGATCAAGAAACGGAAGGCTGTGCAGGTCTAGAAATAAATGCAAACCACATCCGGCCCAAAAGCGAAGGAACTGTAAGAGCAATTGGAACGCCATTACATAAAGGAAGAACAACAATGGTGTGGGATATTAAAATAGTTGATGAAGATGAAAGACTTATTTGTGTGTCACGCTGTACTGTAGCTATTATTAAGCTGAAAAAATGATATGTAAAATGAAAAAAGCGAGACAATTTTGTCTCGCTTTTCCTATTGGTTCATTTCTCTCTTCGTTGGTTGTTCTTTTAGTTTTAGGTCGTCCTGGCCACTTTTCTCCCAAAGTGGGACTTTCGAATTATAGGCAGCCCTACTAATTAAATGTCCTGCAACTGGTGATGTCATAAACACGAAAACAATCCCCAAGATTACTCGAGCATTCATGTATCCTTCAATTACCCAGAAGTACAAAAACGTACCCAACAAAATGGAGAGAACTCCTAGTGTTGCACTTTTTGAAGCAGCATGATTTCTTGTGTACACATCAGGAAGTCTTACTACACCGATAGCACTTAGAATACTAAGTAACGAGCCAAATAAGATGATGATCCCAAATAAGATTTCAAGAGTCTCTTTCACGCTCAATCACGACTCCTTTCTCAAGAAACTTCGAGAAAGCTACCGTCCCAACAAAGGCAACGATTGCAATTAATAAAATTACTTCAAGAAAGGAATTTGAACGTAATAGTATCGAAATGATAGCTGTGATTCCAATTAGGTTAATACCAATTGCATCTAACGCTATAACTCTATCTGGTACTGATGGTCCTTTTACAACACGGTAGATGTAACCGACAGTTGAAGCCGATAAAAATAATAATGCAAAATGAAGTAATGTATCAAACATTATCGGCTCACCTCCATTATTGCTTTCTCAAAAGTATTTTTTATAGAATGAATTGCATCATCAACATCCTTTAAGTCCATTGCATGGACGTATAACAATTTCCGGTCATCCGATATGTCAACTACTAACGTTCCAGGAGTAAGCGTAATTAGATTTGCCAGCGTCATAATCTCCCAGTCTTTTTCTAATTCAGTTGGTAATGCAAAGATTCCAGGAGTAATATCCAACTTTGGTTTAATAATGACTTTAAAAATTTCATAGTTGGATAAAATTAATTCTCTAATAAAAATTAATAACAACTTTACTAGGGCAAATACATTCCATAGGTAGAAGCGAGTCGGGAAATACCTTCGTAATACAAAAATAAGAAGCAACCCAATTAAATATCCACCGAAAAAGGAACCAAAGTCATATGAATTGCCCAAAAACATCCAAGTAATCGCGATAAAAATATTAAGTAATAACTGCATTGCCATATGATCTACTCCTTTAATACAGCATGGATATAGAGTGATGGGTCTGTTAGAACTTCCGCCGCTTGACTAATATACGGATAGAACCACTCAGCACCAAATCCAAGTGCAATTGAGAGTGAAAGTAGAAGAGCGATTGGAAATAATAGGCCACGTGTGTTGCCTTTCTCTTCTTCTTTCCTAAGCTTTACTTCTCCCCAGAAACCATTTATAAATATCTTCATTACAGAGTAAAGCACAAGTAAACTGGAGATAAGTATTGCTGCCACTAGTACGTAATGCTCTGTATGTAGACCACCCTGAACAATTAATAACTTACCGATAAAACCGCTGAAAGGTGGTATTCCGGCAAGGGAAATCGTTGCGATAAAGAACATCCATCCTAAGTATGGGTGGTTTTTAATGAGTCCACCCATCTGCTTTAAATTACTAGTCCCACTTATGACAACCATGGCTCCTACTAGTAAAAAGAGTGCAGCTTTAATTATCATGTCGTGAATAAGATAAAAAATTGAGCCAGTCAATGATGTTGTAGTAAACGTTGCGATTCCAATTAAGATGACTCCAACCGCTGTTAAAATATTATAGATAATAATTTTTTTAACATCCCAATGGGCAATTGCTCCAATAACCCCAACAACAATTGTGAGACCAGCCAGAATACCAATTATTGTGTGCGTAAATTCCGTATCGTGATGAAAGATGATTGTAAATGTTCTTATGATTGAATATACTCCTACCTTGGTCAGTAAAGCACCAAATAACGCTGTAATAGGAGTGGGTGGTGCTTGATAAGAACTAGGCAGCCAGAAAAATAAAGGAAAGATAGCTCCCTTTAGTCCAAAAACAATTAAGAATAAGATTGAAATAACAGTAGTGATCCCAGGTTGTCCAAGTTCACTAATTTTACTAGATAAATCGGCAATATTGACAGTTCCTGTGATTGCGTAGATATACCCAACTGCAATAACAAATAATGCAGATGAGATAACATTCACTAATATATATTTAATAGATTCTCGTAATTGAATTTTAGTACCACCATGAACAATCAACACGTATGAAGACATAAGCATTACTTCAAAGAAGACAAACAGGTTAAATAAATCGCCTGTTAAAAATGCTCCAAGTACCCCAACAGTTAAAAATTGAACGATTGCGTAATAATAAAATTTCTCACGCTCCTGACCAATGTTACGGAATGAATAGAGGATACATGCAAGAACAACGATGCTTCCTGTTAAGACGAGCAAAGAAGCAAGTAAATCAGCTACAAGTACAATCCCATATGGTGCTTCCCAATTTCCAAGTTGAAGGATTTGAATTCCTTCTGTATATACTTGTTGGACGAGAAGACCTGACGCAAAAACGGTTGCTACAATTGACAAAACACTTATCCATTTTTGAACGGTTATATTGTTATTAAAGAATATGAGAACAATCCCCGTCAGAAGTGGAATCAGTATTGGTAATATCACAAGATTATTCATTACTATCATTTCCCCTCAAATGATCCATGTTGTCCGTTCCAAGCTCCTGGTACGATCTGTATGCTAGTACCAACATGAAGGAAGTAACCCCAAAGCTAATTACAATTGCAGTTAGAATTAGTGCCTGTGGGAGTGGATCAACAAATGCCGTAGCATTCTCATCACCAAGCAATGGTGGTGCTCCTTGTTTTAAACCGCCCATAGTTAGTAAAAGCAGATGAGCACCATGGCTTAGTAATCCTGTTCCAACGATTACTCGAATTAAGCTTTTTGACAGCATTAAGTAGGTAGCAGCTGTAAAGAGTATTCCTATTACAACCGACATTAAGACCTCCATTAATCATCCTCTCCGATCGTCTGGATTATGGTCATTGCAATGCCGACACAAACTAAATACACACCTGTGTCAAAAAGAACTGCCGTAGCAAGACCAGTTTTACCTAATATCGGGATATCAAAATATCCAAAAGTATGAGTCAGGAAAGGTACATCGAAAAAGAATGAACCAATCCCGGTTCCTACCGCAAATAACAAACCTAGCGCAGTAACCTTTTTAAAATCAAAAGGTAGTAAATTTCGTACTGTTTTTAAATCAAACGCCAACATTAATAACACAATTGCTGCAGCTGATATTAATCCTCCAATAAAACCTCCGCCAGGTGTGTAATGACCTGCAAAAAATAGATTGAGGGAATAAGCTAGAATGATAAAAACAATAATCTTTGTGGCAGTTTGTAAGATTAAGTCATTTGTCTTCATCCATTTTTCCCCCTTGCCAAACGGAGTTTAATCATTGTAAAAATACCGAGGGACGCAATCCCTAGTACAGTAATTTCAAACAAGGTATCAAAGCCCCTGAAGTCTACTAATATAACGTTAACTATGTTTTTTCCACCAGCAAGCTTGTAACTATTTTCAACAAAATAGCTCGAAATAGAGTCTAATAGTCGGTTACTATTTGCTGAAAGTGCCAGAAGAGTAACGATTGTCCCGACTCCTAATGAGATGATCAAATTCGTTGCTCTGAAACGTAACGGCTTTTCTTTCTTTCTAAGTTCAGGAAGATGATAGAAACACAATAGAAATAGTGCGACAGAAACTGTTTCAATAACTAGCTGAGTTAATGCTAAATCTGGAGCACGGAATAAAACAAAGAACAACGAAACAGTATAGCCCACCGCTCCTAACGCGATGATCGAAGTTAATCTTGATTTTGCAAAGATAACGACAACTACCCCTGCAACAAGTACTAATGCAAGTACTGCCTCGTAAATCCTAACCGGTGCAACGTGAGTTAGATGGAATGCAAATGCATTTTTTAGTATTAGTGAACTACCGAGTGCCAGTATGAAGAAGGCAAATATGATCACTAGGTAATCACGGACCACACCAGTCATATAAAAACGATTTAGTTTAAATGCAGTTCTCTCCATAGAGACAAGTCCATGGTCATATAAATTGTTTAATGTTAATCGCTTTGAAAAGACATTATAAATGTTGGACCATTTTGCGAGAGATAGGAATAACAGTGTTCCAACAATGACCACACCAATGGTCATAAACAATTCGATATTAGGTCCATGCCAGTAATCAATATGAACATGATAGTTCCACCCATCTTCCAGTAAACTTGGAAGAATAGAGGCTACCGCTGGCTCAATTACACTTGGTGCTAAAATATTAGCAAAGAAACCAAAGAGTATTACTAGTGAGGCTAAAATAATCGGAGGAATTAGCATTCCGATTGGCGCTTCATGTGGTTTCTTATCAAGCTTTTCAACCTGTGATTTTCCAGTAAAGGTTTTGAACACAAGAATCATACTATAAATAAACGTAAAGACACTTGCTATCCAAGCCAGAACTGGGAAGAGTACTCCCAATGTCTGCATATTGAATATATCCAATGTTGTTGCATTTACCATTGCTGTAAAGAACATTTCTTTACTTAGGAATCCATTGAATGGTGGTAAACCTGCCATTGAGAAAGAACCAATTACTGCTAAGGTAAAGGTGACAGGCATGACCGTCATTAAACCGCCTAGCTTACGAATATCTCTTGTACCTGTCTCATGGTCAACAATACCGACTACCATAAATAAGCTGCCCTTAAAGGTTGCATGGTTAATTAAGTGGAAAATTGCAGCTACAGTTGCAGCCATATAGATATTGTCATTTAATTCTTCATAGTGAAGTGCTGCTGATCCAATTCCAAGCAAGGACATAATCATCCCAAGTTGACTAATCGTAGAGAAGGCTAATATTGCTTTTAAGTCTGTTTGTTTCACTGCACTGAATGATCCCCAGAATAACGTAATAATTCCAAAGGTGGAAACGATCCAGAACCATTCACTGGAACCTGCAAAAATAGGACTTAATCGCGCAACTAGGTAAATTCCTGCTTTTACCATAGTTGCTGAGTGAAGATATGCACTTACTGGTGTTGGAGCTTCCATTGCATCAGGTAACCAAATATGGAAGGGAAACTGAGCAGATTTTGTAAATGCCCCGAGTAAGATTAAAAGCATTGCTGGAATGAATAACTCATGTGTTGGTAAAATGTCGACTTGTGCAATCATTTCCCTAACACTAAAGGTATCAGTCATAATCGAAAGTAAAATAAAGCCGGCAAGCATTGAAAGTCCACCAAAAACAGTGATGAGCATGGACTTCTGAGCACCATATCTAGACTTTTCTCGATGATACCAATAACCGATCAATAAAAATGATGATAAGCTTGTTAATTCCCAAAATGTATACAGGACGATTACATTATCAGAAAGTACAACGCCTAGCATTGCTCCCATAAAGCAAAGGAGATAAACATAAAAGTTATGTAAAGATTCTTTCTCCTTCGAAAGGTAATAAATTGAGTAAAGGACAACTAGGGCTCCTATGCCGGTTATTAGTAAAGCAAACAAGAGACCTAATCCGTCAATATAGACTGTGAAATTGACACCAATTGATGGCATCCAATTGGCTGTACTGATGAATGGATTGCCGCTCATTGTATCCTTTAAAAACTGAATGAGATATGTAAATAGAATGATTGGTAACACAAGGACAAACCAGCCAGTATGTATCCCACGCAAATACTTCCGTAAAAAAGGAATTACTATAGCCATTAAAAAAGGAGACAAAATGGCCCAATGTATAAGTGACAAAACACTACCCCCTATTTCGATTTTCTATCTTATTAAAAATTATATAACAAAGAAAAAGAACTTGCATGCTTGCCACTTCATAGTGTCACCAAGTTTTCCTGAAGTTATTAAATAAGTAGAAATGCGTTAATTTTGGGCAAAAAAAATTTTTTTTGTATAAAACTTTAAGGGAAATAAAATGCTAGTAGCATGAGGTGATTTTGTGAATACAAAAAAAATAATTGTTGCTCTAGCTATTTTTACTTTTATGTTTATCGGGGTATGGTGGTTAAATGAACAAACCAAAAGAGAATATATAGGTGAAAAGCCTAGACATGAAGATAAACCATATCAAATTCAAACAATTGACACGAAGGAAACGGAAGAAGTAATTGTATTTCCAAAGTTCAAACCACGTGAATATATTAGGATTGATGGTAGATAATTTAAAAGATTTCCTTTGCAGAGTTGTACTAGACATATGGAAGGAAGTTTTTAAAATCATTTTCAAAAAAAATAGGATGAGAAAATATCCTCATCCTAATACACGCTATTGTTTCGTACCATTGGAGCGGGTATTGATTTGTTATGAAATATCATAATTAAAATTGGTACAACAATTACTGCAAGTAAGAGTAAAAATGTTGCTAAAAAGATTGAACTAAGTGTCATGCCGCCACCACCAGCATCTTCCATAAAGGAATTATATAATTCTTGTATTTCTTTGTCTTCAGGGACATTTGAAAGTAAAATAAATTCCTGATTATCTACATCAAAGATGAAAAAGTCATGTTTTTTCATGTGAAAAATGCTATCTCTTTTTAATTTGTATTCCACTGCACCAGCAAAAACATTTGCAGTGTATGTTTCAATTTCTTCTTCATTTTCCTCAGTATTTGGATCATCTGTTGATAGTACTTTTACAATTTCTGTTTCCTTTGAAACAGAATCAACTACGTTTACTGAACCCTTATCATAATAATTAACTTCTTTCAGTTTTTCGTTTACAGACTTAGTAAAGTCCGTATTTGCACTCACATAAAATGGGTTGAGCAGCAGTAGACCAAGAACCAACATTAAAAATACAAAACCTTTTTTCATAAAACCCCTCTTTCTAATAGATAAGTTAGCTTATAATCTATGTGTATTTAGAAAAAAGAGAATTACGACAAAAAAATAACAAATATTATTCATAGAATATGGTAAAATACGTTAGGATTACGAAATGATTAATGAGGTTTATATATGAAAAATACGTATTTCACAAGTTATTTTCCACTTATTTCTATTATCTTATTTAGTATTTCCTTTGCTATATTTACTGAAATAAATATATTAGAGCTTTTAAAACAAATTGGAATTTATAGAGGTATGCAGGAATTCTTGTCACCAACAGGTATTAATCTGGCAATCTTTTTTATCTTTTTTCTAGTGTATTTTATGATGTTTGCAGCACTGAAATTAATTGCTGACACACTTTTAGAGTTGTCACTTTTGTTTTTTACAAAAGATAGTGAAGGAAAAAACTTGGCGAAGATAAAATCAGGTTCCTTCTTTTACTTACTCGGAGGGGTAATTTCTCTCTTAATTGTTCAATCTCTTTATGGATTAATCCTCCTGTTTTTTGTAGCAACACTTTGTTACTTTATTTACTTTGTTTACAAGATATATCCTTCTATGACACTAAGCGGGTTAATTGGAGTAGTATTTTTTCAAACGATTTCATGGTTTACCTTTTTTACTTCGGTTATTTACATTTGCATCAAACTTTATAACAGTGTTATTGCCAGCCTGCCAATATAATAAAGCAAGCCATTTTATTGGCTTGCTTTCATTATTTCTTTCCAAATCTGAATTTGTGGTCTTCTTTTTTCTACTGTTCGAACACTTTTTGATTCATCATTTCCAACCCACACACCTGCAGTGTATGTTTCAGTCATTCCAATAAACCATAAATCCTTTACTTGATTTGTGGTTCCGGTTTTTCCACCGATATAGTCAGTAGGGAAATAAGCGTCTTTGCCGGTACCATTTTTAACTACCGAAGAAAGCAGTGACCTCATTGTATTATTAGTCGATTCACTCCAAACTAACGTAGATTTTTTCTCCCATTCATATAACGTATTACCTTGTAAATCAGCTACACGAATAATTCCTCGGGCACGAATGAACTCACCTTGATTTGAAAATGTTGTATAAGCATTTGTCAATTCTAGCGGAGACATACCATATGCAAAACCACCTATGGCAGCAGGAAGTGACTTATCGCTTTCTACAACTTTATCAAACTCGAACTTTTCAAGGTAAGAAAATGCAGTACCAATTCCCATCTTTTCCATCAATCGGATTGCAGGAGTATTATAGGAATACGTAAGTGCGGTTTGTAAGCTAACATTACCGTACTGTCCACCTCCGTAATTTTTAGGGCAATAACCGTTTTTACAATAGTTATTAGCATTTATTTGTTCATAGACCGAAGTTCCAGTGTGATCAAAATAAGGTCCATATACTAGTAAGGGTTTTATTGCAGAACCTGGTTGTCTATAAGCCTGAAAACCACGATGAAATGAGTATTTCTCATAATCTTTTCCGCCAATTATAGCAACAAGTTGGTTTGAAGTATGGTCAATGACAACCACAGAGCCCTGTACATCTGAATATGGTAAGTGATTATATAATGCGTTTGACGCAGTCTCTTGTATAGTTGGATGTAGAGCTGTTTCAATCATTATTCCAGACTGTAGGACTTCTTTTACCTTTTTATCTAATTCATTTTGTATCTTTTTTCTATCTTCTAATGTTGTTGTATTAGCTATTTGTTCGCTATAACCCTCTGATTCTCCTATTATATCTGTTAATTCTTCTAGTATATAGGTTGTATAATCAGGGTACATGTCAAGCTTTTGTGACATGTTAAGAGTGATTTGCTCGTTCATAGCAGTGTTATACTCATCAGTTGTAATTTTTTTTACGTCCAGCATGTTTTTTAAAATGCGTTCCTGACGCTTTTTAGTATTTTCGTAGTTTGTTACTGGATTATAGACTGATGGATTATTAGGAATTGCACATAAGAACGCTATTTCACCTAGGGTAGCTTCCTTTATAGATTGATTAAAATAAGTTTGCGATGCAGTTTCAATTCCATATGCTCCATTTTGAAAATAAACTGTATTTATGTATAGAGCTAAAATTTCATCTTTACTAAGCTTTCTTTCAAGCTGGTAGGAATACATTAATTCACTTAATTTACGATTGTATGTTTTTTCGTTTGTTAAAAATAAATTTCTGGCAAGTTGCTGAGTAAGGGTACTACCTCCCTGTTCAATTGAATCACTTTGAAGGTTTATGAGTGCTGCTCTTCCAATCCCAGTAATATCAAAACCAATATGATCATAAAAATGCTGGTCTTCCACTGTAATGAAGATATCCTTTACTATTTGCGGAATTGCATTACTAGCTAACACTTTTCTATTTTCATTATGATGCATTTCGGAAATGATATTGCCCTGATAATCTGTTATAAAACTTGTTTGTTTTAAACTAATCTTCTCAAGTGGAATTTTTTTATCTAACAATGTAGGTAAGCTTTCTGCTTTTTTCCATTCACTATTGGTTTGAAATAAAGCAAAAATAAATAAGATGAAAACTCCAAAAATAATTGTATAACCCGTTGCTGCTCTCATAAAAACACTCATCTCTATAAAAATCTCTTGTTTCATTATAATCGAATCTAGTCTAAAGTGGACAAATAAAAAAACAGATGGAATAGCCATCTGTTTGTGGTGAAAGTAAACTTCCGTATTACAACAATAAGAAGAAAATGATGTTGAGTATTACATTTTCAAATGTTGGATGAGCTATTGTAAAGTATAAACCCTCCCCGAGTTACTTTACGCTGCACGTTGTTCAGATTTCTCAGTGAAGCGGACGATACTTAACCAGAGAACTCCTGCTCCTAGTAAAAAGAGAGCACTTGTTACAAAGAAAACAGATGAGATTCCAAAAAAGCCACTTAAGATTCCACCTGTTACAGGTCCTACAACATTACCTAAGAACCGGAAGCTAACATTGTATCCCTGAACCTCACCTTGCATAGAAAGGGGAGCGACTTGACGTATATAAGCTGTCATGCAGGGAATCAAGCCACCGACTGCCATTCCGAATAAAAACCGAACTAATACTAGCTGCCATAGTTCTGTTACCAAGGCTTGAGGAATAAATAAAATTGACGCAGCAATCATTAGTACAGTAAGAATTTTTTCGTGGCCGATTCGATCCCCGAATTTCCCCCATTGTCTAGTGAACAGTAGATTTCCGAATCCGGTAGCAGAAAACGCCATGCCAGCTAAAAATACAATGTTCGTACTGTCACTTAATTGCGTTACATATAGTGCAAGTAAAGGCTGAACACTAAAGTTCGCTGCTTGAATCAAGAAAGAAATAAACATTACTGTTAGTAAAACTGGATTTTTGAAGATATGGATTAACACTTCTTTGCGGCTATATTTTTTCTTTGTGGAGTTTTGTTCATTTGGTTTAACTTCTTTAATTCCGACTGCTACTAAAAGCACTGAGAGTAATATTACGACCGCAGTTAGAACAAAAGTATATTGAAATCCAACTGCATCAGCCAATATGCCTCCTAGTAGTGGGCCGAATAAACTTCCTGAAACATTTCCCATTTGAAGAGTTCCTAAGGTCTTACCTGCAATTTCTTTAGGTGTTTGTGATGATATGAGGGCAAGAGATGTAGGAATAAAACCAGTTACTGCCCCCATAAAGAGGCGAAGGAAAAATAATTGCTCAACAGACGTAACATATCCCATTAAAAAAATACTTACGGCAATCCCTGTACCTGTAATTAATAATATCTTTTTATAACCATTTCTATCTCCGAAACGTCCCCAAAGTGGAGAAATAAAAAAAGCTGTAACAAACGCTGCTGCAAAGACTAATCCTGCCCACCGTTGTACATAACTCTCAGAAAAATCTCCAAACGTTTCAATATACAGGGATAAGAAAGGCATAATCATAGTTGCGCTGGCTGCTACAAAAAAATTAGCAAACCACATAATCGTAAGATTCCGCTTAGCTGTATTAATGGTAAACACCTTCTTAACTCGAATATTTCGTTTTCCTAAATATTATAGAATATAATGCCAATTTAATCAATCTTACCTCTTTAATAATACTCATTAAGTAGTAGCTGCATTGTAGGTAAAAACCTATTCACATTAATAATGAAGGACACTCTTAAAGTGTTTTAAGAACTTATACTGGATTAAGTTAAAGTAATATAATATATTTATAAATATATTCTGAAAAATAACAAAAACCGTGATATAATATAGCAAACGAGTTCGTCTATTTTGAATAGTATAAAGGAAAAAGGAGGTAAAGGGAGTGGATGAAAAACATCAATACTTGTTTATAGACTTTGAATTTACTATGCCTGAGGGAAAATATAACCCACACGGCTTTTACCCCGAAATTATCGAAGTTGGTCTTGTATCTGTTGTTAATCAAAAGATAACTGATCAATATTCATCATTCGTTAAGCCAACGAAATTTCCTACTTTAACAGAAAGATGTAAATCTTTTCTAAATATATCCCAAGAGCAAGTAAATGGTGGCATTTCATTTTATGACTTAGTGAGGAAGCTATCGAAGTATGAAGGTTTGTCCCCTAGTACAATTGTTACATGGGGAAATATGGATATGAAGGTACTCAGACATAACTGTCAAAGTGTAGGCCTTCCATTTCCCTTTAAAGGAAAACAAAGAGATTTGTCAATGGAATACAAACGTTTCTTTGGTGACCAAAATCAAACTGGTCTCTGGAAAGCGGTTCAAGAATATGGGAAAGAAGGAACCGGTAAACATCATTGTGCACTGGATGATGCCCTGACAACCTTTAATATTTTTAAACTCGTGGAGAATGACAAGCGTTATTTAGCAAAACCAGAACCAACAACTATTGGTGACAGAGTCGACTTTTCAAAAGTATTAAATAAATTCGCCTTATAAAAAACCAATTCACTTTTACGTGTGAATTGGTTTTTATATTGTAAACTAATAGTAAACATTTTACAATTCATTTCAACAATAATCGCATCTCGTTAGGATATCCTAAACGATAGGAGGGATGCAATTATGTTTATTGGTCATAAAATTGAAAATGATAATACCTTGACATTATTTATCGACCCTCATTTACACGAGTTTTCAAGTGAACTAGGTGTACAAGACAACGGGAAAAAACAACATCTGAATGAAAGCATAAGAGTGTATCTGAAGGAACGGATACCTAATTTGCATCCTAATGTTGTTAAAGTTGTAATGGGGTCAATTGTTATTGCGACTGTTTCACTAGTTGGGGGACAATCTCCATCAGCTCAAGCGGAGAGTATTAATGCGAGTTCACAGAGCCAAAAAACACATACCGTTTCAAGTGGCGATACGTTATATGGGTTAGCAAAACAGTACAATGTCTCAGTTAGCCAAATCAAGCAGCTTAATCATCTAACGGGTGATATGATATATCCAGGACAAACACTAGTTATTAGTAATGATACACCAGCACCTACAGCAACCTCTTATACTGTGAAGGCGGGTGATACACTCTATTCAATAGCAAATACCTATAACATGAGTGTGGATCAGTTAAAACAGTTAAACAATCTAACAAGTAATACAATCCATATCGGTCAGTCATTCAGGGTAACAAGTACCACTGGCCCTACTCAAGTTCAAGGATCAACCTACACTGTACAACCTGGAGATTCTTTATATTCCATTGCACAGCGCTCGAATACAAGTGTAGATCAATTGATGAAAAATAATAACCTCACCTCGTCTCAAATATTCGTAGGACAGACCTTGCAAATCGGTGGAACTGCAAGTAACTCACCTAGTCAACAAGTTCCCGATTCAACCTATACTGTCAAAAGTGGGGACACCTTATACGGAATTGCCAGAAAGTATAATATGAGTGCTACAGAACTACAAAGATTAAATAACCTAACAAGTACTACATTATCAATTGGACAAGTGTTAAAAGTGAGTGGAGAGGCCCAAAGTGAATCTGGAGTTAGTAATCGTGAACAAGTCCTAGCCGCACTTGTAAAGGATTCATATAATTTTATAGGTGTTCCCTATAAATGGGGTGGAACGACAACTGCAGGATTTGATTGTTCGGGATTTGTTTCCTTTATGCATGCTAAACATGGGATTGATATTCCAAGAACAACGTCAGGGGATTATTACCGGATGGGAACAACTGTATCTAAAGCAAACCTTCAACCAGGGGATCTTGTGTTCTTTGCTGTCGACGATCCGAACAGGATATCACATGTTGGATTTTATGTTGGAAACAATGAATTTATCTCAGCAACCTCTTCTAAAGGGATAGCTGTGGTATCAATGGATAACTCTTATTGGTCAAAATATTATGTTGGGGCAAAGAGAGTATATTAAAAAGGTTTAGCGGAATGACTAGTCTGTAGTCATTCCGCTTTCCATTATTTAAAATAATCTTTCTCTAACGTTTTAATATTCTCAAGACTTCGAAGTGCCCATTCCGTAGCTTCTGTCTCAAGTTCATGTTTAATAGTATGTACAGATTCTTGTAATGACATTTTATAATCTGGTATTTCTCCCTCGAAGTGACGAACCATTTTTTTCGGCACATTTGTCTGCTCATTAAAAGCAAGCGCTCTGCGCTCTTGAAAAAGAGGAACGTTCACATCTTTAGGTGAATGAATGTCTCCTTGCATAGGGTGTCTCAAAACAGCCTTTACCTTTACAAGATAATGTTCAGGACGGATATTAGTAATCTCCCCAATATATTTGCCTGTTTTATATATACCGGTAACAATATCTCCAAGGTTAAACTCTTCTTTGCTCATATAGTATCAACTCCTTTCAAAGTTTCATTTCTATTATATATTGTAAGTAGTAATGGTGAAACACCTATGAATGCGCAGATACTTAGACTATGCTATAATGAACAAGTTATTAATTATTGTTTTGAAAGGTAGTGTGAAAATGCTGCTACAAGCTATTTTAAACTTATTCCTTTACTTTCCTGAGGATAAATCTGAATACGGACCAGCACTTTTTACAAGTATTATTTTTGTCATATTAGCTGTTTTGGCTATGCGTTTTTTCATAAATCATTCCAAAAAAGAACAAAAAAAAGCAGAAGAGTTGGAACAAAGTATATTAAAGAATGAAAGTAAAAACATAAACAAGTAAGGACTTCGATTAGGTGATGTCATGGAAAACCAACAAGCAAATATACACATAATGATTATTTTACAGGAATGGGACCCACTAGGTTATGGAATGGGTTCTTATGAAACGGAAGCAGTAGATGTACTACAAGCTATTCATCAACTTGATGAGCCAAATAAACTAGCAAGAAAAATTCAGACGATCTATGAATTCTCATTCGAAGAAATCATTCCATTAAAGGAATGTGAAACAATGGCATTAGAGCTACTAGCTATAAAGAATAATGCTTCTTGTGAGATTTGACTTTAATAAGGAAAAAAGGTGTGAGCTCTCAATGTGAGTTCACACCTTTTTATGCTTTATGTACATTGAAGTCGTAGTGTACTCAAGCAAAAAAAGCACTGCTATCATTCAGATGCCCCCAATTCATATCCCTTTTCAATAAATTGATTAATATAATGAAACACTTCTTCAGGTCGTTCTTCAGGTACTAGGTGACCAGTATTTTCAATAGAAATGAACTTGGAATTAGGAAGATCTTTATGAAGTCTTTTTCCAGTAGATATAGGCACAACACGATCCTTTTCCCCCCAGATTAATAAGGCCGGATTAGTTATGGTAATGAGATCTTCCGGAGATAAATCTCCTTCACGATGGCGAATCATCCTCGTCAGCGCCATAAATATCCTGTTGTCTAGGAATGGTTCAGTATAACCTTCGATCATCTCCTGATTGATTAAAGCATGATTGTGTACGACATTTCTTAGATTATGTATGACTCCCTGTTTTGCTAACTTTCGCTTAACAATATAGTGAAAGTAAGGTAGGTAAGAAGAGTATATTAATGATTTTGACATTCGTTTTAGATAACCCGAACTACATAGTAATATTATCTTATCGACGAGCTTCGGCCTTTGTTTTGCAATGTATAGGCAAATTTGACCGCCCATTGAATGACCTACTAAATTCACTTTTGAAAAGTTAAGTAAGCGAGTTAGCTCAATAACAATTGATGCAATATTGGTATAAGAATAAGTAAACTGAGTTGATTTCTCAGTTTTTCCAAAAGGAGGAAGGTCGACCGATAGAACGGTATATTTCTCTGTTAAGTAAGGAATAAGTCTTCGATAACTAAATGATGAGGATAGAAATCCATGTAATAATACTAGAATTGGTTTATCACCATTCTTATAAAGTTGATAATGTATATTAATGCCGTTGATTTCTTGCGTTAACATAATATTTTACCTCACCTCTAAAGTACTACCGCTATTTTTTACCAAAGGCTTAAGAAAAACTCATAAAGAGGTAATTGAATAAAAAAATTTTTTATATATGATTTCAGGTTTGGTATAATAATTGGAAAATTCATTATCTCTAGGAGTGACCAAAATGGTTTTACAGGAAAATGAGATTGAAATTCTCGAGATTATTGAGAAAAATGGAAGAATTCCCACAGAAACAATCGCTAAGTTGGTAGAAAAGAGTGTAAAAGAAGTTGAAGATATTATCACAAAATTAGAAGAGCAAAAGATCATTGTCGAGTACAATACAATTGTTGACTGGCGGAAGGTAGAAGGTCACGAAGGAGTTACAGCAATGATTGATGTTAAGGTTCAACCGAAACGAGGAGTTGGCTTTGACGAGATTGCTAAAAGAATATATAAATTTAAAGAAGTAAGATCTGTATATTTAATGTCAGGTGCATACGACCTCTCAGTGATTATTGAAGGTAAAACAATGTCCGAAGTTGGAAATTTTGTCTCAGAGAAATTATCGACTTTAGATTCTGTACTTTCAACAACCACTCATTTTATTTTGAAAAAATATAAGCATGACGGAACTATCTTTGATCAAGGCGACGAAGATAAACGAATTGTGGTGACACCATGACCACCGAAACATCTAAGTATTTGTCACAAACTGTAAGGAGTTTAAAACCCTCAGGTATCAGACGATTTTTTGATTTGGCAGCTAATATGGAAGGAGTCATCTCTCTGGGTGTAGGAGAGCCTGACTTTGTCACGCCTTGGTCAATAAGGGAAGCAAGCATTCTTTCACTCGAAGAAGGGTTGACATCATATACCGGGAATGCAGGGTTAATAGAGCTAAGGAGAGAACTCTCGAAATACTTGAAAAAGTCATTTCATGTAGAGTATTCCCCGGAATCTGAAATTATTATGACTGTCGGAGGAAGCCAGGCGTTAGATTTGGCATTACGTGCCATAGTCGACCCGGAAGATGAGGTAATCATTGTCGAACCTACTTTTGTATCATATGGTCCGTTAGTTACGTTGGCAGGTGGTGTACCAATACCCGTTCACACGAAAAGTGAAAATGATTTTAAGCTACAGCCAGAAGAAATTGAAAAGGTAGTAACTTCTCGTACGAAGGCAATTATTATCTGTTCTCCCAATAACCCAACGGGAACGATGCTTTCAAAACAAGAGCTTGAAGATATCGCAAAAATTGTAGAAAAGCATGACTTACTTGTTATTTCAGATGAAATCTATGCAGAGTTATCCTATGAAGAATCTTACACCAGCTTTTCAAGTATTCCTGGAATGTTTGAAAGGACGATACTTGTATCAGGATTCTCAAAGGGATTTGCTATGACTGGCTGGAGATTAGGGTATGCTGCCGCACCAAGAGAAATATCACAGGCAATGCTCAAAATCCATCAATATACAATGATGTGTGCATCTACAATGGCTCAATATGGTGCAATAGAAGCCCTAAAAAATGGAATGCCTGAAGTTGAACAGATGAGAAAAAGTTATCGCCAAAGACGTAATTACTTTGTCTCATCATTACAAGAGATTGGTCTACCTTGCCATACACCCGGTGGTGCCTTTTATGCTTTTCCAAGTATTAAAAGTACTGGATTATCATCTGAGGAATTTGCTGAACGTTTATTAATGACCGAAAAGGTGGCAGTTGTACCTGGCAATGTTTTTGGTGAAAGTGGAGAAGGTTATATTCGTTGTTCATATGCTTCTTCATTAGAGCAACTGCGAGAAGCTATAAAGCGAATAGGAAGATTTTTAAACAATCAAAATTTCTAAATAGAGAAGTGTCAATCTAGATGTCAGGGGCTTAGCATATGCTGAGCCTCAAATTGATTTGACTTAAAGCTCTTCAAAACAAAAAGGGACAAAACCGGGAATGGTTTTGTCCAACATACAAAAGGGGGAATACTAGAAAGCCTTTGAAACTAGTATAACCAAAGAAAGTTTACTTCAAACATACATGCTTAAGAAATCAGTCTAAGAGATGAACAAGTCCTAAATAAGGAATGAGAAATTTTATTCACTGGAAATTAATGGTGTTAGGAAGGCGCCATACATGCCTATGCAGTAGTTAATGGTAAATAAAATCCCTCATATTTTTTTCTGATAATGGTAAATCTAATAGATGCGCAGACGTTCATTTTTGAATAAACAGTAGATATGTGTTATAATTTTTTATTGCGTATATGTAAAGGTATATAAACTAAAGGTTTAGGAGTGTTACCATGTCAGAGAAGATTGAAGTAGGAAGTGTCGTTAAAGGTAAAGTTACAGGTATTCAACCGTACGGAGCTTTTGTTGCGTTAGATGAAAATACTCAAGGTTTGGTTCATATCTCAGAAGTAACTCATGGTTTTGTTAAGGATATTAACGAGCATATAAAAGTTGGCGATGAGGTTGATGTGAAGGTTTTATCAATTGATGAAGCGGCTGGCAAAATTGGTCTTTCAATTCGTGCAACTCAAGAGGCGCCAGAAAAGCCTGCAGCTCCTAGAGCAGCTAAGCCTAAAAAGCGTCCTGCACAAGTACAACATGAGACTGCGGAAACTCCACAGGGCTTTAATACTTTAAAAGATAAGCTTGAAGAGTGGATTGAACAGTCTAATCGTGACGATTTAATTAAAAAGTAATTAATAAAGGAGGCAGTGCTTAAAGCGACTGCCTCCTTTCATTTTTTCTTTAACTGATAAGAAAGTATAAAAATTTCAACCGAGTTTTCGGTGTCTAGCTCCAGCGCCTAGTCCCTCGAGGTCGCTTCACCCCTCCTGCGGCGGCAACACTAAGGAATGCTTCGTGAGGATAAACCTCGCAGGGAAAAAGCTTTGCTTTTTTTCGAGCCTCCTCACTGAAATGCTGAAGCGGCTTGGTCAGAAACGAGAAAATTGGAGACTCCGACAAAAGAGGCGTCTTTTGCCTCTGACGGAGGAGTTGAAATTTCTCGAGTTTCTAGCCGCAGAAGCTGGACAAGTCAGGGTTCCGACGCACAGGACGTGCTAGTGCCGGCGTTGCCACAGGAAGTGGCGACTTTAGCCGGCCAGCGCTTGTCGGACTTGCACAGGACAAGGAAGGCTACGGAAGCATAGACATCGCACGAAGAAAATGCATAGCATTTTCGAGGATGTGCTGACATCGACGTTCGCCACAGGACGTGGCGGATATTTAGTCGATGTTCCTTATTCCAAGGCGCTTGCGCTTTTCTTATTAAGTTCTACTTGGGTTTGGTTCAGTTGATCGTTCAGTTGCTTCATTATTCTTGAACAACAATCCGATATTAATTAATCCTGCGAGACCAACAAGACTGTAGATGATTCGTTGAAACGCTGGGCTATCAAAGATTGCCGCAACTAAATCAAACTGGAACAGTCCAATTAAGCCCCAATTTAGTGCTCCAATAATAGTTAAAACAAGTGCAATACGTTGAATTGTACTCATTAAATATCCTCCTCTTGGATAAAATTAGTTACGTTTTTATGATTAGTAAAAAAAGATAAAATATGCATGAGGAATTTTGTAAGGGAAATTATATGAAAAGCTATATACTTTACAAATAATCTTGAATTGACCATAATTTTCTATAGGAGGCGTTGTTAATGCAAAATTTTACATATTATAATCCAGTTAAGCTAATATTCGGTAAAGACCAAGTTGAACAACTTAAGAATGAAGTACCAAAGTATGGAAAAAAGGTGTTAGTCGTATATGGTGGTGGCAGTATAAAACGAAACGGTCTATATGACAGGGTTATGGGTCTGCTAGGTGAGATTGGTGCTGAAGTACATGAACTCCCTGGAGTAGAACCCAATCCTCGTTTAACTACAGTAAAAAAGGGAATTGAGATTTGTAAGAATGAAGGAATAGAATTCCTCCTAGCTGTTGGTGGTGGTAGTGTCATTGACTGTACGAAAGCAATTGCTGCAGGTTCTAAATATGATGGTGATGTTTGGGATTTCATGACTCGTAAAGCTGCCGCGAAAGAAGCACTTCCTTTTGGAACCATACTAACTCTTGCTGCAACTGGATCTGAGATGAATGCAGGTTCTGTTATTACTAACTGGGAAACAAATGAAAAGTATGGATGGGGAAGTCCAGTTACTTTTCCTAAGTTTTCAATTTTAGACCCTGTTAATACATATAGCGTTCCTAGAGACCAAACTATATACGGAATGGTCGATATGATGTCGCATGTGTTTGAACATTATTTCCATCATGAACCAAACACATTAACACAGGACCGTTGGTGTGAGTCTATTTTACGAACAGTGATTGAAACAGCTCCTAAACTATTGGATGACCTTGAGAATTATGAACATCGTGCAACAATCTTATTAAACGGAACTTTAGCTTTAAACGGCATGTTAAATATGGGGTATAGCGGAGATTGGGCAACTCACAATATTGAACATGCGGTGTCAGCGGTCTATGATATACCACATGGCGGAGGCTTGGCAATTATATTCCCTAATTGGATGAAGCATACTCTTGATGAAAATGTTGATCGTTTCAAACAAATGGCTGTACGCGTATTTGATGTCTCCACAGATGGAAAGTCAGATCGTGAAGTTGCATTAGAGGGTATCGAGAAACTACGTGAATTCTGGAATAGTATCGGGGCTCCTTCTAGATTAGCTGATTATGACATTAATGATGAAAAATTAGAATTAATGGCAGAGAAAACAGTAGCGTTCGGCGAATTCGGTAGATTTAAGAAGCTTACAAAAGAAGACTCTTATGAAATTTTAAAGGCTTCCCTGTAATTTGATTTAGTAAAAAGCTCATACTAATGTATGGGCTTTTATTAATTCGTAATAAAATCTTCAAATTGGTTCCGCTTACACTTTATGTAGTGGCTTGATTTCATAAGTCACATTCGTTAAAGTGAAAGTGGCTTTGAAAAAAAGAGGTTGGAGGAAATCAAAATGACACATGTGCGGTTCGATTATTCAAAAGCTTTAACATTTTTTGGAGAACATGAACTTACATACTTACGTGATGCTGTTAAAGTAGCTCATCATTCAATACATGAAAAAACTGGAGCAGGTAATGACTATTTGGGTTGGGTAGACCTTCCATCGGAATATGACAAGGAAGAATTTTCACGAATTCAAAAAAGTGCTGAGAAGATAAAATCTGATTCAGATATTTTACTTGTAATTGGTATTGGTGGTTCTTATCTAGGAGCAAGAGCAGCAATTGAATGGCTAAACCATTCTTTTTATAACTCGCTTTCAAAAGTACAACGTCAAACACCTCAAATTGTATTTGTAGGTAATAACATAAGCTCTACCTACATGAAGGATTTAATGGATTTACTTGAAGGTAAAGATTTTTCAATCAATGTTATTTCAAAATCAGGAACAACAACAGAACCAGCAATTGCCTTCCGTATCTTCCGTAAGCTTTTAGAGGAGAAATATGGCAAGGAAGAGTCTCGTAAACGTATCTATGCTACTACAGATAAAGCACGTGGCGCGTTAAAGACGTTGGCAGTTGAAGAAGGGTATGAGTCCTTTGTAATCCCTGATGATGTGGGAGGCCGATACTCAGTATTAACAGCAGTTGGTTTATTACCAATTGCCGTTAGTGGAGCAAATATTGAGGAAATGATGAAGGGTGCTCAGGCAGCAAGTGTGGATTTCGCAAAATCTGAACTGGATGAAAACCCTGCTTATCAATATGCGGCTGTGCGTAATGCTTTATATAACAAAGGGAAAACGATTGAAATGCTAATTAACTATGAACCGGGGTTACAATACTTCTCAGAATGGTGGAAGCAATTATTTGGAGAAAGTGAAGGGAAGGATCAAAAGGGGATTTTCCCATCATCAGCTAACTTCTCTACCGATTTACACTCATTAGGTCAATATGTTCAAGAAGGTCGCCGTGATCTGTTTGAAACTGTACTTCATGTTGAAAAATCACGTCATGAGCTATTTATTGAAGAAGAAGAAAATGACCTTGATGGCCTTAATTATTTAGCTGGAAAATCTGTGGATTTCGTTAATAAGAAAGCATTTGAAGGTACAATGCTAGCTCATACGGATGGAGGAGTACCAAATCTAATTGTTCATGTTCCAGAGTTAAATGAATACACTTTTGGTTATTTAGTGTATTTCTTCGAAAAAGCATGTGCAATGAGCGGGTACTTATTAGGAGTAAATCCATTTGACCAACCAGGTGTCGAAGCTTATAAAGTAAATATGTTTGCATTACTAGGTAAGCCAGGTTTTGAGGAAAAGAAAGCAGAACTAGAAAAACGTCTTTAATATAACCAAAGGGATTCTCATAATGAGAATCTCTTTTTCATTAGTAAACTTAACTCAATTTGGACAACATAATCGTATGAATAAGATTAACTTGTTTTTAGCTTGAACCTGATTTAAGTGGTACAGCTAAACACAATTAAAGGGGTTGTTTAGATTGATTCCTATTCCTTCAAGACTCGAGGGAGAAACCTTCCAATTATTTAAATTAGAAAAAGAACTAAAGCCATTAGGGTATGCAATTGGTGGCAACTGGGATTATGATCATGGATATTTTGATTATAAAATATCTGCTGAAGATGGTTATCAGTACTTACGAATTCCATTTGGTGCAGTTGATGGACAGTTAGATCAGGATGGTGCGGTTGTGCAGCTAGCTAGACCATTCCTCCTTTCACACCAATTCCAAGCTGGTACAGATGACGATGCTGTTATCGGAAACTTTTCAGCAGCAATTAATCAATTCCAAGAACCGGAAACGCCAGATGCAGAGTTCCCTTCTAAGTACGTGGAATTGGGAAAAGCACTTGTTGAAGAGCTTGAAACCAAATTATTAGATTAGATTAAATAAAGGATTCTCCAACCAGAGAATCCTTTTTCTAATGGTTAATTTTTAATAATTAACAAGTGATCATTTTTTCTAATTTCTAGTGCGAGAGGGGGATTTATGATAATATCATCAGCGCGTTTAATACCAATTAGGAGTTTTCCTTCCTTTAGAAGTGTTTCGTTACTCTTTTGAAAGGTCAATCCAATTAAGTCAAAGGTTGCTTCAAAAAACTGCAGCTTACATCCCTTTAAATCAACTAACATGGCAAGTAAAGCATCAGAAACACCATGTGAAAGAATACTGTTGACCATAACTAAACTAGAAACACGATTGGTTTGAATAATCTCATCGGCTCCACCACGCTTCGCATTATTTACCTGCTGTGTAGTAAGTATTTCAACAATACTATATATATCAGGATTTAATCCTTTAATAGCTAGTAGGGTAAGAATTGAAATCATGTCTGCTTGCACTTCATCTTTACTTTGGTCAGCGGTAATAAGGACCATATCTGCGTCCTTAATATTTGCTTGGTTTAGTGTTGCATCATGAGTGGGGTTTCCTTTAATAAAATGGAAATGGTTAGCTGGCATTGGATTTTTCTCAAGGGATTCATCTATAAGAATGATATCAATCACTTTGCCTGGTGTTTGGAGGAGAGAAATAGTTTCTCTCACCCTTTCGTTCCAACCGATAATTACGATATGTTTCCTACCTGTAAAAGCAGATGTTCCTTCGATATAAGCATTTTGTGTAACTAATGTCGATGTGGAGATTGCTGCAAAGTATCTTGTAACTATACCAACTCCAATAAAAATTAGTAAAACACCAACAACTCTACCGGCTGTTGACACAGGTACAAAATCTCCATAACCAACAGTTGCTGCAGTTACGATGGCCCACCAAATACCGTCGAATATGGTAGGAAATGATTCAGGCTCAATTATATGAATTAAAATACCGAAACCAATTATGACAATCAAAACAATTGAAATGATTTTTGCTAAGATGGATCGCTTAAAGAAACTAGTTACAACATTAGCAAACATGGCGAAACCTCCTTTCTAAAAGATGACAAAGCAAGAATTTAAAGTTGTTACTTTTCATCATCTTTTGGAAGAAAGGCAAATATCTCTTTAATGATGTTATTTATTCTTCTTGTGATTTCTTCCTCACCAAATGTTGATTTTGCTTTTTCAATCGCCTCAATCACTTCTTGTTCAAATTCAATTAGCGGCTTATCTTCTTCAGCTTCATTATAGAATTGAATAACTACATCAAGACCTTCATTTAGTTTATCAATTGAATCGCTTAATGATTTTTTCTCAGATTCATTTAGTTTCATGTTATTCTCCTATTTCTCATACTTCTTTCTTTTAGTGTGTACCAATAACCCTCTCTTTTTGCATAAAATTCCTTGGAATTAGAAAACTAATAATGGTTATACAGATAATAAATTAATGGAGTGATAAGAGTGGATATACGTCGTGCAAAACAAATTTTATCTTCATCTGCAGATATAACTGTGCACTATAATGGTGCTTCTGTTTGGATTGATAATTGCGATGAGCAGGGGACATGTACTGTTCATTTACGTGACAGACAGCATGAGAAAAACACGGTGCCAGTTGAAGAATTAGAAGAAGTTTAATTAAGGGTCGTAAGTGTATTAGGAAGGCCGTTTTATTTATTATCTTCTCGGGTGGTTATGTGGAGATGAAAAAATGATTTTACAAGGGTGATTGTAGCGCATGGTACGAGACTCCTCGAAAATGCTTTGCATTTTCTTCGTGCGTGGGAGAATTCAAAGGAGCTTCTCAAAGTCCTGCGGGAATAGCGTGACCAAGTGAGACCCAGCAGGAGCATAGCGACGTGTCTAGCTTCAGCGGCTAGAAACTCGAGAAATTTCAACTTCTCCGTCAGAGGCAAAAGACGCCTCTTTTGCAAGGTAAGAAAGTATAAAATACTTTCTTACCTTATAAGGGCAACTACGGTTCTGACTTCGCCTAAAGGCTCGGCAGTCACCGAGTTTTCTTTATCGGAGTCTCCGACGCACAGGATGTGCTAGTGCCGCCATCGCCACAGGACGTGGCGTTATTGGCGGCCAATTTCCTCGTTTCTGGTCGAGCCGCTTCGGCATTTCATTGAGGAGGCTCACGGTCCGCCCGCGGAAAGCGAGTACCAGGAGCGGAAATCACCAAACTTTGTACCTTACACCTTCTAAGAAAACAACGAAAATAACAATCTTTTAGAAATAAGCCATTAGGAATGTATAGAAACAGAAAAAAAGCTGCCAATAGAGAAAATGGAGCTTTTTTTAATCCCAAAAACCAGAAATATACTTTTCGAAAATATCCGAACTAAAGTAAAAGAACGATGCTAGGAAAAAAGTAATCACAAGACCAGTAATAATCCATCCAATGGTTTCCTTTTTCACAGTATCACCTCTCTCTAATACTATTCACTCTTTACTAGTCATTCATACAATTGGACATGTAAAAACCTCTAGAAATTACTTCTAGAGGCTCTACAATATATATAAATAATAGGGGTAACGGTTTAAAAGGGCCCCTAATTTAGAGAGAGTAATTAGGGGCAAAAGAGAGAAATGAAAACTTCATATATGTAGACGAGATAAATTTTAAAAGGTTTCACAACTTTATAAAAAAACTTTTTTGAACATGAAATTTATCTATAAAAATGAGAAAACAGGCATTGTTTATCGTTTTTATGCATACATTTAGGACAAGCAAATATGAGAGGGGAATGATTATGGCTTATCCAGGTTCAAAAGGTTGGTATGTGAAACAATTAAAAGAGCATGGTGTACATCAGCATCCAGTAGAAAGAAAGAAACTAGAAACCTATAAAACTGCGGCACTAAGAAAATTGTATTTTGATCTAGTAGCTGATAAAGAAACAAATAAATAGATTTCTAGGTAAGTAGCCAGTAAAAAGGCTACTTTTTTCATTTACTAGAATTCCCCAAAAAACACAGTTAAAAATTAAAATTTAGTCTCCTCATCTCCTTGTAAGTAAAGTTATAATATTATACAGGAGCTGTAGGAGGAATTTGAATAATGGAAACCGTTAATATAAATCTATCAGAGCGATTTGAAATAGCTTTCAATCGTATACATAAAGCACTTAGTAAAATGGTTAATCAAGGAGCTAGTGATATATTTGGCCATCTAGTTACTCAAGGAGCAAAAAAGCACGCAATAATTCGTACCTACAAGGATGAGCTTTATCAATTTGCGAAGCTTCGAAATGCCATAGTGCATGAAAAGCTTCGAGCTGATTTTTATATCGCTGAGCCACATGAAGATGTTGTTCGACAAATAGAGGAAATTGCTGACCATTTTGAGATGCCGATAACTGCTTTATCCATTTCAAACAGTCCGGTATTTTATTTTAATTATCATTCATCGATAAAAGATGTTGTTCTTGCAATGAATAAAAAGACTTATACAAAGTTTCCAATCTTTAAAAATGGAACATGTGTGGGTTTATTAACAGCGGGGGCTATTATAAAGTGGATGGCGGAGCACCTTGCAGAAAATATCATTGATCTTTCAGATATTAGAGTAAGTGAGGTTGTTCCATATGAGACAAAGCATCTTATTGATTTTTTACATAAAGACAGTGATATCTTCGATGTAGAAGCTTTATTTGAAAAGCGCCATGCTCATGGGAAAAAATTAGAGGCGGTTATCATAACCGAAAATGGAAAAACAGATGAAAAGCCATTAGGAATAATCACTTCATGGGATACGATTAAAATTGATTATATGGTTAACTAAATAAGAATACTAAAAAAGCTCGGCGAAATACCGAGCTTTGTCAAAAATGTAAATAGGAAAGAAGTTTATTCTTTCCTAAAACGAGTTAAATTTGATTTTCCTTCACATTATTCATAATGGAAACAATATTATTTACCCAGTGGTTATTTAGACCTGTTGCGTCGTTGGAAGCATTATTTGGTGCATACGCTGTTTGAATTTCACCGATTGTTTCTTTACCGTCTTCTACATAGTACTGTTTCAAGTAGATAGCTTTAAATTTAATGCTATCTTCGATTGAAAGAAACTTTTGCCACTTTGTTCCCCCTTGTACTAATTCTTCACAGCCAGGATTTAGATAATCTTCTCCGAAAACATCACCATAAATTTCTGGCATACATGTAATGCCACCAATATTATTCCATGGAGCTTGTGAAATATCAGAGTCTCCCCAACCTGTTTCTTGTGCAGCTAAAGCTGCCAGAAATACTGGATCAATCGATTGTTCTTCTCCTGATTCAACAAAAACGTTTCCTAATCCTTTCAGATTTCCTTTTAAATGCTTGTCCAATTCTTCAGCTGTAATTGGAGCAGTGGTGTTTTGCTCTACTTTATAGTTCTTAGATGCTTTTACAACTTTCTGTTTCGTTTGCTTCTTCTCATCTATATTATTTATCTCATCTTTTTTTGCTTCCTCTTGTTGTTGAATATTTTTAGCTTTAGCTTCAGCTTCAGCTTTAGCATCAGTATAGTGGTTAGATACAAAAATACTAATAATCAGTACAGTTACGAATCCACCAATAAAGAGAAGGGGGTGACGTTTTTTTGTTAGAGTTGAGAATTTCATTGTATCCTTCCTCCTTCATGAGTCCATTTTCCTATCTCGAAAGTTATCGTAACATATTAAAATGACATAAATATTACAGCGACATTATAAAAGGATGACCATTGGTTAGAAAATTCAGATAGTATCTATGTAAACCCAACATCAAAGTAATGATGGGTTTTTTACATTATTTAGCTAATAAATGTAAAATAAGCTTCAATTGTAGCAGTTATTCTTAGTTCACCCGGTTGTATTGGGGTAGCAGCCTCACTCATTGCAAACATCGTTGTTTGAAAAGGAATTGGGGGACGAGCTTGGCCTAACTCAATAATTTTATATGGTATTGATTGTAGAGTTACGCCCAAATCATTTGCTAATACAGCAGCTTTACCTTTTGCATTAGAAAGTGCATTTGTTAATGCTTTGTTTTGATAAGTAGAAGGGGTTGTAATAGAAAACTCTATGTTTGATACAGTATTTGCACCATTGCTTACTGCAGTATCTACTATCACCCCTACTTGGCTAATGTCTTTGGTTGTCACTTGTAACATATGGATTACACGATAACCGCGCAATACTTGTTTTGAATCTACATAATCATATACCATTTCAATCCGATAATCTGTTGTCTTTATTGATTCACTAGAAATTCCTAATTGAAGTAATGAATTGATGACTTGTGTCATTTGTTGATTATTTTCTTGTTGTGCTGTCGTAAGGTCTTTGTTTTCCGATATCACTCCAAGAGTTACGGTAGCCATGTCCGGAGTAACAGAAACGGTTCCTTCGCCTGTTACTTTTATAACATTGCTGTGATTGTTTGATTGAGAGTTGCCAACTGTATTTCTAGTCCAAGGTTGTGGATAAAACATTACAAACACCTCCTTTAAAATACCTACAAGATAATGTATTAAATATACGAATGGAAAGTGTATATCCATTTCCTACTATAAATCATTCAATAAAACAATTGTTTAACTAACGTTTGTTAGTTATAATTCGAATTAATGGAAGTAATAACTTTAGAATACGGAATCATCGATCGATGAAAATTTTAAAGGGAATCACATAAGAAAAGAAGAAGAACTATTCTAGAAGGGGATAGAAATATGATTTCAATGTTCTACCAAAGGTACAAGCTCTTTTTTTGGAACATACTTGTCCTAGCATTTTTATCAGGAGCTGTATCAAAGTTTTTACACGGATACATGTGGGAAGTTTATCTAAATGGTGGGCTTGGTGTTTTAGCTCTTATCGTATTAATAATAGAATGGAAGAAGGAAAAGAAGGGTAGGTAATAGGGGATATGATGAAAGTTGTTATCTTAGATGATTGGGAAGGATATTTTACTAATAGTCCAGAAATTAAACGATTACAGCAACATTTTGAAGTACACATTTTCCATGATGAACCATCATATGAACAACTAAAAAGTAGAGTAATTGACGCAGATATTATCATTCCAATAAGAGAACGAACATCGTTTACAAAGGATTTTTTAAAACAACTAAAAAAGATAAAACTTATTGCTCAGACAGGTGGTGGGATTGCTCATATAGACCTCGATGAAGCAAAACGACTGCAAATACCTATTGCGACAACACCAGGTGGATCATCAGCTGTTGTAGAGTTAATATTTGGTTTTATCCTAACTTTTTCAAGGAATTTACAGATTCTTAACCAGAATGTGAAAAAGGGTCACTGGCCACAGTCAATTGGGGTAGGTCTAGAAGGAAAAACAATTGGAATCATTGGACTAGGAAAAATCGGGTCTGGAGTAGCTAAAATAGCAAAAGCATTTAATATGAGAGTGATTGCATGGGGGCCACGACTTACGATGGAACGAGCAGCAAAACAAGATGTTACATACACATCCTTGGAACAATTATTAGCTGAATCACACTTTGTCGTAACCGCGGTAAGACTTGTTCCGGAAACCAAAAATCTTCTAACAAGCTACCACTTTAGTTTAATGAGAGAGGATGCCTTTTTTATTAATACCTCAAGAGGTGAAATAATTGATGAGAAGGCTTTATTGGATGTTTTAGTGAACAAAAAAATAGCTGGAGCGGGACTCGATGTATTTTCTCACGAACCAATTCATCCAACACATCCATTGCTTCAAATAGATAATGTAATACTTTCTCCACATATTGGCTGGAAGACAGATAATATGTTTAATCAATTTTTAAAAGTGTCCATAGATAATATCATTTCTTATATAATTGAACGAGAACCTAAAAGAATAATTAATCCTCAAGTATTACCTTAAAACAAGTGAGAACTCTCAAATAAATGGACGTGTAGTTTGTCTACACGTCCTCTTCAATTACTTCATTTTTCTTCTAACAATTGGTCCTACTATAACATGTAAGAAAATGTCACCCGTAAAATGAGAAATCATAGCAATTTCAATTCCATATTTCCAGTAAAGAAAACCAAATAAGACTCCAGGTATAGTATTAAGTAAAATTGTTCTAAAAATGACAAACGGAGTTTTACCAAATAAAGCTAATGCAGCAGGTAAGTGTCCAACACCAAAAAGCAAAGCAGCTAAAATAATCCCTATCCAATAAGAAATCGAATCCAAACCAAGTAATGATGACAAATATACAAACAAAGTCATTAAAAATAGTCTTGTTAAAACTTCCTCTGATATTCCTCCGTATAAGGAAGCTAATAAAGCTTGCCCTTTAGTAGGCTCTTCTGGGGAGTCTACTTTAGGCATTTTCTTACTAAAAGCCACATCTAGTCCAATTATGACCACAGCCACTAGAGCTCCTAGAATTGCGCTCAATAATATGATAGTTGGTACATGGTAAGGTATTGAAGTACCTGATAAAAAGCTATCAATAATCCACCAATTAAGGTCCACTTTAGGTGCTAAAAAAGTACCAATGAAAGAAGCAACTCCTAACAAAACTACACTTTGAAGAATACTAATCAGTTTTAATACAGAAGTAGGCGGTATTTTTTTTGTAGGGTTGTTCCTAGCGTCTTCTTCAATCCGTCCTTTAAGCATTTTAAATTGATATGGCATAACGGCAATTGCTCCAATTGAAGCAGCGATCCAAAATAGTAAAAAGATTGTCATTCATATGTCCCCCTTGATTTAACTCGTTTCTATTTATTATTTCGCACATAGTACGGTTGAAATAGGAAAAAAGTTCAAAAAAAGTTTAAAAATATTGACTGTACTAACAGTCGTTAGCTATAATCGCGATATGTTAACAGTAATTGGTTTGTATGTTCAGAGATAAATAGAATAATTGAATTATATCTACCATAAGGTGGGGGAAACTTGGAAATATTACCTTGTCAGGGTTGCAAGGGCTTATGTTGTGGTCCTGTTCCCGTCTCAAAAAAAGAACTAATCAAAATAAAGAAGAAAATAAAAAGGATGCCTAAGATTCAAAGAGAAAGACTTGAAAGACAGAGTCGTTTTTATGGAACCTGTATGTTTTATGATTTAGAAAACGATAAATGTGGTATTTATTCAGTCCGCCCAGAAATCTGTAAGAAATTTGGCTATTTTAAGGGGTTAGAATGCTTTCGAAAACCTGAAATTGCCCAAGAAAGCCTGCCTCGTATTCAAGAAGAAGTAGTTGGTATTTTATCAATTGATTTTACATGGAAGGAATTTAAATAAGATGAGGTATATAAAATGCTGAAAGAAATTGAAGAAATTTTTAACGACAAAATCGTCGAGCACTTTTCGAAATGCTATCAGTTTAAAAAAGAAAAACTACTTTATATTGGTGGTTTTGATAGTTTCGTATATGAATATAATGATGACTATAAGAGCTATATCCTAAAAATAACTCATAGTATACGTAGAAAACTAAGTGAAATGCTTTGTGAAATTGACTGGATTAAACATATTTCTTCTAATGGGGTTGCAATCTCTGAAGTAATAAAATCAAAACATGGTAATACGGTAGAGAAATTCGGTAATGAAAATTCTTATTTCTTAGCAGTGGTATATGAAAAGGCTCCAGGTGTAACTGCAAATCAAGATAATTGGAATAAAGAACTATTTGAAGAATGGGGAAGAGTTACGGGGAAAATTCATTTTCATACAAAAACGTATCAACCCAAAAACATTGAATGGAAAAGAAAAATGTGGTTCGAGGAAGATTACATAAATATAGAAAAGTATATCCCATCCAGGGAAACAGGGGTAATTAGTAGAGCTAAAGTGTTAATAAAAAAAATTAATGACATACCACGTACAAACGATAATTATGGGGTAATACATGGTGATTTACATTATTTGAATTTTAACTTGTCTAATAATAAAATTACCTTATTTGATTGTGACGATATTTCGTATAATTACTTTATAAATGATCTTGCAGTTATTTTATTCTATGCGTATTGGAAACCTCTGAATGAATTTGAGGATAGCGACAGGTTCATTGAAGAGTTTTTATCAGCTTTTCTAAAGGGGTATGAAAAAGAGAATACCTTTAAGTATGAATGGTTCAACACTATACATGACTTTCTGATGCTGCGGCATATCATACAATATATAGCGTTTATTCAATCTGTGAACATTAGTTGTATGTCAGATGCTGAAATGAATTATAAAAAAATTATGCAAAAAATAATAGAAGAGAACTTACCAATTATCGATTATGACTTTACCTCGTTTCGACTTATATGAAAGAAATAAAAAAGACAGACTCAAAATTGAGTCTGTCTTTTGAAAAGCATTAATTATGCTTTGTTTACGTTAGCAGCTTGGTCGCCACGGTTACCTTGAGTGATTTCAAAAGTAACTTTTTGGCCTTCTTCTAAAGTTTTGAAGCCTTCGCCTTGGATAGCTGAGAAGTGAACGAATACATCGTCTCCACCTTCGCGCTCGATGAAACCGAAACCTTTTTCTGCGTTAAACCATTTTACTGTACCTTCAAACATGTTTGTTGCCTCCTCGTGTGAATACCACACTTTTTTAATACTATTCTTGCTTATTAATTATATCCAGGCGAAAAAGCTTTCCCTACATACCGAACAAACAAAAATAATTCTCTTTTAGAATAACAGAAATTTAGTTTACAAGCAAATGGGAAAAATTATGTACTACTAGACATGACTTACTTAATGCTTTATGTATGTGGCTTTAAACAACTTCAGTAACAACGGATAAAATTTTTCGTCAAATTTTTTATTTTGTAATTCGAAAACTTCACCTTGTTAATTTCCACTATGATGTAAAAAACGTATCCAATTCGTGTCGTTTCGGTACAAACTATATAAAAATATATTATTATAACAATCGCTATTTGCATTATCTGTACAACTCTAGTATAATTGGAATTTGTATTTTTGATGTAAGAAACGTAAACATTTTCTATTTTTACCATATAAATGGGAGTATGTTTGTTTCGAGATAAAAAAATATAATGAAAGGTGTTTATTATGTATTTTGATAGTTTGCTAATGAGAGAGGATCTTAAGAAGAACCCATCAGAGGTCAAACAAGATTTGGAGGACCTTCAATTTCAGGTATTTCGCATGCAGGAAAACATGAAGGAAATTTCCAAGAAACATCAAATATTAGGAATTGACCAATCTAAAGAAGAAAAATGGGTTATTGTCTCTGCAAAAGATGATGGGAACCTTTGTCAGATCATGGTTCATGATTGTGAATCAGCTTACAAAGGAAATTGGGATTTTTCCCTCCAAGCTAAATATACTGAGGATAATGAAATCCACATCGGTGATATAAAGGGCCCTGCAAATAAAGGATATGGATCAATCTGTATTAATCATCTAAAAGAAATTGCACGTGAACAAAATATTCCTGTCATTACAGGTGATATTGCTAAAAGAGATTGGGGTCATGTGGACCGCTTAATACATTTTTATGAAAAACATGATTTTGATGTGGAAATCGATCCTGCCACAAAATCAGGAGAGATTGTCTGGGAAGACTGAATCTAAATAATTCTGTATTGACCTGTTACAATAGGTGTAGCAGGTCATTTTATTTTTTAAAAAATAATCAGCAGTGACATTAAAATAAGAGTTATACTTACCTAGAATGAAATTAACGTAAAAGATTAGGTGGAAAATATGAAGGTATTGATAAAAGGAATAGTACTAGCAGTTGCTGCATGTATACAAGGCTGTGCAATGGCAATTTTTTTATTTCCTCATTATATCCCCACAGGTGGGGCAGCAAGTGTATCTGTATTATTAAATTTTATTCTAAAAGTGCCTTTCGAATTAACGCTCTGGCTATTAAACGCAGGACTACTATTTGCCGCAATGAAATGGCTGGGAAAGGGTTCAGCCTTATGGACACTATACTGTGTTACAATTACATCTACTACAATCAAGATGCTAACTCCATTTTCTACGGAACCTTTTTCAAATGTTGTCTTAGACTTAATTATTGGCTCTTTGGTATTTGGAATTGGAATAGGTATCTTATTTAGAATGGGTGCGTCTTCTGGAGGAATGGATATTCTTGCGTTACTAATTTCGAAGGTAAAAGGTTACCCTCCTGGTAAAACACTTTTTGTTATAAATGGGTCAATCTTAGTAATAACTGGTATTGTGGTAGATTGGAAGATTATATTATTTGCAATAGCCGGACAGTACATTAGCACGTTTATGCTAGATTTCATTTGCAAAATAAAGATACAACACAAGCTAAGTGAGCAAAAAAATATAGTAGACCAAAACATATAGATTAAAAGCCTTGGGTTTATCCAAGGCTTTACTTAATTGTTATGCTCTTTTATCTTTGTCCATATACTCCTTAATCTTACGTTCTTCCCAGTCTGCGCCAAACCCACTATAAAACAACGTTGAAATCCCGTGAACTAGAACTCCAATACCCCAGCCGCCTAAAGGATATAAAAACCACCAATTTCCTGCATCCGAACTTAGATTAATAAAAAACAACATAATGTTAACTCCGATATAGACTAATAGATGAATATAAAATGCTTTTAAATTTTGCACTTTCTTTTTTGCTCGTAAATAATGCTCATCTCTTTCCATCTTAGGCAACCCCTTTGAGTAATATATAGAAATTATAACCTAAAAAGGTATATTTTGTAATAAAATAATCAGATGAGATATACGTTATAGCGAAAAGTTGGTAAGCGTGTATCGCAAGAGGCAAATGCGAAGCACACTTTAGAAATTGGTGGAGCGTGTACCGAAAGAGCCGGATGCGATACACACTTTTGCAAAAAGTAAAAGAAAGTGTGTCGCAAGAGACAGATCCAATACAGTCTTGAAAGAAAAAGTAAATGGGCGTTACCGCATGATTTTCCTATCTATACAATATATAAAGGAAACTGTATAATACAAAGTAAACCAATAAGATAGGTGTGAATAAAATGAGTGAAAAGGTTCGTTCGATTCCGAGGCCACTTGTTAAGTTGAACCAGTGGGTGATTGTAAGTAGTGTCGTACTAACATGGCTAACTAATTTTGAATATATATTGCTAATTCCTTTATTGTCAGGATTAATGGGGATTTTTTTCAGATATAATCCGATTATGCAGATAGGAAAAGTGTTCCTTAAAAAAGAACTCTCTAGCTATATTCCTGAGGATTGGGAGCAACAGCAATTTAATCAGAAAATCGCAGTCATTTGTTTAGGTGCTGGATTTGTAGGATTTTTGGCAGGCTGGGAGACAGTTGGTTATATCTTTACAATTCTAGTTGCTATTGCAGCTTTCATAGCAATTCTTGGTTTTTGTATTGGCTGCTTTATTCACTATCAATGGAAGCAATTTCAATATAAAAGAACGGTTCAGTAATAAGATAAGAGGAAGCTTCCTTATTGGAAGCATCCTCTTTCTTCATCTATTAATTCATTGCAACCCATACACTCTTAACTTCTGTATAATTGTTTAGTGCATATGATCCCATTTCACGGCCAATTCCAGACTGCTTATATCCTCCAAATGGTGAAGCAGCATCGAAGGCATTATAGCAGTTTACCCAAACTGTACCTGCACGTAGGTTGTTAGCAACATAATGTGCTTTTGCGACATCACGTGTCCATACGCCAGCAGCAAGACCATATTCTGAGTTATTAGCACGTGCAATTAGCTCGTCTAAATCCTCATAAGGCATTGCAGAAATTACTGGCCCGAAAATTTCTTCCTTAGCAATTGTCATTTCGTCTTTAACGTTAGCGAAAATAGTAGGAGATACGAAATAACCTTCTTCATATGGATTCGTTCCACCTACTAGTAACTCAGCGCCTTCGTTTAGTCCTTTTTCAATATAACCAAGAACGCGTTTTTGTTGCTCGATGGAAACAAGTGGCCCAATCTCTGTATCAGCATGTAGGCCAGCACCTTGTTTAATTTTCTCTGCATGGCTTACCATATCTGCAACTACATTATCAAATTGCTTCTTTTGAATAAATACACGGGAACCTGCACAGCAAACCTGGCCCTGATTAAACATAACCCCATTTAGAGCACCAGGAATGGCTTTTGAGAGATCTGCATCCGGTAAAATAATGTTTGGAGATTTCCCTCCTAATTCAAGGGTAACGCGCTTCAACGTTTTGGAGGCTCTCTCCATAATGAGCTTACCAACTTCGGTTGAACCAGTGAACGCAATCTTATCAACCTGTGGATGATCAACTAGTGGTTGACCCGCAGATTCACCAAAACCAGGAACTATATTAATTACTCCCTTAGGGAAACCAGCTTCTTCAATTAACTCAGCTAAATAGAGTACAGAAAGTGGCGTTTGCTCGGCAGGTTTTAATACAACTGTACAACCAGTCGCAAGAGCAGCTCCCAACTTCCACATAGCCATTAATAATGGGAAATTCCAAGGAATGATTTGTCCAACAACACCAACAGCTTCATGACGAGTGTAATTAAAATATGGTCCATTAACTGGAATAGTCTGACCAACAATCTTTGTAGACCAACCGGCATAATAACGCATATGTTCAATAGCAAGAGGGATATCAGCATTTGACGTTTCGCGAATTGGCTTACCATTATCCAATGTTTCTAATTGTGCTAGTTCATCTTTATGTAACTCCATTAAATCTGCAAGTTTATACATAATGCGGCTTCTCTCGGCAGCACTCATTTTGGACCAAGGTCCTTCGTCGAATGCCTTACGAGCTGCTTTGACAGCACGGTCGATATCTTCTGGACCTGCTTCAGCGACAGTTGCGAGCACTTCTCCAGTTGCAGGATTATATGTCTCGAATGTCTTTTCTGATAGACTATCTACAAATTCACCATTAATGTAAAGCTTCTTAGTTCCAGTTAAAAATGCATCTACCTTTTCTCGTAATCCGAATATTAATTGGTCCATCTTCTTCCTCCTTTGAGTAAATCAATTCAACATAAGCATTATATGATAACGCTTACAATACTATGGTATCATTATGAAAATCTACTAATCAATAAATACTAGTATAAAAATTCTGATAATTACTGACAGTATTTTTAGACAAAAAAATGGCCAATGGGTAATAAACCATTGGCATTATTTATTATAACGTCTCTATGGAACGATTGTTACTGGACAAGGTGCATCGTGAAGCACTCTGTAACTAACACTGCCTAAAACAGTCCGCTTTATAGCTCCTAATCCCCGGTAACCCATAATGATATTCGTTGCTTGAATGTTTATTGCCTCGCTGCATATTTCAGTTCCAGGGTCACCAATACGCAAAGTTGTTTTGACAGGAATATCGAATGTGTCGGTGACAAGCAATGCCTTTTCAAGGGCAGCTTCACTTAATTCCCGTTGGTATTCTTTGATTTGTTCTTGTGCTACAAATCTTTTTACATTTGGGGTCTTATAGCTAGGTTGAACATTTAAAAGTACTATTTCTGTTTCTCGGTCGGTAGCTAAAGATAAAGCATAGCGTAACGCTTTAATAGAATGCTCAGAACCATCAACAGGTACTAATAATCTATTCATAAAAACACACCCCTTCGATTTTATTATGTTGATTCAGTCCAAAGAGGTTATGAGTGATTTTCGTATAACTGAATCTCCTCATCTTAATTATATCGTAATACGAGGGCAAAATAATCAGTTAACAAAAATGTAGAAATATTAAAGATTCGATTAAAAAGAGACCCAATCAAAATTAATTGGGTCAGTCTATTACCTTGCTCTCCATTCCTCAAGATTCCATACATGAGTTACCCATTTTTGATAAAATTCAGGTTCATGTGAAACCACTAAAACCGTGCCGTCATAAGATTTAAGGGCATTTGAAAGTACTTCTTTCGCAAATGTATCAAGGTGATTTGTTGGTTCGTCAAGAATTAGCCAGTTGCTATCCTCTAACATCAACTGACAGAGTCGTACTCTTGTTTGTTCTCCTCCACTTAGAGAACGTAATGGCATAAAAATATGCTCTGTTTTAAGTCCAGCGCGTGCAAGAGCTTGGCGAACTTCTTTTTGTGTCATATTAGTATGCAGTGACCAAATATACTCCAGCGGAGTTTGTTCAGACGACGTATTCCATTCCTGCGCAAAGTAGGAAGGTTTTACATTTTGACCAAAAGTAACAGTTCCAGTCAAAGGAGTTAATTCTCCCATAATGGTTTTAAGTGTCGTAGATTTACCGATGCCATTATAGCCCGTAATAGCAATCTTCTCACCGCGCTTCAAGGTAAAAGTCATGGGAGGTAAAAGGGGTTGTTTATACCCAACCTCTAGTTGTTCTACTTCTACCATGATACTACCAGGCCGTTCACATACGTTAAATGAAAAACGTGGTTTAGCTGGTGGTGTTGGCTTCTCGATTCGATCAATTTTCATCAACTTCTTTTCACGTGCCTTTGCTTGTTTAGATGTAGAGGCGCGGACCTTGTTTTTACTAATATACGTTTCAAGCTTTTTTATTTCAGTTTGCTGCCGATTATAAGCTTCAAAAACTTGTTGTTTTCGAAATTCGTATGCCTCAACAAATTTTTGATAGTTCCCTAAATATCTTGTCAAACTTTTATGTTCCAGGTGGTAGATTACATTTACAACCTCATTCATAAATGAAGTATCATGAGAAATCAGGATAAAGGAATGTGGATATCCCTTTAAATAACCTTTTAGCCATTCGATATGTTCAAAATCTAGGTAGTTTGTCGGTTCGTCAAGTAATAGGACATCAGGTTCCTCTAGCAAAAGCTTTGCTAGCAACAATTTTGTCCTTTGTCCACCACTTAATTGACTTACATCTGTATCTAATCCTAAAGGTTTAATGCCTAATCCATCAGCTATTTCTTCAATCTTGGGGTCAATTAAATAAAAATTACCATGATCTAATAACTGCTGAATTTCAGAAAAACGCTTAAAAAGCCTATCAAGTTCCTCTTCAGGACAATCTCCCATTTTCGCTGAAAGATCTAGCATTTCCATTTCAGCATCATAAAGATGTTTGAATGCGCTTCTTAAATAATCTCGGATACTTATTCCCTTAGCTAATTCGATATGTTGTTCCAAGAAACCAACTTTTACATTTGGTAACCACTCAATTAATCCTCTATCTGGAAGAAGAGAACCATTTAAGATATTTAACAGAGTAGATTTGCCAGAACCGTTTGCTCCTACTAGACCAACTCTTTCATTCACAAGTAAATTGAAACTAACATCTCTTATAACTAATTTATCACCAAAATAATGTGTAATATTTTCAACAGATACAATGCTCATTGTTTGTCACTCCTATAAAAATATGTTTAAGCGACAATCGTAAAAACAGGACGTAGAACTTTTTTGCCAGGAATCCTTACACAAAAAAAGGGTAGAGTGAGGACACTCTACCCTTTCGCATACATAGAAGGTTGCACTAAGAAAATATCGAAGTTGGCACCTACTTAATTCACCGATAACGTTTCGTAATTTTCGATGAAAAAAGTGTAGAAAAGTTCGATTTTCCCGCAAAGGAAATAATTCTTGCTTTTCTATATGTTAACGAATATTAAAAAGGAAAAGGGTTTGAATGTCTGTTGTTTTACGATTGGCTTTACTAAAAAAGGGCATAGCTATCCCGTAATTAGTTAAGTCAAATTAAAAAAACAACAGGTGTATTCATTGGCTCCTTTTCCTCCTTGAATTTTAATTATGAACCTTCACCATTATATGGCAAAGCGTATAGATTGTAAAGAAGTGTAAGGAAAAATGGGTAACTGACTAACTTTATGAAGGATTTTATAGTGGTTTGAAGAATTAATACACTCTTGATATAAATTTTACTTAATAGGAGAAGAAATAATGAATATACCAGATTCTTTTAAAGATAAAATTATTGGAGCCTTCGGAAAAGAAGGGGATAATTGGTTGCAATCGCTAGATGAAAGGATTAGTTTATGTGTAGATAGATGGAAGTTACATATTATATCTCCAGTTTCAAATCTGTCTTATAACTATGTGTTGAATGCAAAAGATACTAATGGAAACTCTGTCATCTTAAAACTTGGACTACCAGGCTTTGATTTTACAAATGAATGGAATACAGTTCAGGCATATGACGGTAATGGATGTGCCAAAGTACTGGACGCAGACCCTGAGTTAGGTGCTATGCTATTGGAACAACTAACGCCAGGAAATATGCTTTCAGAGGTAGAAGATGAAGAAGTAGTCCTACAGCATTTCGTTAAAGTTTGGAAAACATTAAGGAGAGAAGAACCTGCAAACTTTCGAGGACCTGATCTCAGGCATTGGATGGAAGGACTTCAGCGTTACTTGGATACAACTAAATATGATCAGCGACCGATATCCGAATTGGAAGTACGTCAGGCATATCAATACTTTGTAGAAGTAACTGAGTCTTCATCTAAATCAGAACTTTTACATGGGGATTTACATCATGAAAACATCTTGTTTTCTAGTGAAAAAGGATGGTTGGCTATTGATCCGAAAGGTGTCATTGGTGACTCATATTTTGATGTAGTATCTTTTTTAATCAATCAACTTGAACATAAAGAACACCCCAAAGAAATAGTACGTAACCGAATCAAGTACTTAATTGACAATATATCTTTTGATAGGGAACGGTTGCTGAAGGCAGCTATAGCATTAGCTACGCTATATGCATGCTGGGGAGTTGAAGATAAGGCTGATTGGGAAACCCCTTATCAGTGCGTCCAATGGTTTAGGGAGTTTTTAGGAGAGAAGTAGAAAATAGGAGGAAAGACTTTTGACGATTAAAGGGGTATTTTTTGATCTGGATGATACACTTCATGACCATTTAGCACCTTTTTCAGATGCAATAAAAGCAACTTTTAATAACGAATTAAACTCTGTAAATATAGAGATTTTATATAAGAGTTTTCGTCACTTTAGTGATATCCTTTGGAAAACTTATACTGCTGACCAAATCACTTTGGAAGAGCTTCGAATACAGCGTATAATAAAAGCTCTGGAAAGTTTTCACTTTTCTATATCTAGAGACAAAGCTACTTTGTTTCAGAAAGAGTACGAGAATATGTCAAATGAACTTAAGTTGTTTACAGAAGTTCCTGAGACAATTACCAGTCTTGAACAAAAAGGGCTTTTAATAGGAATTATTACAAACGGACCATTTCAGCATCAAATAAATAAGATTAAAATGCTGGGACTAGATAAAATAGTACCAAGACATAATATTTTCATTTCTGACGCAGTAGGAATTGCAAAACCTAATCCAAAGATTTTTTCATATGTATGTGAGAAAACTTGCTTTTTGCCTAATGAACTTATATATGTGGGTGACACATGGGCAAATGATGTAGTTGCTCCGATAGAAGCAGGTTGGCATTCGATATGGTTTAATCATAGAAATAGAACACCTGAAACTAACCATAAACCTGATGCAGTGGTTGAGGATATTGAGTCATTAAATATAGCAATAAACTTGTTACTTAGTTAAAAACAAAGAAAGAGGGACTTCTAAAAAGAAGTCCCTCTTTCTTGTTATGGAGCGTAGGGGATTCGAACCCCTGACCCTTTCGCTGCCAGCGAAATATTCTCCCACTGAACTAACGCCCCTAGTAATGTAGCAAAATTATAACATGTGAAAAATGATTCGACAATGAAATTCTTTGAGATAGATATCTATTATAAAATTGCATGTATTATTTGAGTTGTACATATATTTCAAGTAATAATAAGTAAAAAGTATTCAATTCCATTGTTCCACACTATTAATTTGTAAAACGTTGCTTTTTTAATAGAAAGAAAGAATGGTAAAATAGCATTAATATTCTATTATCTGATAGGTTGGTGAACAAGTGGTTTATCTATATTTGCTACTTTCATATTTTATTGGGTCGATAATGACGGCATATGTGGTAATGAGGCTAAGCAAAGGCGAGGATATCCGAAAGCTTGGTAGTGGAAATGTAGGTGCACGTAATGCTGGTAGACTACTTGGAAAAAAAGGATTTATCTTTACTGCTTTAGGTGATGTCTTAAAGGGAGTAGTAGTCGTAGCAGGAGCCAATCTTCTCCAGTTTTCATTTGAAATTCAAATCATGGCTCTTATTGCTGTAGTAATTGGACATATCTACCCAATTACTCTACGTTTTAAGGGCGGTAAAGGAATTGCCACTGCGGCGGGAGGGCTTCTAGTATTAGCGTACCACCCGTTTCTAGTGTTTGCTCTTATTTTTCTTATTTTATTAGCGATTCTCAGAAGCTTTACGCTAGCAGGTATGACAGCTTTCCTTATGTTTCCGTTTATTTACTGGTTTATAGGTTATTCCTTGATACAATGTTTACTTATCTTCATCATTATTGCTCTATTAATTTTTGCGCATAGACAAAATTTGATGGAAAGACTGGGTAAATAAATCCAAAATTTGGAGCTGACCTATGTGAAATTTATTTATAAAATTGCTAGAACAGAAGACGAATTTAATAAGATTCACCGATTGAATTATAAAACATTTGTAGATGAGATTCCGCAACATACAGAAAATGAATCAAAGATTCTTGTTGATAAGTTTCATGAAGAAAACACGTACCTAATCTGCTTAGAAGATGAACAATTAGTTGGAATGATTGCAGTAAGAGGAAATCGCCCTTATTCTTTGGATTACAAGCTGCCTAATCTGGAAGACTATCTGCCGATAAAGACTAGTAAGCCGTGTGAAATCCGCTTACTAGCAGTAGAAAAGGAATATCGAAATAATGGTAGAGTCTTCTTTGGACTTGCACAGCTTATGTCAAATTATTGCCTGAATGAAGGATATGATCTTGCATTAATTTCCGGAACTACAAGACAAGAAAAACTATATAGTCAAATGGGATTTAAACCTTTTGGCCCCTTGCTCGGCTCTGTTGATGCAGCCTTTCAACCAATGTATTTAACAAAACAAACGTTTAATGAATCATTAGCGGGTAGAATTCTTAGAGATCCAGTAAGTTTCCTTCCAGGACCTGTTTTGATTCAGCAAGAGGTAACAGAGGCTTTTATACAAAAACCTATTTCTCACAGAAGCAATGAATTTTATTTTCGAATGAAGCAAGCACGGGAACAGCTTTGTTCACTGACAAATTCAAAGTATGCTGAGATACTTATTGGAACGGGTACGTTAGCCAATGATGTCATCGCTGCGCAGTTATCTTTATTAAGCGGAAAGGGATTAATTTTAAGTAATGGTGAATTTGGGAAACGTTTGATTGAACATGCAAACCGCGCGGGTTTGCACTTTACTAGACTAGAAAAGAATTGGGGAGTGCCTATTTTAAACTCAGAAGTAGAAGAGGTACTTTCAAAAGAGAATTTTGCCTGGATTTGGGCAGTTCATTGTGAAACTTCAACAGGGATGTTACAAGATATAGAGGGGTTAAAAAAGGTTGCTTATAAGAACAATATAAAATTATGTCTGGATTGTATTAGCACAATTGGGGCAGTAAAATTGGACCTCCATGATATTTATTTTGCCTCTGGTGTAAGTGGAAAAGCAATTGGTTCATATAACGGCCTATCCTTTGTCTTTCATAATCACGAAGTTTTACCAAATTACACTCTTCCTAGATATCTTGACTTGGGAATGTACAACAAATATGAAAGTATTCCATATACGCATTCATCCAACTTACTTGAGGCATTGAGTTTAGCACTTCAAAAATATGAAAACGATGAGTATTATGGTGAGATTAAGTCAAGGTATCAAACTATCCGTACCAAAATTGAAGAAATTGGATTAACTATTTTAACCAATCAGGAAGAATCCTCCCCGGCAATTATGACTGTATTACTTCCTGAAACCATTTCTTCAAAGGATTTTGGAGATGATATGGCAATCCAAGGGTATTTGCTTCATTATGAAAGCTATTATTTGCAAGAAATGAAATGGCTTCAAATTGCGTGTATTGGTAAGGTGGAAATAAAGCACATAAACAAAATGCTTTCTACTTTTGAAAGATTATTGAATCAATATGTAAGAAAAGGAGAGCCAACTATTTAAGGCTTTCCTTTTTCTTATGTCTTTTTATACTACCAGTAATATTTTTGTAACATTTTCCATTCAGCTTCGACTAAATGGATAAGAGGTGATTGTATGGAAAGAAAGTGGTTTCTTTATATTGGAACAATGGTATTACTTATTCTTGTAGCTTCAATCGTTACAATTACTAAACCAAAAATTGTTAGCCAATATGACTCAGAGGTTCTCCCTGTTTTAGCAAATAAAGCATGGACTATTCAATTTTCGAAAAGGGTTGACCAAAAGAGTGTAATTGAAGATCTAGTTCATGTAAAAGATGAAGCGGGGGAAAGACAGGATGTTACACTAAGTCTGAGTGAAGATCAAAAAACAATTACTGTATTTCCGCCAAAAGAAGGGTATCAACTACATGAAACATTCACTCTCTATATCGATAAAGACATTAAAACGCCAGTTGGTCGAAAATTGAGTGCTGGTAAGCAAATTTCGTTTATTGTAAAAGAAGACTTACCAAAAGTGGGCTCAAAAGAAAAATTGGATAAAATCTTCCAAGATGCCATCTCCGAAGCGAAACGAAATCAGAAGACAAGCTTCTTCAGTTTTGGAGCAGTGAAAGAAGATACATCAAATGAGTCTGCTTCAGATAATGCATCTGCAGGTGCCGGGGAACAAAGTCACTCTGAAACGAATGTACAAGTTCAAGGTGTTGACGAGGCAGATATAGTGAAAACAGACGGCAGTCATATATATCAAATTGTAGATGGGACGGTTCATATTACGAAAGCTGTTCCAGCTACTACTATGAAACTAATAACTTCTATTAAATTTGAACAATCTTTCTCGCCAACGCAGCTATTTCTATACGAGAATCAATTAATTGTTATTGGGTATTCATACAAATATGTACCTACCAATAATAGTTCAACTTCCCGAAAGATGATTTATCCGCCCCAGTACTTTGATTCAACAACTGCAATTGTGTATGACATAAAGGACCCTGGCAAACCTGAACAAATCAGAAAGGTTGAAGTGGAAGGACATCATGTTACTTCTAGACGCATAGATAATTTCATATATCTTGTGGCAAACCACTATCCTAATTATTGGATAATGGAAGAAAGAAAAAATAACGATATGGACCTTCGTCCACGATTTTCGGATTCAACATCTGGTGAGGAAACTACTTTTATCGATTACGACGAAATCCAGTACATGCCTGATTCAAAAGAAACAAACTTCACATTAATTGCCGCATTCAATCTTGATGAACATGAGGAAGAAGCTTCAATAACCTCTTACTTAGGTAGCGGAGACCAGTTATATATGTCAAAAGAGAACCTTTATATGGCAGTGGCAAATTATCATGCAATCCCATATACAGAAGATTATTCATATACACCAGATACGAGTATTTATAAATTCTCAATACAAGGTAAAAATGTTTCATTTCATAGTTCAGCAGAGGTTTCTGGTACAGTTTTGAATCAATTTTCAATGGATGAATATAAGGGGAATTTTCGTGTGGCTACTACAAAAGGAGACACGTGGAATAATGACCGTCCTTCCTCAAACAATCTGTTTATATTAGATGAAAACCTTAGACAAATTGGATCATTGAGTGATTTAGCAAGAGGAGAAAAGATCTATTCTGCTAGATTTATGCAGGATCGAATTTATATTGTGACCTTTAAAGAAGTTGACCCGTTGTTTGTAATTGATGCGAGCAAACCTGAAAATCCAACTATTCTTGGAGAATTAAAAATACCTGGATTTAGTAATTATCTACATCCATATGACGAAAACCATTTGATTGGGTTTGGTCATGATACAAAGATTGTTGCAGGCAAAAATCCAGGAGAAGAACCGATGGTTTACACAGATGGAGTGAAGATCTCATTATTTGATGTTCGGGACGTAAGCAATCCGAAAGAGAAGTTTTCAGAGGTTATTGGGGGGAGAGGAACATATTCACCGCTTAACTATGATCATAAGGCTTTACTATTTAATAAAGAAAAAGGGATATTTGCCTTCCCAATCTCAATTTATCAAAATATAGAAGGCAAGGAATTTGAGCAGATATTTGAATTTCAAGGTGCCTATGTATACGATATTAGTCCAGATGGTATTTTACTCAAGACAAAAATAGCTCATGATAATGGTCAATATCAGACATGGGAAGGTGAGATTAATCGTTTAGTCTCTATCAATAACCAAATTTACGCAATTTCACCAACCAAAATAACAGCTCACACCATTGGAGATTACAAGCAAGTTGGTGAAATAGACCTTAGATAAAATCTGTCTAACTGGACAGATTTTTTTATACCCTTTTTTAATCCATTTCCTTTATACTAAGCATGGATATAATTTAAATGGAAATGAAGGGACATACATGAATCAACCTAAAGTAAATCCTTATCTTGTTTTGGCGATTGGCGCACTAGCTGTTTCTAGTTCAGCCATCTTAGTTAAATTGACTAGTGCACCTGCACCTGTCATTGCTTTTTATCGATTATTTTTCTCAGTCTTACTAATGTTACCGATCTTTTTATGGAAATATCGACATGAACTCCGCTTGATTTCAAAAAAGGATTGGTATTACTCAGTTATTGCTGGTGTGTTTTTAGCATTTCATTTTATACTATGGTTTGAATCCTTAAATTACACATCAGTGACTAGCTCAACCGTACTTGTAGCATTACAGCCTGTATTCGCATTTATAGGTACTTATTTTGTATTTAAAGAAAAAATTGGCCTGGGAGCCATATTAAGTACGATATTAGCACTCGCAGGAAGTCTCATTATAAGTTGGGGGGATTTCCAAATTAGTGGTATGGCTTTGTTTGGGGATTTGCTTGCCATAGTATCATGTATAATGGTTACTGTATATTTGTTATTTGGGCAAACGGTCCGAAAACGACTTTCACTTATTACATATACATTCGTTGTATATAGCATAAGTGCTATCACTCTTTTCTTATATGTAGTTTTATTACATTATCCTCTTGTTTCATATCCTAGCAGTGACTGGATGTATTTTCTGTTATTAGCCATTGTACCAACACTACTGGGTCATACTCTTTTCAATTGGTCACTTAAATGGGTTAGCACATCTACCATTTCGGTGAGTATTTTATTTGAACCGGTAGGTGCTGCAATACTAGCATATTTTATCCTTGCAGAAAAAGTAATGTTGACTCAAATTATTGGTGGGGTAATTATTGTTACTGGTATTTGGTTATATTCACTGGGAGAAAGAAAGCGAAGTCAACAGACGTTACTGACAGAACAAAGTGCGTAAGAATAAAAGAAGCCGTGTTAATGTCTACTTAAAGATCATTAACACGGCTTTTTCTTAGGCAAATCTACGTCTTGTGAAAATCAATGTACTAATACCCAATAGTGTTAGAAGCCCCCCGAATAATAAAAGGGTAGCATGCGGATTAGCTGTGTCTGGAAGCTTATTTCCATGTACGCTTATACTCATTTCATTTGCTAAGGTGGCTACTGTTATAAGTTTCTCTCCACGTTCAACAATAAAGTCTGAAGCAAGCATATCTTCAGATACTCTTAAATCTAAAAGATACTCTTCATTTGTGCGGTATAACTCAACTAACAAATCTGCTCCATCTAGAGTATCCATTTCTATTAACTCATTATAAGCTACCGCTTGTTTAACTCCGTCCTTAAGAAGGAAATATCTTGGCTTAAGTTCAAATACACTAATCATCTGATCGTATATCATAAGAAGTTCTTGCTGCTGCTCCGATGTGAATGAGTCGGATTTATTATATGAAAAATACTGTTCTAAATTAGAATTGATAGATTTCATTTTTTCCTCCAGGTTTACATCACTTAAGGTTAAAAAATGAAGAAACAATCCATCTATCTCGTCTTCGTTTAATCCAATCTCAGAGAGCATTCTTTCCGCTTCAACTAATACCTCAGCATGATTTATATAAAAGTCTACGGTTACCTCTAAGTCTTTAATAAATAAGTAATCGTTTACGGATTCACCGAAACCGCCAAGTATGTTATGAAGTTCATCCTCGTTAATGTTATGTTTTGTTAACAATGTTTGTAGAGTAGTTTCCGTAACTGGTTCACCTAAATACGATACTAATTCATTAACTGTTTCAAAGTCATTTAAAGAAAGGTCATAAACTGCTAAATACTCCTTTAATTCATCTTCAGATAAGCCTGTATTATTAGTAAATTGTTGAAGTTCAACTGATGTTAATTCAGCGTTAGCATTACCGTTAAATAATCCTAACTGCACTAAGACTATAAGTGTAAAAAATAAAATCTTTCTCATCACTACTCCTCCAAGCCAATGTATTCATAAGAGTAGTATTTTCAACTTTTTCCAAAAAATGCATTGACTGGCCTTAAAAGGAGATGAAAATTAAGGTGTTAATAAAGGAAAAAAGCTCCAAATAGGAGCTTACTCAATTCTAAAAGACCTAGCTATCTCATGGATTTTTTCTATATCCTCCTGGTAATCAAGTCCGCCAAAATATCCAGGAGTATTTGCATGAAAGTATAAATCATAGGTACTTTCTTGACCAACAGGTTGGATTAGATAATGAATTGTTTGAATAGCGTACATATCTTTAATATGGATAACTATACGCCTCGTTGGTTCATAGAAATTCAATATTTCTTCATTTTCATATATACCAGGTTGTGACAATAATGTTTGTTTTTGACTCTCATTAATCTTTTTATACCCCCCAACAACCGTATCTCCTTTTAGGAAAATATGCTCGTTTGTAAGTTTCTTAATAAAAATTCCTTCTGGTAGTTTAACAGATGCAACTGGTTCGTTATTTGCTTGGTTATATTCAGGGTTAAACGTGACAGTATAAGTATAAATTCCGATTCCTACTAAAATGAGTATCAATACTAACGAAGATAAAACAGGCATGAATATCTTTCTAGTTTTTTCAATAACTGTAGTTTCTGCAGTTTTAATAGAAGAAACAATTTTCTTTTTGTGAATAATCGAGAGCTGGTGACGAGGAAATGGCTTCAATTCTTTAGGGTAATGTCCTTTCATAACCATTTGTCCCTCCTTCAATCGTAAACTTAATTTTTTTTTGCAATGCTTTAATTGCTCTGTGATATGTTAACGTAACCTTAGAGTTAGACCAATTTAATACCGATGCAGTTTCATCAACAGTAAGTTCAACTATTAGACGTAAAATTAGTACATCTTTATAAGATTGCTTTAAAGATAAGATTGCATAGTAAATTTCTGACTGAGTTTCATCACTAAGTAACGTTTTCTCAGGGTCTCCATAATCTGTAGCAGCCAATTTAGATTGGGCAATATCGATAGGAAAGAAAGTAAAAAGCTTCTTTCGACGGCTTTTGTCGATTACTAAGTTACGAGCAATCGTAAGTAACCAAGTTTTAGGGTTTGCTCGTGCTTCAAATGATGAAATCGATCTAAGTGCTTTCAAAAAAACCTCTTGTACTATATCTTCAACATCTTTTGTACCAGTTAAATAAACTAAAAAATTATAAACATCATCACCATACTGATAAAACCATTCTTCCATTTGGTTTGTATGATTCACTGTCACACCCCCATATAATGCATCTATATAATTAGACGAATAAACATGATATAACTTTCAGTCATAATCATTTTATCTTAGATCAGAGAACAAAAAATACTGGCTATCCATTTTTTCTTTGGACAACCAGTATGCAAAGGTTGATTTTATTTAATAGAATGAACTAGCAAAGAAACTAAAAACAAAAGCCATTACAATTGATACAACAAAGGTAGCAAATCTACTTGCTTCTATCTTTCCTTCAGAATCGCTAATTTTAAGACCCTCCATATATACGTATGAAAATAGAAATAAACACATTGCTAATGAAAAAACCATACCTATTGCTTTAAGAAATTCGAATAACAAACTAAATTACCTCCTCTGTTTACTCTTTAATAGAATATATGAGTAAATCTAGTAAATATGATAAGAATAATAGAGACAAAAGAAAGAAATCAGTTTTGTAACAGTTAGTAAGAATACATTCGTATTGTCTTTATAAATGTAATTAATACTTGTTATTGTGTATATAAGATCAATTAGATGCTATATTATATATAGTAATATTTTCGGATCCTATTAATTCGTCTACTAAAGAATAGTACTTAAGAGGAATTTAAAACTTTTTTAAAAAAGGGATTGAAAAAGAAAAAAATCCATGATATATTATTTCTTGTCGCCAAAACGAGTGACAGAAATTGAGTGAGAAAGAAAAAAACATTTTAAAAAAGTGTTGACACTCAAAAATGAAAATGTTATATTAGAAAAGTCGCTTCTGAGCGACGAATAAAAAGTTCTTTGAAAACTGAACACAATACAAGCGTCAACGTTTAATTCAAGTAACAAAATTATTGAGCAATCAATACTTTCTTCGGAGAGTTTGATCCTGGCTCAGGATGAACGCTGGCGGCGTGCCTAATAC
>NZ_JBFOKR010000012.1:0-51427 GCF_047246645.1 Ferdinandcohnia jepli
ACCGAACACGGAAGTTAAGCTCTTCAGCGCCGATGGTAGTTGGGGCATTGCCCCTGTGAGAGTAGGACGTCGCTAGGCACGAGAGAAAGACCAGCTGATAAATTGCTGGTCTTTTTTTTGTTGGTATAAAACCGTAAGGTTTTGAAAGACATAACTTTTGTCGAAATTGCTAAAATGCATAAATTTTGATTAAAATACACAAATTCGATTTAACGTGCATAATCCAAAATAATATCCACAAATCTCAATTAACATGCATAAGCGGTTATCGAGGGGGTCAAATCCTCATCCATTGTCTAAACAATTAAAGAGGAAGTTACAGAACTCCTTCGATATAGGAGATAAAATGACCTATTTTAATAATAATAAGGAGTGAAAAGATAACTTTTCCTCAAGTTTAATTTTACTGATTTCCTCTCGAAAATTTACGGAGGTTCACCAAGTTTTACTAGATACCTAACGAAAACCTGCTAAAAACCATAAATCTCGTTTAAAAACCGTATTTTCAAAATATAAATCGTAAATTCAAATTAAAAACCGTATTTCCAAAATAAAAACCGTAAATCCGAATTAAAAATCATAAGTACCAATCCGCTGATCTCAAATTTAAAATTAACCTTATCAATCTAACTAAAATACCTAAAAAGCGTCTAAATATATTTGTAACAAGCCCAAAATGCTCAAAAATTTTCCTCACAACCCTGATTTTCCTGCTATCTGAGTCTATTTCTTCATATAGTCTCTACTTCGGATATCAAAATACACCTTCTATTCATAACACACCACGAGCCGCACAATAAAGAGGTAGGGATCTGCACAATTAATATAGGGGAGGAGTAGATGCATTTAAATCTCAACAAAATCCTTCACAAAACTCTATAGTAAAACTCCTTCACAACACTTCATTTTCCCATAAAAAATAGTAGGATACTCAAAACAATTCAGACCAGCTAATATAGCTGGTCTGATAATTTAATCCTACATATTGTTAAATCAACACCTTCCCAACTTCTAAAGGAGATAATGCACGTGAACAATCAACAAATACAAATGCATTATACCGGTCAGACATGACAGAAGGCACATAGTTTCCGTATTGTTCGTACTGAGGATTATAAACTACACCAATAGCCCGATGTCCAATTGTATCCGAAAATAAATGCTTATTTTCCTCAGTAAATACAAGAATTTTATCATGAGCACCAGCTTGATGCATGACATCTTCCCAGCTTCCAGGAACACCAGGAGGAACAGTCATTTTTTCAAAGTTTACACCCCATTCATCAGCTGCAATAACAGTACCTCTATTAGTACCAAATCCTACTATGTATAGTTCCTCATTACCCAGTTTTTCTCGAAGTATCTGGCCAACATTTACAATACTTTCTTTCACCATGTCAGTTGCTCTGGCGTCTCCAACATGAGTGTTATGTTCCCATATAATCCCTTTAGCTTGATGATTAAAATAGGAATCAATTTTGGTAAGAACCTCAACCATATGACGATCTCGAATATTCCAAGACTCATTATCATTTGTAATCATTGTTCGATAATAATTTTCTGCATTAGCTGTAATAAGTGAATTTACTTCAAGGTTTAAACTGCTTTCTTCTGAATCAGTAAACTGATGTTTTTTTATTGATAATTCTGTTAGAAGTTTACTTACTTCCTCGTGGCAACCCTCGTTGTAAAATGAAGCAGATAGGGCGTATTTTTCTGCATCTCGATTAAATGGATCGAAACAAGCAAAAGCTTTTCGAGCTGTTTCAAGGTCCGGAGAGTTCCTTTTTTCTAGATATTTAATTATTTCATCCATTGATTCCCACAGACTATAGATATCTATTCCATAAAATCCAACTTTTTTATCGTATGGTTGTTTTACATTATATCTCTTTAGCCATTCTACCAATTCAATAATTTCTTCATTTGCCCACATCCAGGTCGGCCAGCGATTAAACGATTTTAATACATCTCTTGCAGTAGCATACTTGTTTGAATACCCCTTAATATATTGGTTAACTACCTGACATGCCGGCCAATCACCTTCAACAGCAATAAAGCTAAATCCTTTTTCAACTATCAATTTCTTTGTTAACTCAGTACGTATTTCGTAGAATTCAGAAGTGCCGTGTGAGGATTCTCCTAGTAAAACGTATTTGTGATTTTGTACTTCCTGTATTAACGTATTTAAATCTTCTTTTCCATTCATCGGTATGGAATAATCCTTAATGGCTTGAACCAGTGTTTTCGTCATTTGAAATCCCTCAATTTTTATATTCTGCATTATACGAATTTTCTCCAGAGTGTACGGAAAGCAGGGTGTCAGCGTATCCAACAAGTCTGTTCACTATTTCATCTGCTAGAGCGTACACAAGAGGATGGAGATCAGTTCTATGTAGAGCTGGATCATCAAAAATAATTGTAGTATTAATAAAAATTTCTTTTGTATCAAAAAGGTTATAATGAATTATCGCTTTTCCTGCAGCGCCACCAGTAAGAGGATCAACATAATTTGGTAGAAAGATATACCATTCCTCTGCAGAAGGGGAACGAAAGTTTTTTGTAAAACTCATACCACTTAGTTCATTTTCAATTTGCCTTTTCATTTTCTCATCAATTACATCAATTATCTTATTATCCATTAGAGTAACCTGCCATCAGTCTGCAGGATTTGCTTGTACTGCGATTTCGTAAGCATCTAGAACCATGTCTCTTTCATGATTATCATACAGACCTACTAAAAACTGACCTTCATCTGAATTTTCCACTTCCATTACAAATGTATCTTCCGCATTCTGTTCGGACCGCAATAATGCATATGTTTTTTCTTTCATATCAAATAGCGCTTCAACAGAAAATTGTTTTTCGTCGCCATTTTCATCCTTCACCACGATTTTATCTCTATAAATTTCATTGTCCATTTAAATACCCCCAATTTTGTTTTGTATATTTTCTCCTAATTACACCTTCTACTAACAGAAAAAGACCTACCAATTGTTGGTAGGTCAGATAGAAAACTAATACATACTTGGTGGTACCATTCCATTTGCCAAGACGGCAGGTAATGTATTGTGAATATATGGAGGAGCAGGGCACAAGCTTGGTTTTTTAGCTAATGGTTGGGGATTATCTACGTATTGGAATACACCTTCGCCATCAATACTTGGTCCATTAGCCCATCTACCAGATGCACTTTCATTTCCTCTAGAGAAATTAAATAATACATGTGAAACTTCACGTTTTTCTAGTTCACGAGGGAAACTACTTGGAACAACAACGTTTTCTTTAGACTCAAGCTCATAAATAGCTGCCAACCATTGATTTTGGTGCATAGTGTCTCTGGCAATCAACCAGGAAAGCATATCTTTTACACCGCGGTCTGTTGTGGATTCATATAGACGAGTAACCTGTAAACGTCCTTGAGATTCTGCATTTAAGTTAGCTCGGAAATCAGCTAGAAGATTACCACTTGCAATAATATAATCTGCAGTCCAACGATTTCCAACGCTATCCGCTGGCATTGCTCCAAGACCAGACACAATGGCATGTTGTGGATTCATTCCACCTAATATTGCTCCAATAACTGGATCCTTCGCTGCAACTTCAAGATCACCAACCGGTGCCCCATCCAATAATCTGGCTATCATAGTTGCAAGCATTTCAATATGCGCTAGTTCCTCAGCACCAGTATCCATTAATAAGTCTTTATACTTTCCATCTGCACCACGAACATTCCACCCCTGGAACAGGTACTGTAAAGCAACAGAGATTTCGCCGAATTGACCTCCTAATACTTCTTGAAGTTGTTTAGCAAAAAGTGCATCCGGGCGGTCAGGTTTTGCACGATATTGTAATTCTTTTATATGGTAGAACAACGCTCATCAACCTTTCTTATTGGTTTCTCCATAAGAGTCATAGGTATCTATAACGATTTCCTATGTCTATAGGCTATGAATGGGTAGGCAAATAGGTGAGTATCTAATATAAAATGGGTATTAAACTAGTCTAATAATATGGAAAGTAAGGAAGAATATAGCAAGTATGTGAATAAAGCTATTTTTTAAAATAAACAAAAAATACTTAGAGTTACGAAATATGGTTCAATTATTATACAAATTTATAAACGCTTTCATATTTTTACAGGTGATATACTAAAGTTGTAAGAAAGAGGAAAGGGTGACAACGATGATCTTATGTGAATGGAAGGATTTTTCAACAGATACTGACACCTATACCAGAAAAATGTTTGAACAAATTGTTAATGATGAGTTTGAAGCAATGATGATTGAAGACGCAGGACCCATTCCAACGTATATTTGGACAACAAATTATGTGTGTGTTCTTAAAAGGAACAGTAGAATGTATAATGACATCTCAATCACAAAGATCTTACGAAACCCGGTATGTTAGTTTCTTTTTTTTAGACAATCATGCTCAATACTTCACAAACTTTAACCGAAGAAGATCAATTTAATAGGAGGAATCTAAAATGGCTGTAATTGAAAAAGAATTACAAAAAACTCATGATTCGCATGCAATGATTGAAAAATTAGTCAGTCAGGCAAGAAAGGCACAAAATGATTTCTTTAAGTTTGAACAAGAGCAAATCGACATGATTGTAAAGGAAATGGCACTTGCGGGTCTTGATCAGCATATGGAATTAGCTAAATTAGCAATTGAAGAAACAAAGCGTGGTGTATATGAAGATAAGATTATCAAAAACATCTTTTCTACCGAATATATATATCACAACATTAAGTACGATAAAACAGTAGGAGTTATCTCAGAAAATCCATACGAAGGAATAGTTGAAGTCGCTGAACCCGTTGGGATTATTGCAGGTGTGACACCAGTTACTAATCCAACTTCTACAACAATGTTCAAAGCCCTTATTTCTATAAAAACTAGAAATCCAATTATTTTTGCTTTTCACCCTTCTGCGCAGAAATGTAGTAGTGCTGCTGCAAAAGTTTTACGGGATGCCGCAGTTGCTGCAGGTGCTCCAAAGAACTGTATCCAATGGATTGAAAATCCTTCCGTTGAAGCTACACAGCTATTAATGAATCATCCTGATATTGCCCTCGTACTTGCAACAGGAGGAGCAGGCATGGTCAAGTCAGCTTATAGTACGGGTAAACCTGCACTAGGTGTAGGGCCTGGAAACGTTCCTTGTTTTATTGAAAAGTCTGCAACTGTTAAAAGAGCTGTAAATGACCTAATTTTATCAAAGACGTTTGATAATGGAATGATTTGCGCATCTGAGCAGGCTGTTATTATAGAAGAAGATATTTATGATGAAGTTAAACAAGAAATGATGGACAATAATTGTTACTTCCTACATGAAGAAGAAGTTAAAAAGTTAGAGAGAATTGTCATTAATGAGCATTCTTGCGCTGTTAATGCGGACATTGTTGGTAAGCCAGCTCATGTAATAGCTAGAATGGCAGATATATCAGTTCCAGAGGAAACAAAAATTTTGATAGCAGAGTTAAGAGGTGTAGGACCTGAATTTCCACTTTCCAGAGAAAAGCTTAGTCCTGTATTAGCCTGTTATAAAGTTAAAAATGCTCACGAAGGTATTAAAATCGCTGAGGAAATGCTTGAATTCGGAGGCTTAGGTCACTCTGCAGTCATTCACTCGAATAACCAACAGGTTATTGATCGCTTTGCAAAAAGAATGAAAGCAGGTAGGATCATAGTGAATTCTCCATCCTCACAAGGAGCTATAGGTGATATATATAATGCTTATATGCCATCTCTGACACTTGGTTGCGGTTCATACGGACATAATTCAGTATCTACAAACGTTGGGGCAACTCATTTGTTAAATGTTAAAAAAGTAGCAAAAAGAAATGTTAATATGCAATGGTTTAAAGTTCCACCAAAGATCTTCTTTGAAAAAAATGCAACTCAATACTTAGCGAAAATGCCTAATATTTCAAGAGCATTTATTGTTACAGATCCTGATATGGTTAAACTTGGTTATGTAGATAAAGTGCTTTATTACTTACGAAAACGTCCTGACTATGTACATTGCGAAATTTTTTCTGAGGTTGAACCAGATCCTTCAATCGAAACGGTCATGAAGGGCGCAGAAATGATGCAGCAATTTGAGCCTGATGTGATTATTGCTTTAGGTGGAGGATCTCCAATGGATGCTGCCAAAGGAATGTGGCTTTATTATGAGCATCCTGATACAGATTTTAAAGGATTAAAACAGAAATTCTTAGACATTCGTAAGCGTGTATTTAAGTATCCACATTTAGGACGTATGGCACAATTTGTTGCGATTCCAACCACATCTGGAACAGGCTCTGAGGTTACATCATTTTCAGTCATTACCGATAAAAAGAACAGTATTAAATATCCATTAGCAGATTATGAGTTAACACCAGATGTTGCAATTGTGGATCCACAATATGTAACGACTGTGCCAAAGAATGTAACTGCAGATACAGGTATGGACGTTTTAACACATGCGATTGAATCATATGTATCTAATATGGCGAATGATTATACCGACGGTTTAGCAATGAAGGCAATACAATTAGTGTTTGAATATCTACCAATTGCGTACCACGATGGAAGCAATGAGTTGGCACGCGAAAAAATGCATAATGCCTCTACAATTGCCGGGATGGCATTCGCAAATGCATTTTTAGGTATTAACCATAGCCTTGCTCATAAAATTGGAGCAGAGTTCCACATTGCACATGGTCGCGCAAATACAATCTTATTACCACATGTTATAAAATACAATGCAACAAAACCGACCAAATTTTCAGCTTTCCCTAAATATGAATACTATATTGCGGACAAACGATATGCAGAAATTGCAAAAGCTCTTGGACTTCCAGCGAGTAGTACAGAGGAAGGCGTAGATAGTTTAATTAAAGCGATTATACAGTTGGCAAGAGAATTAGATATTCCAATGTCTATTATGGACTGTGGTATCTCTCAAAAAGAATTTGATAGAAAAGTAGATATGCTTGCAGAACGAGCCTTCGAAGATCAATGTACAACAGCTAATCCACGGTTACCGCTTGTAACTGAATTAGCAGAAATATACCGTCAAGCTTATGTAGGAGTATAATCTTTATAAACTAGGAATTTGTACAATTAATTGATTTATTGAAAAGTATATGGTACTCTATAATAAATCAAATTAAACTATTTTACTAGTTACTATATGGATTACTCTTATATAAGGGGAGTAGCTTTTACAGCAAAGTCGTCATTACGGAGGTTTCCTCTCGGCTTTGTTGGCAACTACATTGTTGTTAGCAAGACCTTACCATAATTTGGTATAGGTCTTTTTTGTTTATCTGGCCTATATCCACATGTGATATAGGCTTTTTCTATATCCAATTGATAAAGGAAAGGGTGCAAACAGGATGAACATATTCACAACTACCAATTTACCGGCATTTATAAAAAAAGAACTTGAGCAACTACAGGAAAAAATTGGACCATTAATGGCGAAAACCTCCAAATATATGTTTTGGTCATTCCCATTAATTACGATATCCCTTGTAAACCTTATATTTTTATTATTTTTCACTCCATTCACGAATGAATCTTGGCCAAGTGTCATCATTTACGCGACATTAGGTGCAATAGGTTTTGCATTATCAAAAGAGACAAAGTTTAAGAAAAAAGAAATCGAGACCATTTCCTCTGAATATATCATCAATAGAATTAAGAAAAGTGATGTGATTTCAGAAGGGCGTCAAGAAGATTATATTGTTAAGCTTCAAAACCAGCCTAAACTTGCATTACACCATTTTATCGAATTTTTAAATGAGGAAAAAAGAAAAGAAAATAGAGGTATTTATTCTTAAAGAGGAGTCGTTGTTCTTGCAAAGTGGAATAAAAAACAGTCCTATTACAAAAGCAGTAAGTGAGGAACCAAAACCCAAAAGTACAAAGAAGAAATCAATACAACAAATTCTAGCAAAGCTACAAAAACAAGGTGTTAATGCAACACTTTGTAAAAGGAGTAAGCTTGTTTTAGGATCGTAGCTTATTACACCTGAACCCTAAACTGTTGGGGCTCAGGTGTTTTTTTATTCTTATATATAAAACTTTAGTCAAAAATAGAAATGGCAAGTTTCGCGAATATAGCAAGTTCAAGCTTTTCGAGTGTGCTACAATAGTCATCCCTGATATTAGCATCTTCCACATTTTTCTCGTTTATCAGGTTATACACCACTCGCCAATCCGTATACCAGTCTCCTTGCTCTGCTTCCTCATGTATTTTATTTTTCCAAACATGCTCAAGGCGTGGACTATAAATTCTTTTAGAGCCAAGTGTTAAACTACAATCCCTCACTCTTGGTTTTACAAGTTTACCAGGGACAGCTTCATTTAGATCATGGAAAATTGCTGGCCAATAATCCTTTCTTGAAGCTGTATGTGGTGTTTTGTTTGCCCATTCTATAATCAAGTTACGTTTCTTGTCATCATTAAATATGTGAGAATACAGTCTTTTTCCTAAATTAATTCTGTTTTGTACACTCTCAAAATGATTGACTGTTTCACCGATTAGATGAACGTGTCCATCGTGTACATAGGGAAAGAGAATATGATTAAGGTCCAGTATTTCCTGTAGTTTGAATTCAACTGTCTCAAACACCTTCTTTTTATAGGCAGGATTCGTAAGTACTCGGTCTTCAATATATTGTTGTTCATTACAGATTTGTGCTGCTACTAGAGTATACGGATCTTTTTCTGACCAATAATAATTCCACATCACTTCCATAAACCTCGATACATTTAAAAACGGTAAAAGTGGAAATAAGTTTTTGTTTTGTTTTTTACTAGCTTCATACAGTAGTAACTGAGGAAACGCATCTTGAAATATGAGCCAATTTCCTCTTTCGATGAAAGAGAAAAAACCTTCTGCTTCTGTTTCGCTTAAAAGATAGGGTAATTGTCCGCCTTTTAAATCCGTCATATTCCAACCCGCGTTCCTTGATACCATATGTGCGAGGAATGCCCAGTAAATCTCAGGATTACGATTGTAGAAGTCGAGGTATGCATTTGTTCTGGTTATATTATTAAGGTTTAATAGTTGAGTAGTTTCTTGAATTTTATGAACCAGTTTAGATTCGTCAGATGATAATTGTTTTTGTGGACCTTTCTTGCTTATTAATTCTTTTTTAACCTTTTTTAGTGAAGAAGGCAGGGGAGTTACTTTGTGTTTTTGTAAGAAGTTACACAAGAATTATTACCTCCTAGTCTTATTTGAGAGGAGTTAAATAAGTTAGTGTATTTATTTTATTGAGGAAGAAGGGAAGGCGTGCTTGTATTAGACCGTATTGTAAAAGGCAGTAGATTTCTTATAATCCACTGCCCAATAAGTTTAACCTTTTTTAATTTTAGAGGGGTTATTGATTTTGAATGCAACGGCTTCTTCAATGATAAATTCTTCATCAATATCTTTGCCTTTAGCCAATTTCTTTTTCACGATTTTTCCATCAAATTCAAGTTCTTCACCTGGTGTCAATTCAAGCTTTTTCAATGTTTTCGAATGCGAGCACCAAGCTAGTCCTATTTCAATCGGGTTATCTCCCTGGATAGCAACCTTTTCTAGAACGACAACTTCATCATTTTCTTCATTAAAGTGGTTCCAGGTAAGCGCAAATTGTTTTACAGTAGCAGTAAAATGAACCTTATCTTCAGGAAGTTCAATTTTAGGTACTTTTTCCTTTTTAGGCTTTTTCTCTTTTTCCTCGGTTTTAGCCTTATCAACTACAGGCTCTGCAACAGTTTCGGTGGATCGCTCTTCTTCAGTATTTGTTTTTTCTGCTTTTTTAGGTTTAATAGAAGGTTCCACAGACGTATCCGATATAGCTGATTTACCAAAGCTCGGTGATTGCATTTCTTTTAAGTAGGCAGGGTGAATACAACTTAAATTGCCATCTTGAAACTCAATTACAAGTGTATTATGAGAGTTGTCTTTCCCATACACAAGATAGCCTTTTATTGTAACGAGACGCTGGTGTGTCCGATCTTTGTACCAAAATTCTTTTTTAACTTCCTTGGTAGTGGAAAGACCCCATTCTCTAACCTTTTCTTCATATTGAGCTTCATCTTCAAAAGTTTCAAAATCACCTTTGGGTGGTAAGTATTGTGTTTGACCTAGGTCTTCTATGTGAGGAAGGGTAACTGCCATCGTTAAACATCCTTTCATTTTTTACAAATTTATGTAGTTCCTATAGAATAAACTAAAGACACTTATAAATCATATGATATATTTCTTTTGTACATATTAAAAGGGTTTAATTAAGAAAAGCGCAAGCGCCTAAATAAGGAACATCGTCTAAAATCCGCCACTTCCTGTGGCGAACGTCGATGTCAGCACATCCTGTGCAAGTCCGACAAGCGCTGGCCGGCTAAAGTTGCCACGTCCTGTGGCATCGCCGGCACTAGCACGTCCTGTGCGTCGGAGACCTGACGAGGAGGCTCGAAAAAAAGCAAAGCTTTTTTCCTGCGAAGTTTATACTCACGAAGCCTTCCTTAGTGTTGCCGCCTCAGGAGGGTTGAAGCGACATCTCGCTGCTTAAAGCAAAGCTTTGCGCAAGATAGTCGCAGAAGCATATTCATAGTTGAAAACTGGCTATGCGCTGGAGCTAGACATAGAAAGCTTTATGTAGGAATATATTCTTTTACGGTTAACAAAACTAATTTATTAAGTGTCATTTTAAGAGAGGAGCTGTTCATATGACAACCACATATAAATCAAGAACGGAAGTACCAGAACAGGAAAAATGGAACTTATCTGACTTGTATTCTGATGTAAGCAAATGGGAAGAAGATTACAAACTCATTGAAAAAATGGGAGAGGATCTCAAAAAGTTCGACGGGAATATTCATGATGGACACTCATTATGTGAATATTTAACATTAAGTGAAAAGCTATCATTTCATTTTAATAAGCTGTTTGCTTATGCAATGTTAAAAGTAGACGAGGACACACGTGTAACTGAATCACAAGCATATTTAGATCGAGCTAAACAATTAAGTGTAAAAGTAAGCTCGGCAAATTCATTCTTTATGCCATTTTTACTAAGCTTGGAAGCAACAACATTAAAGAAGTATATTGACGAAGAAGCAGGTCTTCAATACTTCGCGAAGGAACTTTATGAGTCGTTTCGCTATAAGACACATGTGCTAACAAAGGATGAAGAAGCGATACTTTCTCAATTGGGAGAAGCCTTATCTGCACCAAGTAATACATATGGAATGATCAATAACGCTGATATTAAGTTTGGTACAGTTACAAAGGAAAACGGGGAGAAAGTTGAGCTAACAAGAGGGATGTATGCGAAATTAATTGAAGATGAAGACCGCGAAAAGCGAAGAGAGGCATACAAAGCATACTATGAGCCATATGTTCATCTGAAAAATTCAATTGCATCTACACTCTCTGCTGCAATAAAAAACAATGTAACGTTATCTAAGCTTCGTCATTATCCTTCTGCTTTGGAAAAGGCCTTGTTCGGTGACAACGTGCCAAAAGAGGTATATGAAAACTTAATTGAAACTACGAAGAAAAACATAGGTGCGATGCACAAGTACACAAGTATTCGTAAAGAGAAGTTGGGTCTCGAAGAGTTGCGACAATATGATCTAAGTGTTCCGCTTGTAAGTGGAGCGAAAAAGGATATGTCCTTTGAAGAAGCGTATGAAACGATGTGCAAAGCGTTAGCACCACTCGGGGAAGAATACATCAACACTTTACAGGACTTTAAGCGCAATCGTTATTTTGATGTTAGAGAAACTCCAGGTAAGCGTTCTGGCGCATACAATCTAGGAGTTTATGGAGTTCACCCATTCATTTTACTGAATCACCAGGATGATTTGGACAGTTTATTTACATTGGTACATGAGTGTGGGCATGGAGTACACAGCAAATTAAGCTCAGAGCACCAACCACAAATTACAGCCCGCTACAGTATCTTCGTAGCTGAAGTAGCATCAACAGTAAATGAAGTTTTATTAATCAATTACCTATTAAACAATGAGAAAAACGAAGAGGTTCGCAAATTCCTTATTAACCATTTCATTGATAAATTCAAAGGAACATTTTTTACACAAGTTATGTTTGCTGAATTTGAGAAAAAGACACATGAAATGGCTGAAAAAGGGATGCCGTTAAACGTAGAATCCTTCAGTCAAACATATGAAGCATTATTTAGAGAATATAATGGAGACGATATTGTCTTTGATGATGAAGTTAAGTATGGCTGGGCACGTATTCCACATTTCTATCGTCCATTTTATGTATACAAATATGCTACTGGATTTGCATCTGCCATCCATATTGCAACAAAGCTATTAGAAGGAGATCAGGCGACACTTGATTCCTATCTAGAATTTTTAAAGAGTGGAAGCTCTGATTATCCACTTGAATTGTTGAAGAAAACCGGAGTAGATCTAACCACTCCATATCCAATTGAAAATTCTCTCAAACGCTTTTATGAGCTTGTAGAAGAGTTTTCGAAGCTGTAAAAACAGAAAAAACTCACCTGATGGTGAGTTTTTTCTGTTTTTTAGGTTTGGCATTGATAAAATTATGTAGAATTCTCCTCGATAATGGTGGTTATGATTTTTAAATTGAAAATACGGTTTTTAATTTGAATTTACGATTTTTAATTTGAAAATACGGTTTTTAATTTAAATTTATGGTTTTTAGCAACTTCCCCCGAGCGTCAAATAGTGGTATCATTCCTTCGGCCTCACCATTTCCTCTGGCTTCACGTATTCATCAAACTGCTCCTCTGTAAGAATACCCAAATCCAAGGCTGCTTCTCTAAGAGAAATTTCGCTTTTATGAGCATGCTTTGCAATCTTCGCTGCTTTTTCATAGCCAATATGAGGGTTAAGTGCAGTTACGAGCATAAGCGACTCGTTTAGGTATTTTTTGATGACTTTTTCATTTGCCTGAATGCCAGTAACACAATTAACAGTAAAGGAGTTAATTGAATCTGCAAGTAACCTGACTGATTGAAGAAAGTTATAAATGATAACTGGTTTAAATACATTTAGTTCAAAATTCCCTTGGCTTGCAGCAAACCCGATTGTCGTATCGTTTCCCATGACTTGTACAGCAACCATAGTAAGCGCCTCACTTTGAGTTGGATTAACCTTGCCGGGCATGATTGAGCTTCCAGGTTCATTTTCGGGTATGGTAATTTCTCCAATTCCGCAGCGGGGACCACTTGCTAGCCAGCGGACATCATTTGCTATCTTCATTAAATCAGCTGCTAGCGCCTTTAACGCTCCGTGTGCATAGACCATTTCATCGTGACTTGTAAGTGCGTGAAACTTATTTTCGGATGAATGAAAAGGGCAGCCAGTGTAGGCAGAAATTTCTTTTGAGACTAATTCGCTGAATTTCGGATGAGCGTTGATTCCGGTACCTACTGCAGTTCCTCCAATTGCCAATGCATACAACTTTTCAAGCGATTCTAGTATCATTTGTTTTGAGAGCCTTACCATGTGTACCCAACCACTAATTTCTTGACCCAGAGTTAATGGTGTAGCGTCTTGAAGATGAGTTCTTCCGATTTTTACAAGATGATCGAATTCTTTTTGTTTAGATTCAAGCGTTTTTTGTAAATTAGCGATAGGTGGGAGGAGGGTTTCCTTAATTGCTTTGACCCCGGCAATATGCATTGCAGTTGGGAAGGTATCGTTCGAACTTTGGCTCATATTTACATCGTCATTTGGATGAACTCTTTCTTGGATACCATTCTTTCCTAACCATTCATTAGCACGGTTCGCTATAACTTCATTGACATTCATATTACTTTGCGTCCCGCTTCCTGTTTGCCAAACTACAAGAGGGAAATGTTCAGAAAGCTTACCTGAAAGAATCTCATCACAAGCAAAGATGATCGCGTTCAATTTATGACTGGAAAGCTTACCTAATTTCTCATTCACAATTGCAGCACTTCGTTTTAAGATAGCAAACGATAGGATAATCTCCTCAGGCATTTTTTCAAGTCCTATTCGAAAATTATCTCTGCTCCTTTGAGTCTGTGCACCCCAATAGGCATCTGCAGGAACTTTGACTTCACCCATAGTATCTTTTTCAATTCGATAATCCATATTGATCACCTCATACGTTTTTTCTTTCCTATTATAAAGTACCATTAATTACCTATTGTGTGAAACTACTACTTTAAGGTCATGTTTACACATCATACTTCTTGTCTATTATTTTTATAGATACTATAATTATATTTTACGAATTGGAGGTGTGCAGTTTGAGAAGAGAAGAGGATTTCTTTACGAGGAAAAGAGCAGAGCTGGGTGTAACCTTAAATGACGTTCAAAAGAAAGCTGTGCTGCATACACAAGGACCATTGCTTCTATTGGCCTCTCCAGGTTCAGGAAAGACCACCACAACTATTATGCGAATCGGTTATTTGATAGAAGAGATAGGGACTCAACCATCTCGCATAAAGGCAGTTACCTTCAGTCGGGCATCTGCTGGAGATATGAAAGAAAGGTTTGCTCGATTTTTTCCAAACCACTCGACAGATTCTGTAGACTTTTCAACGATTCATAGTTTAGCTTTCGAGGTAGTAAGAGAGTATTTTTATAAAAAAGGTATTTCTTATCAATTAATTGAAGGAAATATAGAAGCCGGCAACCAGGCACCACATAAGAAAATCCTCCTTCGAAACATTTACAAGTCCATCAATGGTGAAAATATAACAGAAGATCAACTAGAGGAGCTAACTACCTTTATTAGCTTTATAAAAAATAAGTTAATACCTAGTGATAAATGGGCAACTGTAGCCTGTGATGTTCCTTCTGTTGAATTGATTGTACAAGAATATGAGAATGTAAAAAACTCTAATTCTTCAAACTTATTGCTAGATTATGATGATATGCTAACCATTGCAAATGAGGCGTTCTCAAATGATGCTTATTTACTAAAAAAGTACCAGAAACGGTATGATTATATTCTCACCGATGAAAGTCAGGATACCTCACTAGTACAGCATGCTATTATTGAAAAGCTAGTAGAAGAGCACAATAATTTATACGTTGTCGCTGACGATGATCAATCCATTTATTCGTGGCGTGGTGCTGAACCACAGTACTTAATTGATTTTAAAAAGGTATACCCTGAGGCAGTAATCCTTAAAATGGAACAAAACTACCGTTCATCAAAGGACATTGTTGATGTTGCGAATCGGTTTATCAAACGAAATAAAGAGCGTTATGATAAGAATATGTTTACTGAAAACCCACAACATAAACCTATTACGATTAATGCATTAAAGGATTATCGGGACCAGGCAAAATATATTGTTGAGGAAGTATCGGGCTTAGAAAATTTGAGTGACGTTGCTATTTTATATAGAAATAACTCTTCCTCGATACTGTTAATGAATGAACTAGATCGAAATCATGTTCCTTTTTATATGAAGGACTCTGACAATCGTTTCTTTTCTCACTGGGTCGTCAAGGATGTCCTGAATTTCATGAGAATGTCATTCACTGATAAAAGGTTCGATATCTTTGAGAAAATATACAGCAAATGTGGTTTATTTATATCGAAAGAACAACTTTACCAACTAACCAGATTTCCATCTTCACAATCTGTATTTGACCGACTCCTAGCAAACAAAAATCTAAAAGAGTATCAAGTAAAACAGATTCTAGATGTTAAGGATACCTTCCAGAAAATGAAGGGTGTAGCCCCGCTGCATGCTATTAAAATGATTCGTGTTCAACTTGGCTATGATAAAACTATTAAAGAGATGTGTAAAAGACTTGGCTTTAAAGAGGATTATTTACTTGGTATCCTTCAAACTTTGGAAGAAATAGCAGATTCACTTGAAACGATGGAGCAGTTTGCAAGCCGTCTGAATCATCTAGAATCATTGGTGAAATCCTCGAAATTTAATAAAAATAAAAACAGCGTGACTTTTTCAACGTTTCATAGTTCAAAGGGGCTCGAATTCAAAAAGGTGTACATGATTGATTTAATCGAAGGGGTGATTCCTTCACATGATGATATTAAACAGTATAGAGATGGAAATCACAAACTACTAGAAGAAGCAGTACGCTTGTTCTACGTGGGAATGACACGTGCAGAACAAGAGCTGGAGTTGTTGTACTATAAAAGCCAATATGGAAAAGATGTGAGGCAATCACAATTCGTGACAAATGTCCAAAACATTCTCACTCCGCCAACTAAGATTCAACAAGATAAACCAATAAAAATGGGTCGAAAAGAAAAAAGCATTGTCCCATATAACCCAAATGCAATTAAAAAGGCAGAAGAGTTGAAAACAGGTTTCGCTATAAAACATCGTGTATTTGGTCATGGTGAGATTATTGAAATGATTGAAGATCGAATCAAAATTCAATTTCAAAAAGAGAGCAAAACTCTATTAATTGATACTTGCTTGGAATTGGGTTTATTAGAGATAGCAGACGAAGTAAATATTTAGTGTAGTTAAACTACTGTTTTTTCGTCTGTTTCTCTTACACAACGAGAGAAGGAAAGATCTTCTCTCGTTTTTCTTATCTATCATTGTCTGTAGTATCGGTTTTACCTTCTGAATCTACAAGTGGTTCGGTTTGGCTTTTCTCGACATCAACCAAATCTTTTTCGAGCTTTTTAATTCTTCTCTGAAGTGAGTATTGACGAAATATACCGAACATCCCAACAACCAATCCTCCTAATAATGCAGAACCAAAAATAATAAGAATAAGCGGGATCTCTGTATAACCGAACACATAGTTAACCCGAACAGAATCTACATTTACAACAGCAAAAATAGCTACAATTAGTGCAAATAAAAGTCCTAAAATTAAATTCCATTGTGCTTTCATTCTCTACCACCCCTTTTAATACATGTACTACATATGTTAGCCTACCCATTTTAAAGGGTAGCAACTACATACTATTCTCTTTACCCAAGCTCCTTCACTCGCAAACCAGAAAAGTACTATTATATAATAGATTTTGTAGACAATTAATGGAGTTGAATTACGAAAATGAGTAAGGTATTCCCCAAGTTTTATGACATAGCCATGAAACCATTAGAAGTAGGAAGATTCAAGCAGATACGAAAATCTTTACTACAGAAAGCGAAGGGAAGAGTAATCGAGATTGGTTCTGGGACAGGTGTAAACTTTCCGCTATATCGTAATGTTGAGAGTGTAACGGCTATCGAACCAAGCCAATATATGATTGAACTTTCTAAATCTAATAAAGAACTTGCTTCTGTCCCAATTGAAATTGTCCAAGCTAGTGCTGAAACACTACCATTCGGAGATCATACATATGATACAGTTGTTGCTACCCTGGTTTTTTGTACAATTCCGAACGTAAGAAAAGCATTACATGAAATAAAACGGTTGTGTAAACCAAACGGTAAAATCCTTCTTTTTGAGCATGTGAAAATGAATAATCCCATTCTTGCAAAACTACAGGACTTGTTAACCCCAGCCTGGAGTAAAATTTGTGATGGTTGTTGTTTGAATCGTGAAACAGTAAACGTACTTCAACAGGAAGGCTTTCAGATTACAAATATAACTTCTTTTTATAAAGGATTGTTTGTTGTCATCGAAATTGAAAATACTAAATAAAAAGAGAAGAGGTAAATTCTTGGTTAGAGAAATTATTTTAAATGATTATGTACTTAAAGTCACTTCTTATCAAAAAACAAACGAAAATGGAAAGCTAAAAATCTCTGTTGATTTTAAAGTAACAAGTGAAGATTATCATGATGTTACAACTTTACTATACAAAGGTAAATTTACGCTGAATGTTCCAGACGAAGACTTAACCTGTAAAGTGAAAATTGATCAGTATTTTACTTCGGTAACGAATTTATATGAAAAAGGACAATCAGGGGACTTCTCATTAATTTTGCTTGAAGTAACAGAATAGAAGGGAGTTGGCTAGTGTGAAATTAAGTATATTAGATCAAGTTCCCATTTCTTCTATGCAAACACCTCAAGATGCTTTATTTGAATCAGTGAAACTCGCCCAAGCAGGAGAAAAACTTGGATACAATAGATACTGGATAGCAGAGCATCACGATTTGTCTGGACTTGCCTGTTCTGCACCTGAAGTAATGTTGGGGTTACTTGGTACACACACCAAAACTATCCGAATTGGCTCCGGTGCTGTTTTGTTACCACATTATAAGCCTTATAAAGTGGCTGAGATTTACAATATGCTGGCGACTCTTTTTCCAAACCGAATCGATCTTGGAATCGGAAGGGCCCCGGGCGGTTCTGCAGAGGTAACGAATGCATTATCCGATAACTTTCTCCAAAATGTTTGGAAAATGCCAAAATCAGTTGAGGAACTACTTCATTTTATATATAACGATTTTCCATCTGACCATGAATTTGCAAAAATTTCAGCTGCACCTGTTCCAAATACTCCACCGAAACCTTGGCTGTTAGGAACGAGCAAAAAGAGTGCTAAGTTGGCAGCTGAAATGGGTATGGCATATACGTTTGGACTATTCATGAGTGATAGTGATGGAAAAAATATAATCAGGCAGTACCGAGATAATTTTTCACCGCGTAAACAAGGAGACAAACCTGAAGTAATTGTAACTGTATCAGCGATATGCTCTGATACTACAGAAAACGCCGAAGACATTGCCTTAAGTTCGTTTGTGTGGGGACTTCAAAAGGAAAAAGGGATTGGCACTAACGGACTTCCCACAATAGAAAAGGCTAAAGAGTACATAACGAATGAAAAAGTAAATGACGCTTTTGAAAAAATGAAAAAAAAGGCAATCATAGGAGATCCTAAATTAGTAATAAGTAGGCTTGAAGAATTAAAAGAAACCTATCAAGCTGACGAATTGATGATTGTGACTATCACACATTCTCCCGAAGATCGTATTCGTTCCTATGAATTAATTGCAAAGGAAGCCCTATGCAAAAATCCCCTCTCAAAAAATTGAGAGGGGATAACTTAGTAAAAGAATATATAATTTTCAACTTAGTTTTTGGTGTCCAGCTCCAGCGCCTAGCCCCTCGAGGTCGCTTCACCCCTCCTGCGGCGGCAACACTAAGGAATGCTTCGTGAGGTTAATCCTCGCAGGAAAAAAGCTTTGCTTTTTTTCGAGCCTCCTCGTCAGGGTTCCAGCGCTTGTCGGACTTGCACAGGATGTGCTGACATCGACGTTCGCCACAGGACGTGGCGGCTGTTTAGTCGATGTTCCTATTTCCTAGACGCTTACGCTTTTCTTATGTTTCCACTGACAAATCAGCTTTTTTCTTCGCTTTTAGGAACTTCACAACATTAATAACAACTGTTTTTACGACGGCATATGTAGGAATCGCCAGCACCATACCTAATACTCCAGCAAGATTACCTGCTGCTAGTAAAAGAATGATAATTGTTGCAGGATGTGTGTCCAAGCTTTTTCCTAAGATAAGAGGGGAAAGAACATTTCCTTCTATCTGCTGTGCTGCCAAGATAACAATGATAACTAACAATGCTTTTGTTGGTGAATCAAATAAAGCTACGATAACTGCAGGAGCACCTCCAAGGATTGGTCCTACGTATGGGATAATGTTCGTTACTGCCACGATTAAAGCCATTACAAGAGCAAAGGGGAGATCAATTATTAAATACCCGATAAAAGCTAATGTACCAACTGCAAGGGCAACCGTTACTTGACCTTGTATATAGGCAGATAGAGTCTCACCGGTTTCTTTTAAAATATTTAAGCCTTCCTGTCTATATGCTGAAGGAAGAAATTTAGAAATGGCATTCGGAAAACGATGTCCATCCTTAAACATATAAAATAGTAGAAATGGAACAGTAACTAAAATGACTGCAATATCTGCGATTACACCAATAAATTGAGACAACCCACCTGTGATTCGGTTAGGTATTGTGTTCGCAAATTCAATGAGTCGTTGTTCAATCGTTTCTAGAAGTTCATTTTGCTCATTCTGAATCCATTTGAATTCAGATGATTGTGCAACATCCTCAAAGAATTCTAATGTTTGGTTTGCATATCCTGGAAGTGCATTCCCTAAAGCGGTAAATTGCTTAGTAATTGTCGGAACCAAATTCCCAAATGCCAACACAATTAAACCAAAAAATACGACGTATATGATTAGTATTCCAAGTACCCTTGGGACCTTACGACGTTGTAAGAAGTTTACAACCGGGTTCAATAGGAAGTACAAAAACCCCGTAATTAAAATAGGAAAAAAGATTGTTGAGAAAAACACACCAATTGGTGCAAATAAAAACGTAATTTTTGTTGAGACAAAGACAATTGTTAAAATTAATAGGATTTGGATTAGCCAATATTGAAATTTTTTCTTCGACAAATGCATGTACCTTCTTTTCTAGTAATATTACAAAAAGTATATCAATTCACAATAAATAATACAATTACTACCTTATAAATCCTACTAATTTACATTTCATATGTCTTAACGTAGATTTCATCTGTAAATTCTTCCGGCTTCCCATCAAATATGATTTCACCATTTTTTAAAGCAAGAATTCTAGTAGCGTATTGTTTAGCTAATGCGACATCGTGTAGGTTCATAATTGAAAGTAAGTGATAACGATGATGCAATTCATCCAAAAGAGTAAAAATGCGACTGGCAGTCCCAGGGTCTAAACTCGCCACAGGTTCATCTCCTAAAAACACGCGAGGTTTTTGAAGAAGTGCCCGAGCAATTCCAACTCTTTGCTTTTGTCCGCCGCTTAACTTTTCGACTCTCCTATTTTGATAATCCGATAAACCAACAACTGAAAGTACATTTTGGGCTTCCAGAATTTCATCCTTTGAAAACCAGCCTACTAGATTCTTGAAAGAACTCCGATAACCAAACATCCCGGTTAATACATTTTGCATAACAGTTAACCGGGGAATTAGATTAAAATGTTGAAAAATCATTCCCATTTCTCTTCTTACTTTTCTGAGATCTTCATTACTTTTAGTAGACAATGCTTCGCCATTCCAAAAGACTTCTCCACTTGTTGGTATTTGCAGGCCATTTAGGCATCTGATTAGTGTCGATTTACCAGCGCCACTTTTACCTAAAACACAAATAAATTCACCCTCGGTTAATGTAAGATTTATAGAAGAAAGAGCGTTATGTTTGGCTTCTGGGAAGTATACAGATACATTCTTTAATTCAATCATAAAAGGACACTCCATTACATTACTTTGTTCCGTACATAACTACCTAATGTATCAACGATGATAACAATGACCATTATTAACAATACATCAAGAGAAACCGACGAATATTGAAAGCTTTTAAAATCATTAAAAAGACGCTGCCCAATTCCACCTCCGCCAATAAATCCGAGGATAAGGGAAGTTCGGATTGCGACTTCAAAACGATAAAAGTACTGAGATAATACATTCGGCCAGATTTGCGGAATGATGCTAAAGAGGGACGCAAACCAACTTTTTGCTCCTACCGCATTCATCGCTTCCTGAGGACCCGGGTCAGATGCTTCGATGAGTTCAGATATTAATTTACCAAGAACTCCAATATTATGTAACATGATAGCCAGTACTGCCGGGAAGGGACCAAGTCCTAGTGCTGTCAATAAAATTAACCCAAATACAATTTCCGGTACTGATCGAACAAAGCTTAATACCATTCTAGAAAAATGATAGATAAAAGGGGAGGGAGAAGTATTTCGAGCAGCAATAAAACTTAAAGGTATTCCTATTACCAAACCGAAAATACTTCCTAGAAAAGCCATTGCCAATGTTTCAGCACTATCTAAAAGCATATAACGTAGTGAGGAAACATCCATCGGAAACCACTGTGAAAGAAAATCAATCATATTCCGAAAATCTTTAAACTTTGAAAGATCAAATTGAGTGAGTTTCATACTATAATATATAGCGATACCTAACAAAAGCAGGATAGGTATGGTTCTGCGTTTAAACCACAAGATAATCAGCTCTATTCCGTAATTATTCCTTGTTTTATAGCCGCCTGTCTAATACTTTCATAGTCTTCATTAGATGCCTTTGTAAATCCACTTGCACCAAATGCTGCTAAAATACTTTCGTCCTTAATTGCTAAAAAGATATCCTGTAATCGTTCGATGGTTTCGTTATCAGTATCCTTATGAACAGCCCAAGGATACTGAAATAACTTTTCAGACTGCCAAATAGTTTTGAATTGCGAGCCATCAATTTTTTTCGTATCTACAAGTTGGTTATAGATTGCACTATCAATAGCACCAGCATCTACCTGTTTATTTTGAACTGCTAAAGCAGTTGCATCATGCGAACCTGTGAATCGTACAGATTTAAACTTATGTTCATCTTCAGACTGGAAGACACCTCGATCATTTAATTCAATTGAGGGAATAAGTGATCCTGAAGTAGAATTGATATCTCCAAACGCAAAATCAATATCATTTGCATTTACAGTTAGGTCCTCAATTGAGTTAAGCGGACTATCCTTATGAGTGATTATATACGAATGGTAAAAAGGTTCACCATTTATTAATTGAGTAATAATTGCTTTTGCGCCACTTTTCTCATGTGCCACCACGTATGTTAATGGACCAAAATAGGCCATATCAATCTTGTCGTAGTTCATCGCTTCCACAACACCGTTATAATCAGGATAAACTTCAACCGAAACATCTCGATTAAGTTTTTCAGTTAAAAGTGTCTGTAACTTATCCATTGCCGTTTCCATTTCTCCGACTGTTTGAACAGGTATTACACCAATTGTAAACGGATCTGAATTTTCACCTTTAGACTCATTTTTATCGTTCTCACTACATGCACCTAGCATTAATATAAAAACAATTGAAATTGCTATTACCACATATTTTTTCAAGTCATACACCTCTAATTATGTAATTTCTATACTATTGTTATATCCAAACAACGTAAAAAGGACTCTCATCCGAGTCCTTTTTAGACAACCTTGATTTTTCCAAGTGAATCACTAGTAACTTCACCAATGATAGAAGCAGAGACATTTTTCGTACGAAGCTCATCAAGTAGAGATTGTGCTTCTGACTCTGGTACTGAGAGGAGAAGTCCTCCAGAAGTGATTGCATCACAAAGAATCAATTGATCAATTTCATCAATGGTATCAGCATACTCCACACGATTTGAAAGCCAAGAGTGATTTTTCTTCGTTCCTCCAGGAATGACTTTTTGCTCAGCTAGTTCTCTAGTTCGTGGCAATATTGGTATATCCTTAAAGTTAATTGTCACTCCAACATTACTGCCTTCAGCCATTTCCATTGCATGACCTAGCAGGCCAAAGCCGGTTATGTCTGTACAAGCATGGACATTATAAGGTTCCATCACTTCCGCAGCAGCTTTATTGAGAGTTGCCATCACTTCGGTAACTGTTGCAATATCATTTTCTTCTAACAAGTCTCGTTTAATAGCAGTAGTTAGTATCCCTACACCAATCGGTTTTGTTAAAATAAGGCGGTCACCCGGTTTTGCGCCGGCATTGGCACGAATCTTTTGTGGATGAACAGTACCTGTGACAGACAAGCCGAACTTCGGCTCCTTGTCATCAATTGAATGCCCACCAACTAATGAAGCACCAGATTCTTTTACTTTTTCAGCAGCACCTGCCAAAATCTCTGCAAGAATACTTTTATCTAATGTATTAATAGGAAATGCTACTATATTCATAACCGTAATTGGCTTTCCACCCATTGCATACACATCACTTAAAGCGTTAGCAGCAGCAATTTGACCAAACATATATGGATCGTCAACAATAGGAGTGAAAAAGTCTAGTGTTTGAACAAGTGCAAGATCTTCCGTTATCTTGTATACACCTGCATCATCAGGCGTATCTAGACCTACAAGCAAATTAGGATTGGGTACAGCTTTCGGTATATGACACAGAACCTGTGCCAGGTCCTCAGGACCAATTTTGCATCCTCAGCCAGCTTTGGTGGAAAGGGAAGTTAATTTGATGATTTCTTCCTTTTTAGACATCACATTCACTCCTTTATATGCACAAAAGTATTTTTATATTGGCGGGACTGTGTGGGAATCGAACCCACCGAAGACGACACGCGCCTCCCTCAGGGTTTTGAAGACCCAGGGGGACACCAGCACCCCAGCCAGCCCCATAAGAAAAGCGCAAGCGCCTAGGAAATAGGAACATCGACTAAACAGCCGCCACGTCCTGTGGCGAACGTCGATGTCAGCACATCCTGTGCAAGTCCGACAAGCGCTGGCCGGCTAATGTCGCCACATCCTGTGGCAACGCCGGCACTAGCACGTCCTGTGCGTCGGAACCCTGACGAGGAGGCTCGAAAAAAAGCAGAGCTTTTTTCCTGCGAGGATTAACCTCACGAAGCATTCCTTAGTGTTGCCGCCGCAGGAGGGGGGAAGCGACCTCGAGGGGCTAGGCGCTGGAGCTAGACATTATAAACTAGGTTGGAATTCTTAGACAACCAACCATTTCATTATATACAGGAGTTGCTTTTTATAGCAAATAGAATACATTTGCAAATGATAAACACCGTACTAGATTTATTGAGTACTCAAAGCTTGAACTTATTACATGCTAACTAGTAAAGTAGAAAGTAGTTTAGATAAAATGAGAGGAGGTCGTAAAATGACTTCATCCTTTTATACAATTGGTATGGCTGGACATATTGATCATGGAAAGACTTCGTTAACCAAAGCACTTACTGGTGTGGATACAGATCGGTTGAAAGAAGAAAAGGAACGGCAAATTTCCATTGAACCTGGATATGCTCCACTTGATCTACCAATTGATAGTGAAGTTTCAATTGTTGACGTACCTGGACATGAGAGGTTTATACGTCAAATGATTGCTGGTGTAGCAGGCATTGACCTTGTGCTCCTAATAATTGCAGGTGATGAAGGTGTAATGCCCCAAACGAAGGAACATCTTCAAATTTTAGAGTTTCTAGGTATTACAAACTTACTAGCGGTAATTACGAAAATTGATAAAGTAGAAAATGAATTAGTAGAACTCGTTACTGAAGATGTAAAAGAACTTCTAAATGGAACCGTTTTTCGAGGGTCAGATATTCATTGTGTGGATAGTCTAACTGGAAAAGGCATTTCTAATTTGAAAGACGCAATTGCCAAAAAGGTAATGACTATTAGTCAGCGTAAGGCAACAAATACCTTCCGTTTACCTATCGACCAGAGCTTTACACTTCAAGGGCACGGTACAGTTGTAAGAGGTACTATTTTTGAGGGGAAGGTATCGACAAACAGTACGTTAACTCTACTTCCACAAGGAGAGAGAGTAAAAGTAAGACAAATACAAGTACATAATAAGAAAGTAGATGAAGCCCAGGCGGGGCAAAGGGCTGCACTCAATATAACCGGTGTACCGAAGGACAATATTCATCGAGGAAATGTCTTGGTTAATTCTAATCAATATATTGTTACAAAAACAGTTGATATTGCATTACAATTGGTTGATGTTCTTAGCATTCCTTTAAAACAACGGGCACCCATAAAGCTTTATGTAGGTACAGCTGAAGCCCTTGGAAAAATTGTTTTTTTCGACCGTAATGAGTTAAAAGACACAGCAGATGAAGTGCTTTGTCAAATTCGTCTAGAGGAAGAAATCGTTGTAAAACGAGGAGACAGATTTATTGTAAGACGGCCAACTCCAGTAGAAACGATTGGTGGCGGATGGATTATCCAACCCCAAGCAGGAAAATATCGATTTGGTGAAGAAACTATTACTATGCTCAAAAAGCAAAAAGAGAGCTCACCCAAGGAAATGATTTATGGCTTGATTGAAGCTTACAAATTAGTTACCATCCAACAGCTTACCCAGCTTTCATCATTAACTGAAGTGGAGATAAAACCAATCCTTGCTGACGGTGCTGCAACGAAAGAGCTGATTGAAGTATCTTCATCTACCTGGACTTCAACCATTGTCATGAAAGAACTCGAAGATGATATTTTCAACCAGTTAAATGAGTATCACAACATGTACCCTATGCGAATAGGTATAAGTAAAGCCGAGCTGCTGCAAGTGGTAAGTACAAGCTTTTCTAAATTATTAATTGAGTACGCTCTGAACCAACTACTAGAGGCTGAGAAAGTTCAAAAGCTTGATCAGTATATAAGTAACAATCTCTTCAAACCGTCTCTTCCTAAAAAAACTGAAAAGATCATGTTGAAGATTATTTCAGAACTAAAGCAAGATGCTTTATGTCCTGCTAAATGGGAAGATTATAGTAAAGGAACTTCACTTTCGTTTGAAGAAAGAAGCGAATTAAAAACCTTTTTACTAAAAACAGGGCGAGCATACCAGTTAACTGATGACACCATTTTGTATCATCAAGCCTTAGAGGATTCTATAAAAGTATTGAAGAAAAATACAGAAGAGAGCTTTAGTCTTAAAGAAGCTAAAGAAACATTAGGTGTTTCGCGAAAATACCTTGTACCGTTTTTAGAATTGCTAGATGAGATGGGTATAACTGAGCGTATGGATTCAAATCGAGCATGGAAGAGCTAAAACAGGAGGTTACAAACATGAACTATAAAGTATCAATTGAATTTTGCATGCAGTGAAACTACGCACCAAAAGCCGCAGGTCTTGCGGAACAATTATTAACACATTTCAGATCAAAAATTTCTAACTTTATCCTCACACCTAGTTCAGGTGGAGTATTTGAAGTAACAGTAAACGGAGAAAATGTATTCTCCAAAAAAGAAATAGGTAGATTTCCAACTGCTGATGAAATCATTAGTAAAATGGAACAACAATAAGAATTTCATGGATGCCTTATCTCAAATAGGGCATCTTTTATTTTCGCTTATAACGGACATACTAAAGGGAAACTGTCTAAAAAAGGAGCTCAACATGAAAATCTTATGTATCGATGGAGGCGGGATTCGTGGAGTATTTGTCGCTGCCATATTACGTGCAATGGAGCAGGAGTATAAAAAGCCGATTAGTGATATGTTCGATCTGATATCGGGGACAAGCACTGGCTCTATAATTGCCGCATCATCGATTCTCCAAATAGATATGAGTGACGTCTTAGAGAATTATATAAAATACGGTAAAAAGATTTTTGCTCGTCAAGCAAAAATAGGATTCCTTAAAAGTGTCTATAGTGATAAATACCTTAGAAGATATATACAAAAAGCTTTCGGAGACATAACCCTAAATGATATATCAAAACCGCTAATTATACCTGCGGTTGATATTACACATGGTAAACCTTTTGTTCATCGATCCAACTATGGGGAAGACTTAAAAAATGATCATACCATTAAGCTTTGGGATGCAGTCTTATCCTCTTGCTCAGCTCCAGTCTATTTTCCACCAAATAATATAAATAATAACTACATGGCCATAGATGGTGGGCTATGGGCCAATAATCCATCCCTAGTATGCTTAACAGAGGCGCTTAGCTACTTCAAAAAGGACACTTCCGAAATAAATATTATGTCCATTGGTACAGGAATACAAAGTATCAATTTTTCGGTTGAAACAGAGAAGGAGTGGGGTGTTGCTAAATGGTTACCCTTTCACTTACCGTCTATGAAAATGACACCAAAATTACTAGATTTAGCACTTCAGCTATTATCAGAATCTGTAACCTACCATTGTCACCATCTACTCGGTGATCAGTATTTACGGATAAATGAAGAACTTGGCGGAGAAATTCCTTTCGATGATGTAGAATATATCGAGAAATTAATCGACCTGGGCAATCGTGCGTATTTCAACAACAGAACCAAAATCCATACATTCTTGAAAAGTACAGAATAAGTGTACTAATTGACAAGTATCGAAAAATATGATAATTATTTTTATGTGAATTAGCACTCGTACATGAAGAGTGCTAAAAAAATGTGGAATCATTTAAAACCATACACATATCTACATACTATTTACTTGAAGGAGAGGTTATTATGGCTAAGAAACAATTCAAAGCAGAGTCTAAAAGGTTATTAGAAATGATGATTAACTCCATTTATACACAGCGTGAAGTTTTCCTACGAGAACTAATCTCAAACGCTAGTGATGCGATTGACAAGATCTACTATAAGGCATTAACAGATGATCGCTACCAGTTTGATAAGGATAGTTACTTTATCAAAATATCAGCAAATAAGGAAAATCGCACACTAACTATTTCTGATACTGGTATTGGAATGACCAAAGAAGAACTCGAGGCAAACTTGGGTACCATTGCAAAAAGTGGTTCTTTAGCTTTTAAAAATGAAAATGAACTAAAAGATGGTCATGATATTATTGGTCAATTTGGTGTTGGATTTTATGCTGCATTTATGGTTGCAGACGTCGTTACTGTTATTTCTAAATCTCTAGGTAGTGACGAAGCATATAAATGGGAATCCAAAGGTGCAGATGGATATACCATCGTCCCAGTTGAAAAAGAAAATGTTGGTACCGATATTATTTTAAAAATAAAAGAGAATACAGAAGACGATTCCTATGACGAATTTTTAGAAGAATACCGTTTAAAAGCGATTATTAAAAAATATTCGGATTTTATTCGCTATCCTATTAAAATGGATATAACAACAAGCAAACCTAAAGAGGATAGTGAGAATGAGTACGAGGACGTAGTAGAAGAGCAAATCATTAATAGCATGGTTCCGATTTGGAGAAAGAATAAAAGTGAACTAACTGATGAGGATTATGAAAAATTCTACAATGAAAAGCACTACGGTTTCGATAAACCGCTCAAGCACATTCATATTAGTGTAGACGGTACGATTCGCTACAATGCGATTCTCTATATCCCTGAAAACATTCCGTTTGATTACTACTCAAAGGAATTTGAAAAGGGACTCGAGCTATACTCAAACGGTGTCCTTATTATGAATAAGTGTGGCGACTTGTTGCCAGATCACTTTAGTTTTGTTAAGGGTATGGTAGATTCAGAGGATTTATCACTGAATATCTCAAGAGAGATGCTGCAGCATGACAGACAACTAAAGCTTATCGCTAAGAACATCAGCAAGAAAATTAAGAGTGAGCTCCAGAGCTTATTAAAAAATGAACGCGAAAAGTATGAAACGTTTTATAAGAGCTTTGGTAGACAACTTAAGTTTGGGGTGTACAGCGATTTCGGAGCTAATAAAGAAACGTTGCAGGATCTCCTACTGTTCCATTCATCGAAAGAGAAAAAGCTTGTTTCTCTAGATGAATATGTAGCAAGAATGCCAGAGGATCAAAAATATATCTACTATGCAACTGGTGAATCTGTTGAACGCATTGAAAAATTACCTCAAACAGAATTAGTTGCTGATAAGGGCTATGAAATTCTTTATTTCACAGAGGACATTGATGAGTTTGCTATAAAAATGCTATTGTCTTATAAAGAAAAAGAGTTTAAATCTGTATCTAGTAGTGACCTGGGATTTGAACCTGAAGATAATAATGAGACTGACGAAGAGAAAAATGAAAACAAAGAACTCTTTGACTATATGAAAAATTCACTTTCTGGCAAAGTTACAGACGTTCGTGTCTCTAAACGCCTCAAAACACATCCTGTATGTTTATCTACAGATGGTGAGATTTCAATTGAGATGGAAAAAATCATTAATGCAATGCCTGATAATCAAAATGTAAAAGCTGACAAAGTTCTTGAGATAAATGTAAATCACGAGGTGTTCCAGTCCTTAAAAACTGCCTTCGAAACAGATAAAGCTAAACTAGACTTATATACACATCTTTTATATAACCAAGCACTACTTATCGAAGGACTGCCACTACAAGATCCAGTTGAATTTACAAATGATATCTGTAAGATCATGGTGTAATAAGGTAGGCTCACGAAATAATTTCGTGAGCTTTTTCTGTATCATCAAAGTTATATCAAAATTTATCTGAAAGATAAAACTTTACAATTGGATGTAACTTCCTTTTCTTTACCTGCGTCTAAGAAGTGAAACCAAAATTCACAGGTAAAAAAGGAGAATTAAAAAATGAAAAAGAGAAACAAGTGGAATCTAGTTGTGGGGTCAGCATTCGTTTTCGCATTATTAACAGGTTGTGGAACAGGAGCAAGTACTGATAAAACACAAGGAGCAGAGACTGCTGAAAAAGCCGAAGTAAAGGCAAACTTCCATACTTCAATCGAAACAAAGGAAGAAGGAAACTCTGTTTTTGTAACTTACAAATTCAAAAATACCTCAGGTAAATCACAGAAACTAACAATACCTTCAGGCTTACAAGTGGACTACATCTTATATGATAAAGAAGGAAAAAAACTAAGACAATATTCAAACGAAGTAGTGTCTACTCAAGCCATTGAAGAACTAGTTTTGAAAAATGATGAGGAAATAATACAAGAGTTTCAAATTGATGGCCTTGAAAAAGGGGAGTATGTCCTGGAAGTATTTTTAAGAGCTGATGAAGACCCTGGATTAGTTAAAACAGATATCATCATAAATGAATCACTGTATACAGAAGGAAGTGGAGTTCTTGTAGGTCAAATTGACCCACATAGTGTAGAAATTAAAATGAATGGCACTGCTTCTGCCTTCCAATTAAGTGATGAAGCTATCCAGCAGCTATCTTCCTTGGAAGATGGCGATACAATTTCATTTGTTTATTCTAAAGAGGGCGACGTACAAACAATTAAAAGTTTTACTCTAGGAAATGGTTCAGAGAAAATCTCTTTAACGAAGTCATTATTAGAAGTGGATCAAAAATTAGTAGATTTGCATACATCTTTTAGAGAGACTCGAGACATTAACGTACTAAAATCGATTACTCCCTTTGAGGTTTTCAAGTTATATATGTATACAAAAGCTGGAGAAGATTATGAAACTCTTTACCATTTCCACAATAAAGCTGATGCAATTGTTGATGTAGACACTTTTAAGAAAGAAAATATGACAAGTGAAGCATCTAAACAAAAAAATGACTTTATGCTTAAATTGGATCAAGTTAGAGAATTCCAAGTCGTAAAAACGGATGAAAATCGCGTTTTAATTTCCTTTACATTACCAAACGAAACTACAACATTAGAATTTAAACTTTCTAAAGGTGAAAATGGTGTTTGGCAGGCACTTTGGAACCCGTTTCAATAATTAGATTGTAAAACACATTATTTCGCAAGCGAAATAATGTGTTTTTATTTTTTAAATTTTTGAAACACTTAGCTTAGGTCACTCGTCAATACATATAGAAAAATAATTGGGGGTACTATCGTGAAACCTCTTGAACATTTGGAAGAAGACTTTCTAAACATAGATCGTGATATATGGTTAGAGTACATCATGAACACTTACGGCCTTAGCTTGAAGAAACTAGCTTATACGTACCTTAAAGATTGGCAAAAGGCAGAAGATGTTGTGCAAGATGTTTTTATTACCTGTTATACGAAGATTGATAGTTTTAGAGGGGAATGCTCTTTAAAGACATGGATTTATCGTATAACAATTAATAAATGCAAAGATAACTTAAAAAGCTCAGCCTTTAAAACAGGATTTTTGGATAGTTTCTTACTCAGTAAACTGATTTCGAAAGATAAAAACCCTGAGGAAGCAGTCCTTCAAGGGAGTGAAATGGATACACTTTCTTCTCATGTTTTACAACTACCTGTTAAGTATCGAGAAGTCGTTATTTTACGTTATTTCGATGAGCTTTCTGTGCCAGAAATAAGTCAGCTTTTAGTACTTAATCAAAATACTATTCGAACAAGATTAAAACGAGCGAGATTATTATTGAAGAAGGCACTTGAGAGGATAGATGAAAATGGAAGATAAACTAAAAAAACTTAAACAAGACATGGAGACAAATTTTTTTGCAGAAATAGAGTTCTCTGAGAAAGAAAAAGAGCGTGTTTGGTCGGCACTTAGCCGAAAAAAAGACAAGAAATTTTCTCGTTGGTTTCCACCTATTTTAACATTTGCTTTTTCCATATGTGTCGTGTTTTTTCTAGGACAGTATGTCTTACAGCATTTTGAAAATGAAAAACTAAACAACAATCTAGCTACACAAACAAATTCTCCGCAACCGGTTGAACGCTTAACAGCAAAAGGAGGATTTTATGACCCTGTTGAAATCATAGAGGGAAAAATAAAAACAACAGTGGGTGGGGTTTATCAAGATGGATTTATTAATGAAAATGTGAAAACTATTTGCAGATTTATCGATTATAAAAATCGATGTGGAAATCCTTTTTATTATTTTATCGAAGACCATTCTACCGTAGAAGAAGCTTTTCTAGAACTACAAAACCATTTACCTATGGATTCTATTGTCATTAATTCTGTTAATATACCAAAAGTTGGATTTGTTTATAACTTATATAGTGATCAATTCGAAAAAAAGCTCCGAAGAAAAAACGGGAACTATCATGTCGTATTTAAAATAAACGAAGAGGGAAAGGTATTTGCTGCTACTACTGGTATAAATACGTATGGAGTTATAGAGTAATGAATCGCCACCTGTCAACCAGGTGGTTTTTTTATTAGCGAAGATTATTAATTTATTTTTATTGTAATGAATATGAACCAGATTCGGGATGATAGTCGTCATTAGTAATACCAATAAAGAAGGGGGCAAACGTAGGTGAGTGCAAAATTATATATAGTCGAAAAGCCGCAAACATCTCAGAAGAGTAACCAAAAGAAAAAGCGGAATTTACTACAAAGCGTGGCTTTTATAGGTAAATTCCTAACCAAAACGATTAGTATTTATCTATTATCTGCTTTTTTAATTGTATGTATTGTCTATATGCCAGACATCCAGTTTATGCCGGACCCAGAAAGTCCTGAGGGATTTCAAAGAAAGATAGGCTGGCAGCTATCTCTGTTACAAATTAAGGGATTCTTCACCCATTTAATAACAGAAGGTCACTTCGGTGTTACTAAGTCAGATAGCCCAATTTCCGGTGAGATAGCCCGGTTGTTTCCAAGAACGGGGAAAATTATTTTCACATCTTTTCTGCTTATTATGATTTTGGGCATTCTTAAAGGTATTTTTGATTTTAGACATAAGGATAGATGGTCAAGGATGTTTGGAGATCGTCTAACATCTGTACTTCATTCATTTCCAGACTTTTATTTTATTTCAGCGATGATATGGATCGTGCTTCTTTTATTTAAGCCAATTGATTTTATGTTATTCGCTTCTGATGAATGGTACGGTTTCATACTTCCTTCCATACTTGTTTCGTTGTATCCAATAACATATGTAGCAAAAATTACCCTTTCTACCTTATTAGAAGAATCCTCGAAACAATATGTGCAGGTATCTTTTTCGAAAGGATTTACTAGTAAAATAGTCATTTACCAACATATGCTCGTGAATTGCTTTTCGAAAATTCTTAGCCATGTGACATCAATAATGCTATTGCTACTATCAAATTTATTTATTCTAGAGTTATTTTTGGATTATAAAGGGATGGCATTACGTTTGTATACTGCAATCCCTTTTGAGAAAGAGTTAATCATTGCCTTGGCATGGATCTTTATGACGATTGTATTTTTCACACAAATAATTTCATTCTTTTTACAGTACTATATCGACCCAACGATAAGGAGGAATCCTTAGATGAACCGAGATTTAGTAATCGGTATTTCCTTATTAGCTGTTCTATTATTCTTTGCATTGATAGGGCCACATTTACCATTTGTAGATACTGAATTTGCTGACGGTAGAATGAGATTTTTAGAGGATGGTACATTTGAACGTGCTCCTTTTCCTCCATCTGAGAAGGATTTGCTTGGAACTGACAGAGAGGGACGGGATATCCTAAGTTTAATCATACTTGGTATTAAAGAAACCCTTTATTTTATGTTTGCTGTTACTCTACTAAAATACGTATTATCCATTCCATTAGGTTTTATGGCAAGAAAAGGGAAAGGGGTATTTTATTCATTTTTATCTACTTGGGGCTCTGTTATGTCGGGTCTACCCATATTAATAATGGGAATTATCTTGTTCAAAACAAATCTATTCTCCATGTTAGATAATCGCTTTTTTTTAATTGTGTTATCTGTATCTTTATTAGAGATTGGTAGGGTAGGAATGGTATTTCAACAACTTTCTCATAAAGTTTCAACTGAACCGTATATTGAGGCTGCACTGACAATTGGAACAAAGCCTTTAGGTCTTTTCAAGAACCATTATATACCTGCACTTGTGCCGGAAATCTTAGTAAACTTTATGCTTGATTTGGGTCGCATGGCTTTACTGATTGGGCAACTTGGTGTCTTTCAGGTATATTTACACTTTAAAGTTGAACTAATGGCTGACATACCAATTGTAAATAATAGCTTTAACCTTGGATCATTGCTTGGAGGAACTAAAAATGAAGTGATACGGGCGCCGTGGATTCCATTATTCCCAGCACTCGCAATTACCTATATCATTTTCACCTTTAATATGCTGGGTTCTGGAATACGAAAGAAGATAATAAATCAGTAAGGGGCGGGTTAACTTGAAAAAGATTAAAAAAATTATGCTTTTTTCAGTTTTATGCTTTATTGGGATAATGCTAGTTTTACAGTTTGGAATTAAAGAGGATATTAAACCCGTATCGGTTTCACAGGGCTCTAATACTGCCGAAAAAAATACAAGTGAAAAAGTACCAGTAACAGAAAAAGCTGAACCAGTTACAGTTACTGTTAATGAGAAGAAACCAGAAGAGAAGAAGGAAGAGGTTGTTGTTTCAACATCGGAAAAAGGTGGCTTTTGGGATTCTAAATCCTTTATGAAAACATTATGGAAAGAAGTAGAATTTGAATCAAAATACGAATATGAAAATCTACGAATTACTTGCGTGAGACTAGGTGGAACGAGGCATGATGGAAAATGTATTGACCCTATATATTTTTTTAATGAGGATCCAACCACAAAAGAGGATGCATTCAACCAATTGAAAGATCATCTTCCTAAAGATGCAGTGATAGAGAAGGAATTTCAAAAAGATGAAAAACGATATGTATATAATATGAAAAGTAACTTATTAAAAGAAAACCATTCCGGTTTCCCAATCCCTCCGAAGTATCAAGGGGAGTTTCACTTAATACTAATTAAGGGACCAGACGATTCTTATATGGGTGCCCAAGCAAAAGTTGGTTATTACAAGTAATTTTATAAAACTGGTTGAAATCCACATACGTAAAAAGGAATGACTGCCACACTAGTCATTCCTTTATTTATTATTGATCATTTAATAAAAAATTTGCTTCTTGCAATGCTTCACATGCCGCGTCTAGACGATCCGGGGAATCAGCTTCAATTGTATGAAGATGAATGCCGTCTGTTAGTAGAGAAAGGAGAGATGCTTTCGTTTCCCCTAATTTCTCGATGAAACGCTTAACCTCAAACCGGTTACTTATCATAAGCGAACCAGATATTTCACCGTATACCGGGTGTTCAACAATTACATCCTTAACCGTTACACCATGATCAACAAGGAGATTAAGTTCATCAAGTGTTTCTTCTGCAGTATGTTTTACTGCAATAATACGAGAATAACGTTCATTTTTGGGTTGATCTTGAATATAAATATAGCCTTGACTTGTTGCGACAATTGGTTCATTTCTAGCTTTAAGCAAGGAAATATCCTGCACGATAACCTGGCGACTAACATTTGCTCGTTTTGATAGTTCTTCACCTATAATTGGTTCAGGACTTTCCTTCAACCATTTAATGATCGTTTCTCTACGTCTTTCACCTAATAGTTTTTTATCCATACCATCCACTCCTACGTGGTTCTATAGTTAATTTGCTTCGTAATTATATTTAATACTTCAAGTGCTTTTTCAATATGTATTTCTTCCGTTACTCTTCCAAATGATAGGCGAATCAGTTGTTTCGCTTCATCAGGCGATTTCCCAAGAGCAAGCATCGTCTTAGAGGGAGTTTGCTGACCAATTTGACACGCACTTCCAGTAGAAATTGCAATTTCATGTCGATTATATTCTAACATAACATATTGTCCTTGGGTGCCAGATACAGATAATCCAATAATATTTGCTAAACTATTCTTTGGATGCCCCTCAACTACTACCTCATGATTTATGTCTTTTATCCCGCTAATCAGCTTATCACGCAAAATAGTATAATACTTTGTAGCTTCTTCCATTTCGTTACAAATTAATTGGGCTGCGGTGATAAATGATGCTATACCTGGTACATTTACTGTTCCAGACCGGAAACCTTTCTCATGAGAAGTACCAGGCACCAATGATTTCCATACAACTGAAGGATTTATGTAGCAAGCTCCAACACCTTTAGGTCCATAAATTTTATGGCTCGAAATGGAGAGACTATCAATCTTTGCTTTTTTAACATCAATTGGCACTTTGCCGAAGGTTTGAACACAATCGCTATGGAAAATGATTTGATGTTCATGCAGTAACTGTCCTATTTGTTCAATTGGTTGAATGGTTCCTATTTCAGAATTTGCATGGTGAATAGATGCAAAGATAGTTTGGTCTGTTATAGCATCTCTTACATCCTCAACCTTCACTTGGCCATACTGATCCACTTGAAGATATGTAACACAGAATCCTTCTTTTTCAAGCTGTTTACATAGGTTATAGACAGAAGAGTGTTCTGTTGAAGTAGTCATGATGTGATTACCTTTTGTTTTATTGGCATCTATAAGAGAACGAATCGCTAAAAAGTTAGATTCAGAGCCACCACTAGTAAAATAGATCCCTTCAGGTTCAGCATTTATTTTATCAGCAAGCTCTTTTCGGCATATTTCTAATAAGTGATTTGCTTGTGTACCACAATCATGAAGACTGCTTGGATTACCAAAATAATGTCTCGAAACCTCCATATATACCTGTAAAGCCTCTTCTCGTATTGGTGTTGTTGCTGCGTAATCTAAGTAAATCATACCCTTTCATCCTCTCAGCCTCAAAATATAGAACCCTAAAAGTCTCTTTTTAAAAAATGTCTTGTCATTAGTCTATATATGTGTAAATATAGATGTCAAGACAGTTGTAATGTCAAAATGTGTACTGAGGGAGGCTTACCTAATGCCAAACATCGACGTGATTATAATCGGGAGTGGAATTTCGGCATTAACCGCTGCTTATCGAATAAGCGCGGAAAAGAATGTGATTATCCTCACAAAGTCAAAAATAACAAACAGTAACTCTATGCTAGCACAAGGCGGCGTTGCCTCTAGTGTAGGAAATGATGACTCCTGGCATTCTCACTTTTCAGATACAGTGATTGCTGGTTGTAACCATAATCGTGAAGACACATTGGAAGTCCTGGTTAAAAAGGGACCTGAATATATTCTTGGTCTCATCAATGAAGGCTTACATTTTGATGTGGATGAAAACAATTTACTTATGCTTGGGAAAGAAGGCGCACATTCCACAAGACGAATTTTACACGCTGGTGGCGACGCAACAGGTAGAGCTCTTATTTTACATATGCTTGAAAAAGTTAAAAATCGGGTGACTATTATTGAGAAAGAAACAGCGATTGACCTTGTTATTGAAAATCATCGTTGTATTGGAGTTTACACACTCACACAAGATGGTGAGATTGCTACCTATAAGGGCTGTGACGTAATTTTAGCAACCGGTGGATGCGGTGCACTTTATTCGTTTACTTCAAACGATCCATCCATTACTGGAGATGGACTCGCAATGGCATATCGAGCTGGAGCAGAACTTGTTGACCTGGAGTTTATTCAATTTCACCCAACACTTTTACATATAGATGGGAAGACTTGCGGTCTAGTTTCCGAAGCAGTAAGGGGAGAGGGAGCTGTCCTTGTCGATGAGACAGGAAGGCACATTATGAATGGCAAGCATCCATTATTGGACCTGGCTCCTAGAGATATTGTTTCCCGGCAGCTGTTTACTGAAATGCTGGCAGGTAGAAAAATCTATCTTGATGTATCAATGATTAATGATTTTCACCGTAGGTTTCCAACTATCACAAGCCTTTGCCTTGAAAATGGGGTTGCACTAGAAAGAGGTTTAATTCCTGTTATTCCAGGTGCTCATTTTTCAATGGGAGGTATCAAAACAGATATAAAAGGAAGGACTTCCATACCAGGATTATATGCAGTAGGAGAGGTTGCTTGTACAGGGGTACATGGAGCCAACCGATTAGCTAGTAATTCATTATTAGAGGGAATTGTCTTTGGTAACTTAGTTGCCGATGACATTTTAGCAAGCCAAGTTCAATATAAACCGTTAAAAAAAGTAGTTAATAAGATTGATAGTAATACTACAACTACTGCACTTCCTACCAAAGCAGATATTCAAAGAATGATGATAGAGAATGTGGGGATTGTCAGGAACCAAGAACGGTTAAAAGCGGCAGTTGGCTGGTTTGAAAAGTACAAAAATGAGCTTGATGGTATATCACCTTTTTCATGTACAAAAGAAGTGCTTGAAATTATCAATATGATAACGGTGGGCTGGCTAGTCGCAAGTTCAGCACTACTTAGAACCGAGAGTCGTGGCGGACATTTCCGTGAGGATTACCCAACTGAAAATAATATAGAATGGCTTCGAAAAGAGATAACAAGAACGTGTCAAAATGAAGAATTAGTGTATTCTTTCTAAATATTTAAGTTGAGAGAAGGGGAAAAACGATGAATGAAATAAAACTTAAACAGTTACTTCAGTCTTTTTTTATTGAAGATATAGGAGAAGGAGATTTAACTAGTAACAGTATTTTTCCTGTAGATAAAAGAGGAGAAGCTAAAATTTACGCAAAGGAATCAGGTGTACTAGCGGGTATGTCTATCATTGCAGTTGCGTACACAATACTTGACCCATCAATTGAAGTTAGATTGACAAAAAAAGACGGAGATAAAGTTCAGGCTGGAGACGTCATTGCGTATGTAGAAGGTCCTGTGGCAAAAATCCTAACTGGGGAAAGGTTGGTATTAAACCTTATACAGCGGATGAGTGGAATCGCTACAGCAACCTATCATGCTGTGTTAGCATTACAAAGCTCTCATACACGAATTTGTGATACAAGAAAAACAATTCCTGGTTTGCGGATGCTTGATAAATACGCGGTTACTTGTGGTGGAGGATTTAATCACAGATTTGGTTTATATGATGGGGTAATGATTAAGGATAATCATATTGCATTCTGTGGTTCAATTACTGAAGCGGTTCAAACCGTACGTGCCAAGGTTGGACATATGGTGAAAATTGAGGTTGAAACAGAAACTAGAGAACAAGTTTTAGAGGCTGTCCAAGCAAATGCGGATATCATCATGTTTGATAACCGTACACCTAGTGAGATACGTGAGTTTGTGGAGTTGGTGCCTAAACATATTGTCACCGAAGCTTCCGGTGGTATCACAATGAATACATTGCACGAATACGGAGATACAGGTGTAGATTACATTTCATTAGGCTTTTTAACTCATTCTGTAAAAGCCTTGGATATTAGTTTAAACGTCTAAGAGGGAGTGGGAAGTTATGAATATTTTAGAGATGATGCAAAAAAGCACAAACTCAAATGTTATTCCTGATTACTATAAATCATTAACGATAGAAGAGATGGAAGAGCGTGTAATGGAAATAAAAGCGCGCCTCGGAAAGCGGTTGTTCATACCTGGCCATCATTACCAAAAGGATGAAGTTATCAAGTTTGCAGATGCAACAGGTGATTCTCTTAAACTAGCGCAAATATCTGCTGAAAACAAGGATGCTGAGTTTATTGCCTTTTGTGGTGTTCATTTTATGGCTGAGACCGCAGATATGTTAACAAAAGAAGACCAATTTGTATTCTTACCTGATATGCGTGCTGGTTGTTCAATGGCTGATATGGCTGACATGAACCAAACGGAAAGATGCTGGCATGTCCTTCAAGAAACCTTTGGAGACACGGTTCTTCCATTAACATATGTAAACTCAACAGCAGCAATTAAAGCATTTGTTGGGAAAAATGGTGGTGCAACTGTTACATCTTCAAATGCAAGACAAATGTTAGAATGGGCGTTCACACAAAAAGAGAGAATATTATTTTTACCAGACCAGCACCTTGGTCGAAATACCGCCTACGATATGGGTATACCTTTGGATCAGATGGCAGTATGGAATCCAATTACAAATGCCTTTGAATATGAAGGAAACTTAGAGAATGTAAAAGTTATCTTATGGAAGGGACATTGTTCTGTACATGAAAACTTTACTCCTGCGAATGTAGAAATGATTCGGAAATCAAAGCCGGACATGAACATCATTGTGCATCCTGAATGTCCTTTTGAAACAGTAGAACTGGCTGATTACGCCGGCTCAACAAGCTATATCATTGACACTATTGAAAGAGCGCCTGCTGGAAGTAAATGGGCAATTGGCACAGAGATGAATCTTGTTCAACGTATTATTCAGCAACATAAAGATAAGGAAATAGTATCTCTTAATCCACATCTTTGTGCATGCTTAACAATGAATCGAATCGATCTTCCGCATTTGCTATGGTCATTAGATATGATTGAAAAAGGGGAGAGAAGCCAAATAATTAAAGTACCAGCGGAGATTACGAAAGATGCAGTACTTGCGTTAAATAGGATGCTGGAGAGGGCTTAATCTTATTATAGTTTGGGTCCAATATAAGTGTATTCAATAGTGCTATGAAAGACAGAATTCAACTTATTTCAAGAGAAGTGTTCTTCATCAGTGCTATGAAAGACAAAGCATGGTTTTTATTTAGGTAAACTGTCCTTCATCTAAGGTATGAAGGACATACATTGATTTTTTTCCGTATAAGTGTTCTTCATCAATGCTATGAAAGACAAAGTTAGACAATATTGCCTATAATATGTCTTTCATGACTAAAAAGACAGACAAACTTACAGCGATTTAGAATTATTCTACCAATAAAATAACAGCCCGATTCCACCTAAGGAATCAGGCTTACATCTATTTATCTATTATATTTTTAAAATACCACCAGTATTCGCAGAGGTTACTAGTTTTGCATAGCGGGCGAGATAACCCGTTTTTACCTTTGGTTCAAAGCCTTTCCAGTTTGCTTTCCTTTGTTCCCATACATCCTCTGGAACTTCTACATTCATCGTTCTGTTATCAATATCTATTACAATATGATCACCATTTTCAACAAAGGCAAGTGGGCCACCTTCAGCAGCTTCTGGTGATGCGTGGCCAATTGATAAACCGCGTGAAGCACCTGAAAAACGACCGTCGGTAACGAGGGCTACTTTTGGACCGAGTCCCATTCCCACAATTTGTGAAGTAGGTGCCAGCATTTCAGGCATTCCAGGACCACCTTTTGGCCCTTCATAACGGATAATAACAACATGACCAGGTTGTACCTGTCTTTGAGAGATACCTTCTAATGCGTCTTCTTGTGATTCAAATACAATTGCCGGCCCCTCGTGACGAGTAATACCGTCTTGGACACCACCGGTTTTAATAATGGCACCATCTGGGGCTAGATTACCAAACAGCACGGCAAGACCACCTTTTTCAGAGTAAGGAGCATCAATCGGACGAATAACTTCATGGTTTGTAACTTCACGTCCAGCGATTACTTCTCCAAGAGTTTGACCCGATACTGTAAGTGTATCTAGGTGAAGAGCACCTTCTTTTTTAGAGAGTTCGTGCAACACCGCTGTAACACCACCGGCTTCATGTAAATCCTCAATATGATAATCTGAAGCAGGAGCTAATTTTGAAAGCTGTGGTACTCGTTCTGCCACTTGATTAATTCGCTCAAGAGGATAATCAACACCAGCTTCATTCGCAAGTGCAAGAGTATGTAACACTGTATTAGTTGAACCACCTAATGCCATATCTAGAGCAAATGCATTATCAATCGCTTTTTCAGTAACAATATCACGTGGTTTAATGTCTTTTTCAATTAAGTACATTAATTGTTTTGCAGATTCTTTTACAAATTCTTTTCGCTTAGGATCAACTGCTAAAATAGTTCCATTACCCGGTAGGGCAAGGCCTAACGCTTCACACAGACAGTTCATCGAATTGGCCGTAAACATACCAGAGCAAGAACCACATGTTGGACAACCGAATTGCTCTAATTCTTGCAGACCTTTTTCATCAATTTTACCAGATTGATAGGCTCCAACCCCTTCAAAAACAGAAGAAAGAGAGATTTTTCGACCATCACTCGTAACCCCAGCCTTCATTGGGCCACCGCTTACAAAAACAGTTGGAATATTTAATCGCATCGCTGCCATCATCATTCCCGGTGTAATCTTATCGCAGTTCGGAATACATACCATACCATCAAACCAATGTGCCGCAACTACTGTTTCCACGGAATCGGCAATGATTTCACGGCTAGGTAGGGAATATCTCATACCGATATGACCCATAGCAATTCCATCGTCAACTCCAATTGTGTTCATTTCAAACGGAACACCGCCAGCCTCACGAATTGCATCCTTTACAATTTTACCGAATTCCTGAAGATGCACATGCCCAGGAACAATATCAATATATGAATTGACAACTGCAATAAATGGTTTGTTAAAGTCCTCGTCTTTCACACCAGCAGCACGAAGGAGGCTTCGGTGGGGCGCCCGGTCAAATCCTTTTTTAATCATATTACTTCGTAGTTCACTCATTATTAGTACCCTCCAATTTTAAGTTGTAAAAAGATTTAAATTATTTATCATTGTAACATTATTTCAAAGATTATCAATGATTTTACTTCATTGATTTAAAGTATCTAAGAACTAACTTTTCTATTAACTTCATTATTTAGACAAAATTCAATGGTTGACGAACAATAGGAGGGGTGATATTCTTTACTCATAGATATTTAGTTAGTTTAGAAAACAAATTAATTATCTAAGTCTATTTTATAGACTTATGAAGATTTTTAGGGTTATATTGCTTTTAGAAGAAAATTCTTCATAATTATGGTAGAAATACGCAAAATAATAGCAATTAGTTTGCATTTATTTTCAGGTGCTACTTAAATTAATGTCTGGAAAGGGTATGATTTACATGTCTAAGCAACAAATCGGTGTCATTGGTCTTGCTGTAATGGGTAAAAATTTAGCACTTAATATAGAAAGTAGAGGTTATTCTGTATCTGTTTTCAACCGTTCATACGATAAAACAGAAGAGTTCCTTCAAAATGAAGCAAAAAATAAAAACTTTGTAGGTTCAAAAACAATTGAGGAATTTGTAAATTCACTTGAAAAGCCACGTAAAATTCTTTTAATGGTAAAAGCGGGTCCTGCTACAGATGCAACGATTGACTCCTTAAAGCCATATTTAGAAGATGGCGATATCTTGATTGACGGTGGAAACACGTTCTTCCAAGATACAATCAGACGTAACAAAGAACTAGAATCAACTGGAATCCACTTCATCGGAACCGGTGTTTCAGGTGGGGAAGAGGGGGCACTAAAAGGACCTTCTATCATGCCTGGTGGACAAAAAGAAGCGTATGAACTTGTTGAACCAATTTTAAAAGCAATTTCTGCGAAGGTTGAAGGAGACCCTTGCTGTACGTATATCGGACCAAACGGAGCAGGTCATTACGTAAAAATGGTACACAACGGAATCGAATACGGAGATATGCAATTAATCTCTGAGGCATACTTTATTCTTAAAAATGTGCTTGACCTTAATGCGCAGGAACTGCATGAAGTATTTGCAGAATGGAATAAGGGTGAGTTAGATAGCTACTTAATCGAAATCACTGCAGATATCTTTACAAAAGTAGATGAAGAAACTGGAAAGCCACTTGTTGATGTAATTCTCGACACAGCTGGTCAAAAGGGTACTGGTAAATGGACAAGCCAAAATGCACTTGATTTAGGTGTTCCATTACCAATCATCACTGAATCTGTATTTGCACGTTTTATCTCCGCAATGAAGGATGAACGTGTAAAGGCAAGTAAACTTCTATCAGGTCCAACTGTTGAAGGATACAATGGAGATCGTCAGGAGTTAATTGAGGCTGTTCGAAAAGCACTTTATTTAAGTAAAATTATTTCGTATGCTCAGGGCTTCGCTCAAATGCGTGCAGCATCAGAAGAATATGATTGGAATCTAAACTATGGTGAAATTGCAATGATTTTCCGTGGTGGTTGTATTATCCGTGCACAATTCTTACAGAAAATTAAAGATGCATACGATCATGAACCACAGTTAGCAAACCTACTATTAGATCCATACTTTAAAGAAATTGCTGAAGATTACCAAGCTTCTCTACGTAAGGTAATTACAGTTGCAGTCGAAAAGGGGATACCAGTACCATCATTCTCAAGTGCAATTGCATACTTTGACAGCTATCGTACTGAAACTTTACCGGCAAACCTTTTACAAGCACAACGTGATTACTTCGGCGCGCATACGTACCAACGCGTTGACAAAGAAGGAGTATTCCATACTAATTGGATGTAATAAAAAAAGTAAATAGTTGGGGAATCGATTCCCCAACTATTTTTTTAACAAATTTATCAAGGTAATAATTGTATCGATGGAGCATAAATGATATTCTAATAGAGACATTTAGTTAGTTTTATAAACAAATTAATTATTTTACTAAGAAGTTTTCGCAACCTATGTTGTTTTTACAAAGTGGACATAATGGCTATCGAAGAGGGATTGGAGCGCATGGCACGAGACTCCTGCGGGAAAAGCAAAAGGAACGTCTACTAACGATCGCCACGTCCTGTGGCGAACGTAGACGTCAGCACATCCTGTGCAAGTCAGGTGAGACCCCGCAGGAGCATGCTACTTGTCTAGCTTCAGCATTTCAGTGAGGAGGCTCACGGTCCGCCCGCGAAAAGCGAGTGCCAGGAGCGGAAATCGCTAAACTTGGTACTTACAGTTTCAAAGGTTAAAGACAAATAGCAACAATCCTTTTAGAAAGGGCCTTTTGTTAGAATGTTCTCTCAATAGAAGACATTTTATAGCACCTTTCAAAATAATTTATATTTTATCTACTATTGTAAATTTTAACCTGATATTGAGGGAAACTATAAACAATTGTTTATAAAACACTTAACTCTATTAAATTAAATACGTTACTTGAATAAGGGAGTGAAGGATATCATGGGTATTCTCCAGGAATTACTTAAAAACATTCCAGTTCCAAAGATGGTAAAAGTTAAACAGCATTTTGATGATGCAAAAATAGAAAATCTCGAGGCAGTATTGCAAGAAAAATTGCAGCGCGAATCTATTAAGCAAACAATTAAACCCGGCATGGAGATTGCTATTGCTGTAGGAAGTCGTGGCCTAGATCAGCTCGTAACTCTAACAAAGGTAACAGTTCAATATCTACAAGACTTAGGAGCCAAGCCCTTCATTGTACCAAGCATGGGGAGCCATGGAGGCGCAACTGCTGAAGGGCAGCAAGAAGTGCTTGCACATCTAGGTGTTACTGAAGAAACAGTTGGCTGTGAAATTCGTTCCTCGATGGAAGTTGTCAAACTTGGGGAATTACCAAATGGGTTACCTGTTTATATTGATAAATACGCTTCAAAGGCCGATGGTATTGTCGTTCTTAATCGTGTTAAACCACATACTGCTTTTAGAGGACCTGTTGAAAGCGGCATTCAAAAAATGATTAGTATTGGTTTAGGAAAGCAAAAAGGGGCAGAAGCTTGTCATCAGCTTGGATTCAAATATATGGCAGAGAACGTTCCTGCTATGGCGAAGATGATTATGGAAAAAACACCGATTCTCTTTGGAGTTGCAACTGTTGAAAATGCATTTGATAAGGTTGCAAGAGTGGAAGTACTTTTACAAAATGAAATTCTTGAAAAAGAAGCTGAATTACAAGCGCAAGCAAAACAGCTTTTACCTAAGTTATTCTTTGAGCAAATTGATGTTCTTGTTATTGATGAAATTGGTAAAAACATAAGCGGAGACGGAATGGACCCAAATATTACAGGCCGTTATCCTACTCCTTATGCTCATGGTGGACCAGATGTAAACAAAATGGTTGTTTTGGACTTAACACGTGAGACTGAAGGAAATGCAAACGGTGTTGGAACAGCTGACTTTACAACCCAGCGACTTGTTGACAAAATGGACCTGGAATTCACATATGCAAACGGTTTAACTTCAACTGTTGTGGCACCTACTAAAATTGCTACCACTCTACCAAATGATAAACAAGCCATTCAAGCCGCTATTAAAACATGTAATATTCTTGATTTCACTCAAGTAAAGATGGTCCGTATCAAAAATACGTTGCACATTAGTGAAATAGAAGTATCAGAAGCATTACTCGAATATATAAACAACCATCCGCAGATGGAGCAGGCATCAGAACTTTATGAGATTCCATTTGATGAGAATGGTAACTTACGATAGATAAATTCACTTATACCTTAATACCTACATGAAACTGCGTAAAAGAGGGGAATACAGAATGAGCAAACTATTTGATTTAACAGGGAAGACAGCAGTAGCCATTGGAGGAAATAGTGTACTAGGTTCGTCAATTTCAAAAGGATTTGCTTCACATGGTGCAAAGGTTGCAATTGTTGGACGTAATCTTGAAAAAGCAGAAGCAGTAGTACAAGAGATAGAGGCAGAAGGTGGAACTGCAAAGGCATTTAGTGCAGATGTATCGTCTCGCGAATCCCTTGAAAAACTTGTAACAGAAATTGAAAATTGGTCTGGAGGCTTTGATATCCTTTTAAACGCTCCAGGTAAAAATAGTGCAACACCATTCTTCGAGCTTGATATGGATGAATGGGATGATATTATGGATGTCAACTTAAAAGGACTTGTTGTTACTACTCAAATCTTTGCAAAAAGAATGATTGAAAAAGGAACGCAGGGAAGTATCATTAATATTTCCTCTGTTTCATCAACAACTCCTTTATCTAAGGTTTTCACATATTCAGTTTCAAAAGCTGGTGTAAACAGCATGACTCAGTTCTTAGCAAGAGAATTTGCTCCACATGGTATTCGTGTTAATGCAATCATTCCTGGATTTTTCCCAGCAGAGCAAAACCGAAAAATCCTAAGTCCAGAACGTATCGAATCAATCATGAATCATACGCCAATGAATCGATTTGGAAGTCCTGAAGAATTACAAGGCGCTGCAGTATGGTTAGCCTCTGAAAAAGCATCAAGCTTTGTTACAGGAACTTTAATCCGTGTTGACGGTGGTTTTGGCAGCATGACTATCTAGTTTGTTTTTCAAAATTAAAGCAAGCCTCATCCCATTAGGAATAGGGGCTTGTTGTGTTTTATAAGATTGTACCACTTGAAAAAGATGTCTTTTACAATATCACAACTAATATAAATAGAGAGATACAGTTACGTCGTAGCCAAGATGTAATTGAGTTAGATCGGGAGTAGAAAGGAGAAGACAATGATTCAAGAAAAATACGAAAAACTAGTGTCCATTCTCCAAGATATGAAATCTGTTGTTGTTGCATTTTCTGGCGGGGTAGATAGTACTTTTTTACTTAAGGTTGCCGTGGATTCATTAGGAAAAAAAAACGTATTAGCTGTAACTGCTGATTCTGAAACGTACCCGTCAAGTGAATTAGAAGAAGCAAAAGCTTTAGCAGAGAGAATTGGCGCTATTCATCGAGTAATTGAAACGTCAGAGCTGTCCATACCAGGTTATACTGAAAATGATCGGAATCGCTGTTATTTCTGTAAAAGCAGCTTGTTTGATCACCTATTACCTGTCATGGAGAAGGAAGGATTCCAAAATGTTGTCTATGGTGTAATTGCGGACGATTTAAATGAATTCCGACCAGGTATGAGAGCTGCAAAGGAAAAGGGAATTCGTGGACCATTACAGGAAGCTAATTTGTTTAAGGACGAAATAAGAGAGCTTTCCCGCGAGATGGATTTACCAACATGGAGCAAGCCTTCTTTTGCATGTTTATCTTCTCGTATCGCATATGGTGAGAAAATTACAATTGAAAAGCTGACAAAAGTAGAAAAAGCTGAAGCTTATATAAAGTCTCTTGAGATTCGCCAAGTGCGTGTCCGTACACATCAAGATATTGCACGGATTGAAGTTGAACCTAGTGATATGGCCATTGTATTAGAAAATCATGACATAATCACGAAAGAACTTTCCAAATTCGGCTATAAATATATTACCCTAGACTTGGTAGGTTACAAGTCTGGTAGTATGAACAAAGTTCTTACTTCATAAACCTATAATACATAAGGTTTATGATAAAAATTGTACCTTTTAAACATTTTCATGTCTGCTTTGGATACCTCCAAAGCTTTTTCTATGTCGAATCATGTATGATATGATGGTGGATAATAATGTAAAGAATAATGTTTTTACATATACATCATTAATTGTACTCACAGCAAAGTGTAAAGGAAGATGTAAAATGTCACAACAGTACGTTATTGGTCTAGATATTGGGACAACCTCTGCTAAAGCAGTTGTATTTACTCTGAGTGGTAAGGTGGTTGCTGAGGCTGAGGAATTAATTACTTCATATTATCCTAAACAGGGCTGGGTCGAACAGAATCCTGTTGAAATTGAACAATCGGCTGTTCAAGCCATTAGTAAGGCTATTTCGTTTGCTGGAGTTCAAAAGAATGAAATTTTGACCCTTGGTTTTTCAGCGGCTATGCATTCACTTATCTGTATGAGTGAATATGGAGAAGCGCTCTCACAAGGGATTATTTGGGCAGATGGAAGAAGTACTGAACAAGCAAACAGACTAATAGAAACGAACGGGATTGAAATATATTCTAGAACGGGTATGCCAATACATCCAATGTCTCCACTTGCGAAACTAATATGGATGAAGGAAAACAATTTTGACCCATATCAAAAAGCTAGCTATTTTATTTCAATTAAAGAATATCTGATAGTAAAGTGGTTTGGTAAACGAGTTATTGATTATTCTATAGCGTCGGCTACAGGATTATTTAATGGGAAGTCTTTTGAGTGGGATGAACAAGCAGTAAACAATGCTGGTATTTCACGTGATCAACTTTCTCAGATTGTTCCTCCAACCTATCAATTAACAGGGATGAATAAAGATGTTGCAGAACAAATGGGAATCTCTTCCGAAATGCCATTTGTCATTGGTGCTGCTGACGGTCAATTAGCAAACTTAGGAATTGGTGCCATTTCACCCGGTGAGGTAGCTGTAACTGTTGGGACTAGTGGGGCAATTAGACAATTCGCTAATGGTTTTCAATCTAATACAAACCATGAGACATTCTGTTATGCCTTCTCTGAGGAATATTTTATTATCGGAGGTCCAACAAATAACGGTGGGATAGCACTCCAATGGCTAAAAGAACTTCTTAACTACGGAGAGAGTTTTGACAGATTCACAGCTGAAGCAGGGAAAGTAGAGCCTGGAGCCGATGGCCTTTTCTTCCATCCTTATATCAATGGAGAAAGAGCTCCGTTATGGAATCAACAGGCAAAGGGTAACTTTTTCGGTATGTCTATAACCCATAAAAGAGAGCATTTCGTTCGTGCTGTATTAGAGGGGATTACTTTTAATATATACCAAATTGGAAAAGCGTTAGAAAACTTAGCAGGTGAGCCTAAAAAGCTTTTTGTTAACGGGGGATTGGCACGTTCTACAATTTGGCTCCAAATGCTAGCAGATATCTTTGGTAAGGAAGTATATGTTCCTGAAAGTCATCATAGTGCTGCATGGGGTGCTGCTTGGACTGCACTTGTAGGTATCGGCAAGGCAAATTCCTTTGAAGAAATAAAGGAAAATATCCCGATGGGTGAACCAGTTATACCAAATCAAGAAACCCATCAAAAATATCAACAAATCTTTGAAAAATATACTGCATTAACAAACGATTTAATGAAACATTTTTGATTTAAGTTTTATTAAGTTTGTAAATTTCCAAAACCTATGATGCTTATTATTTATAACTGTGTACTATGTACCAATAGTGTGATTGTAGCGTATGGTACGAGACTCCTCGAAAATGCTTTGCATTTTCTTCGTGCGTGGGAGAATTCAAAGGAGCCTCTCAAAGTCCTGTGGGAAAGTCATAAGATCGTCTACTAAAAGCCGCCACGTCCTGTGGCGAACGTAGACGTCAGCACATCCTGTGCAAGTCAGGTGAGACCCCGCAGGAGCTTGCGACTTGTCTAGCTTCAGCGGCTAGAAACTCGAGAAAATTTCAACTCCTCCGCCAGAGGCAAAACCACCCTCTTTTGTCGGAGTCTCCGACGCACAGGATGTGCTAGTGCCGCCAAAGCCACAGAACGTGGCGTTATTGGCGGCCAATTTCCTCGTTTCTGGTCGAGCCGCTTCAGCATTTCATTGAGGAGGCTCACGGTCCGCCCGCGGAAAGCGAGTGCCAGGAGCGGAAATCACCCAATATATAACAATGAAAAGTCCATTAGTTAAGGTGTGTGAATACATGGTAGAAGATATTCTAAAAAAGGTTAAACAAGGAAATTTGAGCATTGAAAACGCAAAAAAACAATTAGCAACTTATGAAAACCTAGGATTTGCAAAGATTGATCATCACCGAAAAAAGCGGCAGGGCTTCCCGGAAGTCGTATTTGGTGAAGGCAAAGCGAAAGAGCATATTCTTTCCATTGTAGAGGCTTTAAGGGATAAAGGTGATAATGTTTTAGTTACACGAATTACACGTGAAAAGGCAGACTTTATCCTTCAATCTCACCCAGAGTTCATCTATAGCGACATTGCTCAAATCTTATATTGGAAAAAGGAACAAGCTGTAAAAAGAAAAAGCTTTATTGCAATTATTTGTGCTGGAACATCTGATTTGCGTGTGGCTGAGGAAGCTGCACTAACAGCGGAAGTGTTAGGGTGTGAAGTTCGTCGTTTTTATGACGTAGGTGTAGCAGGAATCCATCGACTATTCGATAACATCGATGAAATAAGAAAAGCAACGGTTTCTGTTTGTGTAGCAGGAATGGAAGGAGCGCTTCCAAGTGTAGTAGGTGGACTAGTTTCACACCCAATAATTGCGGTTCCTACAAGTATAGGGTATGGTGCTAATTTTCATGGGCTATCCGCTTTACTAACTATGTTAAATTCATGCGCATCTGGTATAAGTGTTGTAAACATTGATAATGGATTCGGTGGTGCGTACAACGCTGCTTTAATTGATCAATTGGCACATAAAGGAGTAAATCAATAAATGAAAACTTTATATTTCGACTGCTTTTCTGGAATTAGTGGAGACATGGTGATTGGAGCTTTAATTGATGCTGGTGCTGATCCGAATATCCTAGTATCTGAACTAAAAAAACTTAAATTTGAAGATGAGTACGAGATCACCTGGAAGAAAGTCGTTAAAAATGGAATCACTTCTACCAAGTTTGATGTTGTTCAAAAAAATCAACAAACACATGATCATCATCACGCAGACGACCATCTTCATGAACATGAACATCACCATAAACACGACCACCATCACGTACATGATCATCACCATGAACACGATCACCATCACGGACATGATTATCAACACGATCACGATCACCATCACGGACATGATTATCAACACGATCACGA
>NZ_JBFOKR010000012.1:51527-171495 GCF_047246645.1 Ferdinandcohnia jepli
CACGATCACCATCACGGACATGATTATCAACACGATCACGATCACCATCACGGACATGATTATCAACACGATCACGAACATGGTCATCATCACGAACACGATCACCATCATGAACATGGTCATCACCATTCCCATAGGTCATATAAAGACATTGTGAGAATGATTGAGACATCAGAACTTTCTTCTGATGTTAAAGAAACTTCATTAAAAATCTTTCGTAAAATTGGTGAAGCGGAAGGTTTAATTCATGGACTTCCATTAGAGGATGTTCATTTCCATGAAGTAGGTGCTGTAGATTCAATCATAGACATTGTGGGAGCTGCTATTCTTATAAATGAGTTAGGAATAACAACTATAAAATCTTCAGCAATTCCTGTTGGTACAGGTAAAATACATATTGACCACGGAATCTACCCAGTTCCTGCACCAGCAACACTTGAGATTTTAAGAGGAGTACCTATCGAGCATAGTGAAGTTCGTTTTGAACTAACAACTCCGACAGGTGCTGGAATTGTAGCAGTACTAGCAGAAGATTTTTGCAGCATACCTTCAATGAAAGTTTCCTCCATTGGATATGGCGCTGGTACAAAAACGTTTAAAGATTGTCCAAATGTACTTCGAGTTGTTATCGGAGAATAAAAAAGCTGTATGTATGTTACCCCTTACTAGTAATACTAGCTAGTATGGGGTATTTTGTGTCCCAATGTTACAAAATGTTCAATCATTTATTTTGGAGCCGATATATTTAAGTGATAAAATGAACTTATTCTAATTAAGGAGTTGTACTTTTTGAAAAAATTAAATTTAGGTACTAGTGATATACAAGCAGGAGAAATCTCTTTAGGTTGTATGCGTATGTCTAGTCTAACTAGTCAAGAAGCAGCAACAGTTATCGAAACCGCAATTGAAACTGGAATTGATCTTTTTGATCATGCAGACATTTATGGTGGGGGCAAATCTGAAGAGGTATTTGCATCAGCACTTGAGCAGTCTTCAATTAATCGAGAGCAAATAATACTTCAAACAAAATGTGGCATACGCAAAGGATTTTTTGATTTCTCGAAGGAACACATTCTTCAATCCGTTGAAGGAAGTCTTAAGAGATTAAACACAGATTACATAGATATTTTACTTCTACACCGTCCTGATACTTTAATGGAACCAGAGGAAGTTGCAGAAGCATTTACTTCTTTAAAAGAAAGTGGGAAAGTTCGTTATTTTGGTGTGAGCAATCAAAACCCAATGCAAATTGAATTGTTAAAGAAGAATGTTAAACAACATTTAATCATTAATCAATTACAACTAAGTATTATGCACACTCCAATGATTGATGCAGGATTTAATGTGAATATGCAAAATGATCCTTCTGTTGTTCGAGCAAGTGGCATCTTGGAATATAGCCGCCTTCACGACATGACAATTCAAGCCTGGTCACCATTTCAATACGGAATGATTGAAGGGACCTTCATGGGAAATAAGGATTATCCAGAAGTAAATGCTAAACTACAGGAACTTGCTGAGAAAAAAGGGGTAACAGATTCTGCTATTGCAATAGCTTGGATTTTAAGTCATCCGGCTAGCATTCAACCTGTAGTTGGCTCGATGAACCCACAACGTTTAAAGGATATTGCCGAGGCTTCAAATATTACACTAACAAGAGAAGAATGGTATGAGATTTATCGTTCAGCAGGGAATGTACTACCATAAACATATAGAGTATTGCATAAAGGGTGTCTTTATTGACACCCTTTTTTACTTGAATAAAATTAATCACTATTTGACAAATCCGAGTCTCTTTGATAAATTTATCTTGAGTTAAAGATATTTTAATTAAAGGTATTAGAAAGTAGAGTAATTGCCCATTAAAAAGGAAAATATAAGTATACTTAAATACGGAGGTTGAATGATGAACGGATTAAAGGGAATACACCACGTTACAGCTATTACAAGCAGTGCTGAAAAAAACTATGAATTTTTCACATATACATTAGGGATGAGACTCGTAAAAAAGACTGTAAACCAGGATGACATACAAACGTATCATTTATTCTTTGCTGATGACACAGGAAATCCAGGAACGGACATGACATTTTTTGATTTCCCTGGTATACCTAAAGGAACCCATGGAACGAATGAGATTTCAAAAACATCTTTCAGAGTGCCAACAGACGCTGCAATAGAATATTGGGAAAAGAGATTTGATCGTCTACAGGTTAAACATACTGGAATAAAGGAACAGTTTGGTGTAAAAACAATATCGTTTGTTGATTTCGATGACCAGCAATACCAACTAATATCAGACCAAAACAATAAGGGTGTTCCTTCAGGTACTCCATGGCAAAAAGGACCAATCCCACTTGAATATGCAATCACTGGTTTAGGACCACTATTTGTGCGGACTGCCCATTTTGACTTTTTCAAGGAAATGATGGAGAAGGTATTACTATTTAAGGAAATTGCTAAAGAAGGCCCTCATCATTTGTTCGAAGTAGGAGAAGGTGGAAACGGAGCACAAGTTATTGTAGAAAACAACACTGTTCTTCCTCCAGCACGTCAGGGATTTGGTACTGTTCATCACGCAGCTTTCCGCGTAGAAGATCGATCCGCTATCGAGGAATGGGATAAACGTATTAGAAGCTTTGGCTTCCAAACGTCCGGTTTTGTTGATCGTTTCTTCTTTGGTTCTTTATATTCAAACATGGCTCCTCAAATTTTATTTGAGTTTGCGACTGATGGACCAGGCTTTATGGGAGATGAACCTTATGAAACACTAGGAGAGAAGTTGTCACTACCTCCATTTTTAGAATCGAAACGCGAAGCCATTGAGAAAATGGTTCGCCCAATTAATACTGTTAGAAGTACAATTGAGTTTACAAAAGAATAAGTAACAATGACATTAAGTCCTTCATCTTGAAGGACTTTTTTTGACATATTACTACCTCACCAATTATTCTTGTACATAGGACTTTCGACACTATATTATCCTTGCTTTTCGGTAATGTTTCCCATTCCCCCAAACTATCGAAGGATTTTCTCGAATTAAATCGAAATTTGTCTTATTTCGTTGTATAATAACTAAATGTAATTCAACTTTTTCTAAAAATAAAGGAGGTTCCGTTCATGATGGAATGGGCGTTAGTCATATTATTTGGTGCAGCAGCAGTGTTGCTCATTTTATCCTATACATTAACGAAAAAAGCTAAGAAGGCCGAGCATAGAGAACTTGAGCTATATTCAATCAGCTTTATGGAAGAGATTAATAAATTACAACAGCAAATGAGAGATATAGAGCTAGACTCAGAGATTCTTGCAAATGAAGCAGGAATTGATACAACAGATCGAAAGCAAAGAATTCTGTTACGCGAAGCACTTGATTTATACAAAAGAGGGTATTCCCTTTCAAGCATAGCTACTGAAAAAGACATGACAGAAATCGAAGTCCAAGAATTACTTTCTCCTTTTATGAAGCAAAAAGAGGAAGGGAGACAAGTAGCAAATGACTGATAAAATTTTAAGAAGTTTTGCATCTGGATTGTTGGTTGCTGCAAGTGTTTGTGCACTCGTATATTTTGTCGGCCCTGATAAAACAAATACCACAAAAGCCGAAGAAAAACCAACAGTTGAGGAAATGACAAAATTATTACAGGCAGATGGTTATGTTGTTCATACTGAGACAGAATGGAACGAATTAACTGCTGCAGTTCAACCAGCTACTGAAGAAAAAACTGAAGAGAAAAAAGAAGCTACCGAAGATACAACTACTGAAAAAAAAGCTGAAGAACCTAGAGAGGAAGTATTTCGTACCGTTGTTACAGTTTCAGAAGGTATGACAAGTTTTGATGTAGGTAAGGCGCTTGTATCAGCAAATATCATCGAAGATGCTTGGGACTTCACTTTTATAGTAGAAGACAAGGGAGTAGCAAAATATCTAAAGTTAGGTACCTATGAAATCGATAGTACGATGACTACAGATGAAATAATCTCAAAGATTTTTAATAGGTAATCACTAAAAGACCAATTTCACTGCTAATTGGTCTTTTTTTAGTATACTTAAAAAGATTATGATAAATATAGAATACACCTTGGAGGGTAATTATGCTTATGATACGCAATGTAAATATGAATGATTTACCAACCCTTATAAGAATTGAGCATCTCTGCTTTTCAAAAGAAGAGGCCGCTTCAGAAGAAGCATTTGTAAATAGAATACAAAAAATCACAGATAGCTTTTTTGTCGCTGAAAAAAATGACAAGGTAATTGGCTTTGTGAACGGGCCTGTCATCGAAAACAAGTACATTACAGACAATTTATTTCGTGATGTGAATACGAACAAAGCAACTGGAGGCCATCAAAGTATCCTTGGACTTGCAGTATCTCCCAATTACCAAAAGCAGGGTGTTGCTTCAGCGTTACTAACCCATATTGAAAAAATATCAAAAACGAAGCAACGCCAAACCATAACTTTGACCTGTAAAGAAGAATTAGTTACCTTCTATGAAAGAAATGGATATCAAAACGAAGGTATCTCCAATTCAGTCCATGGTGGGGAAGTATGGTTTAACATGGTAAAAATTTTATAGACATGATATGTGGCTTGGTATGATTTTTTAAACCAAGCTTTTTTTTTTTTGCAAATCGAATGTATTTTATAATAATTTAGTAACAAGCTCATCATATCATGCCCATATTACTCAAACTCTTGATTTCTTGTAGACAATGATTATCAAATTTCCCCTTATTAACATACCTTATAGTATCTGTAAGAAGAAGAGAGCTTTTACGAAAGCCTCTATTTGAAAGTAAATTATTATATTTTACAAACGATTACCTTACCGGTTAACAAATAAGAATTCCGTCAAGAATGAATGTAACTAAAAAAGCTAATGGGGTGTTACAAAAATGTATACCAATAAAGCCATACAGGTTCTTGACCGCATGCGTTTACCGAATGGAGCTTATACAGCTAGTTTGTCAAAAGATTATAGCTACGTTTGGATAAGGGACATTGTATACACAGTACTTCCGTTCATGAAAGAACCTTCGGAACGTTATACAAAGGCATATCATGCGTTATTTGATTTATTTAAAAGATACGAATGGAAGATAGATATCCACCGAAATAAGAAACCAATTTATTTGTATGAATATATCCACTCCCGTTATTCAACTGAGTTAAAGGAAATGCCAGTAGAATGGGGTCACGCACAAAATGATGCGATTGGCGCATTTTTATGGGGTGTAGGTGAAGGCTATCGACTTGGTCAAAGAGTCATTCGTGATGAAAAAGATATAGAAATTATTCAAAAGCTCGTTGATTACCTCGAATGTCTTGAGTATTGGCATGCAGCAGATAATGGAATGTGGGAAGAAAATATGGAAGTCCATGCTTCTAGTCTTGGAGCTTGTATTGCTGGTCTACACGCAGTAAAAATCCTTGTAAACGTAAAAGAAGACCTAATTCGAAAAGGGGAAGAGGCCTTAAAAGACCTTTTACCTAGAGAAAGCAAAACAAAAGATACAGATTTAGCATTATTATCATTGGTGTATCCATACCGTGTGGTTGATAGAGAAACAGCAATAAAAATTGTAGATAATGTTTCATCTAAACTTGAGCGTAGACACGGGGTTATTCGTTACAAAAATGATCAATATTATAATCAAGGTAGTGAGGCAGAATGGTGTTTCGGGTTTCCATGGTTAGGTCTTTGTTACTTAGAACTTGGTTTATTTGATAAGGCCGAGGAATACGTTGGTAAGACAAAGCGAATTATTCCGGACAACTGGGAGGTACCGGAATTATATGTTGGTGGTACAAATCACCCAAATGGAAATACACCACTCGCCTGGTCAGTCTCACTATCCTATGAATTCCTCTTTAAGATGGAACATGTAATTACAGAAAAAATATCATAGACTTTATCAAATGCGCCTTGGCGTATATGCGCCCGATTTTTTTCGAGCTTGCTCGAAAAATTTCCTTTTAAAAATCGAGGCATCCGCCGGAGGCTTTAACTTTATTCAGCCGGAGTTTGAACCCCGGCTTAATTGTATACTCTTTTTGCATTCATCCCCCACTTATAGAAGTAGGGGACTTCTGCTGAATAAAGTTAAAAAGCTGCGTAAAGCGGCTTTTTTTATCGTCGAAAAAACTATATTAAGATAACAAAAACAATAAATGAATGTAGATTCATAATATTATATTGAAATAATTAAATTTCTAACCTCAATCTTATAATATGTGACTAAATAACTATTTGTTGAAAACGATTACAAATAAAACGTCCTGTTCGCAAGCGTGTTAAATAATATTTTTTTACCTATTCCTCTTTATTTGACAATAAAAAACATTATTCGCTAAAGGATAATTTCTATACGAAAGAGAATTTACAAATATATAACTAATCAACTAGATTTCTGGTATTACATAGGTCACCTGCACATATAACAAAAGGGGGATATCTTAATGAATTCGATTGCTGAACTAGACGTAGACCTTTTTCCGAGTGATCTGGAGTTATACCTTTTTCATGAAGGAACACTTTTGGAAGCATATAACATGCAAGGGGCACATTTTATTACGTACAAAGGAGTAGCTGGAGTCCGTTTTACAATATGGGCGCCTCATGCAAAACAGGTTTCTGTTGTTGGGGAGTTTAATAGGTGGGATGGAACAAAGAATAAACTAAAAAAACTTCCACAATCCGGAGTTTGGGTTGGATTTATTCCTGATTTAGGGGAAGGGGAACTATATAAGTTTGAAATTGAAAATGTTAATGGTGAGAGAAAACTTAAATCAGATCCATATGCATTTTATTCTGAAGTGCGCCCTAATACGGCATCTATCACAAAACGCCTTAATCAATATGAGTGGAATGATAAAAAATGGCTAACAAAGCGAGATAAGGAATCATCTTATAACAAACCAATTCTTATGTACGAACTTCATATCGGATCCTGGAAAAAGAAGGATGATGGTTCCTTTTATACTTACAGGGAACTTGCAGATGAACTCATACCCTATATTCTTGAACATGGTTATACACATATTGAACTTATGCCGGTATTCGAACACCCGTTCGACTTATCGTGGGGGTATCAATTAACAGGCTATTACTCTATTACAAGTCGATATGGTACTCCAGAAGATTTTATGTATTTCGTTGACCAATGCCACTTGCACGGAATAGGTGTAATTCTTGATTGGGTTCCTGTGCATTTTTGTCGTGATGACCATGGTCTAGGCAGGTTTGATGGAACACCTCTTTACGAACCTGCTGATTCCAGTAGAGCAGACCGAGAATTATGGGGAACCTATAGCTTTGATTTTATGAAGCCAGAAGTGCATAGTTTTTTACTTTCCAACCTTGTGTTTTGGATGGATGTTTATCATATCGATGGCTTTCGGGTTGATGCTGTTTCTTCATTGATTTACCTCAACCATGACAACCCAAAACCAGAAAAGCTTACAAATCAGTTTGGAGGTGAAGAAAATCTAGAAGCAATTGCATTTATAAAAAAAGCGAATGAAGAAATTTTCAAACGGTATCCAGGTGTCCTAATGATTGCTGAAGAAGCAACAGATTATCCACTCGTTAGTGCACCCACCTCTGTAGGAGGACTTGGTTTCAATTACAAATGGAATATGGGTTGGGTGAATGATGTTCTTACATATATGAAACATCATCCTTCCGAAAGACGCTACCATCATAATTTATTAACCTTTTCGTTTTTTTATGCATTTTCTGAAAATTTTGTACTTCCATTTTCTCATGATGACGTTGTACACGGGAAGAAGTCATTACTCGATAAGATGCCAGGAGATTATTGGCAAAAGTTTGCGAACCTACGACTTTTATACGGATACTTTATGACACATCCAGGAAAGAAACTTCTCTTTATGGGAGGAGAATTTGGTCAGTTTTCTGAATGGAAGGAATTAGAGCAACTGGATTGGCTCTTACAAGATTATGAGTCACATTCAAAACTTCAAAGTTATGTAAAAGAACTTCAGCACTTTTATCGTACAAATCACAGTCTATGGAGACTTGACCACGAGCAAGCTGGATTTGAATGGATAGATCCGGATAACCATGAACAATCGGTGCTTACATTTATCAGACATGGAAAACGTAAAGGTGATTATTCAATAGTTGTTTGTAATTTTTCTACTCAAGTATATGAGGATTATCGAATTGGCGTTCCCTCTAAAGGAAAATATATCGAGGTTCTTAATAGTGATAGTGAGTTCTATGGTGGTTCAGGTCGACTAAACAATGAACCTACACTGGTAAGTTCCGAACCTTGGCATAATCAGCCATATAGTATGAGCATTAAGGTTCCACCTTTAGCTATAAGTATTTTTCAAAAACTTACGAAGAAGAGATCGAGGGGGAGTCAAGTAAAATGAGATCAAAGAAGTGGATTGCAATTGTCCTTGCTGGAGGCCAAGGCTCACGGTTAGGCGAATTAACTACAACTCTAGCAAAACCCGCTGTACCATTTGGCGGTAAATATCGTATTATCGATTTTCCATTAAGTAATTGCACTCATTCAGGTATTGATACAGTTGGTGTTGTCACCCAATATCAGCCACATGTTTTGAATAACTATGTAAGTAACGGTCGACCATGGGATTTAGACCGAAATAGCGGCGGTGTTACCGTTCTTCCTCCTTACCTTGGAAAAGATGGAGGAGAATGGTACAAAGGCACTGCGAATGCTGTATACCAAAATATTCATTATATTGAGCAATATAACCCTGAATACGTCCTGATATTATCAGGTGATCATATATACAAGATGGATTATAGTAAAATGCTGGAATTTCATCTTGAAAAAGCAGCTGCAGCTACAATTGCTGTTATCAAGGTTCCTTGGTCTGAGGCTAGCCGTTTCGGCCTAATGAATACAAATGAAGAACAACGAATCGTTGAGTTTGAAGAAAAACCAGCAAATCCAAAAAGCAATCTCGCTTCGATGGGAATCTATTTGTTTCAATGGAAGCTTCTCAAAAAATACCTTATTGAAGATGAAGAGAACACTTTATCTACAAAGGATTTTGGCAAGGATATTATCCCAAAGCTATTGGCTGACAAAGAAAACCTCTATGCCTATCAGTTTAATAGTTATTGGAAGGATGTTGGGACAATCGAAAGCTTATGGGAAGCTCATATGGATTTATTAGATGATAACCCTGGTTTTGATTTGCATGATCCACGATGGCCATTTTTTACTGGTATTGCAAATCATCCGCCACAATTTATATCTGCTAATTCCACAGTCTCTCAATCTCTAATAAATGAAGGATGCATCGTGCACGGTGCAGTAGATCATTCTGTACTTTCCTATAATGTTCAAGTAGGAGAGAACACAGTAATAAAGGATTCTGTTATCATGCCGAATGTCAAAATTGGAAAAAACGTAAGAATATACAAATCTATAATTGCCAGTGACCTTTGCATTACGGATGGAGCAGTTATAGGTTCTGATTCAATAGATTCTAAGATTACATTAATAGGCGATGCAAATAAGGAAGAACCCTTTATTGTAAATAAGTAAGATACACAGATATAACTACAGAGGAGCGATGTTTTTGGAACGTGTAATTGGCGTTATAAATCTGGTTAACGAGAAACAATACTTAAAAGAGCTAACTCATCATCGTTGTTTATCAGCTGTACCATTTGGAGGACGATATCGGCTTATTGATTTTACAATGTCTAATTTTATCAACGCTCAAATTAAAAAGGTCGGAGTATTTACGAAGGATAAATATCGTTCTATTATGGATCATCTTGGCTCAGGAAAAGAGTGGGATCTGGATCGACGTAACGGAGGGCTGTTCATTTTACCACCTGTGCACCCCGATAATAATATCAAAGGAGATATCCAACAGTTCTATGATCACATTGAATTTTTTCAACGTTCATATGAAGATACTGTGATTTTCTCACCGGGTCATCATGTAACAAAAATTAACTATAATGAAGTCGTGAAAAGTCACCGTGCAAGCGGTGCTGACATTACCATTTTGTATAAACACTTTGATGGGGAGCCTGTAGAAAAACCGATTTATCATAATTGTATCCATGATTCTGAAGGAAACATTATGAATTTAGAGCTATATACTTCTCCTATTTACGGTGATCCTGTTTGCTTAGAAACCTTTGTCTTTAATAAACAGATTTTAATTGAGCTGATTACAAAATGCTATGAGAATGAGGAATATGATTTTTTGCGAGATGTTGTTAAAGCAAACCTTCACCAGTTAAAAGTAAACAGCTATCGTGTCACAGGCTATATGCCATGGATTCATTCTATTTCTAGTTATTATAAAAGCAATATGGATTTTCTAAATCCGGAATTAACAAGAGAGTTTTTCTTTGATACCTGGGATATTTATACCAAAATAAAGCATGAACCACCTGTAAAATACTCAACCTCCTCGAAAGTAACGAATTCGCTGATTGCTAACGGTTGTGACATCGAGGGGACCGTTGAAAACTCAATTATATTTAGAGGTGTAAAAATTAGAAAAGGTGCAACTGTGAAAAATAGTATCGTCATGCAAAAAGGAATTATTGAAGAAGGAACGTATCTGGAAAATGTCATAACGGATAAACAAGTAAATATTACACCAGACAAAGTGATAATTGGGGAATTCTATCCTCATGTTATAAAAAAAGCGGAGAACGTATAATGGGGGAAAGTCATGAATGTATTGTTTGCCGCATCTGAATGTGCTCCGTTTATTAAAACTGGCGGCCTTGGAGATGTAATTGGTGCTTTACCAAAAGCATTACAGAAGGAAGATATAAATGTAACAGTTATCTTGCCAAAATACAGTGATTTGGCAGATTCATATAAAGAAAAATTAGAATTAATACGAATAATTGATGTTCCAGTTGGATGGCGGAAACAATTTTGCGGTATTGAAAAAATCGTATATAACGGGGTTACATGTTACTTTCTCGATAATGAGTATTATTTTAAAAGGTATGGAAGTTACGGTTTTTACGATGATGGTGAAAGATTTGCTTTTTTCTCACGTGCAGTACTTGAGACATTGCCTTATCTTGAAGAGAAACCTGATGTTATTCATTGTCATGATTGGCAAACCGGACCAATTCCTTTACTATTACAGGCACATTACAAGTATCATCCTTTTTACCAAGAGATAAAGACAGTTTTCACTATTCATAACCTTCGCTACCAAGGGGTATACCCTCGAAACGTATTAGGGGAATTATTAGACGTAAGTGATCGATATTTTCATATTGAAGCTGTTGAATTCTACGGGAATGTTAGTTACTTAAAAGCCGGCTTAGCCTTTGCTGATTCGATAACCACGGTAAGCCCAACCTATGGAAATGAAATACAAACCGCTTATTACGGAGAAAATCTTGATGGTTTTTTGCGTAAGCGTGGCGGTGATATATGTGGGATTGTTAATGGGATTGATTCTCATGAATATAATCCCGCTACTGATCCTAATCTCTTTATCAACTATGATTCGTATGAAGGAAAAGCTGAGAATAAAAGACTTTTACAAGAACAGCTCGGACTTCCAGTTAATCCAAAAATCCCTGTCATTTCGATGATAACCAGATTAGTAGAACAAAAGGGGATTGACCTTGTTTTACATGTTTTTGAAGAAATAATTAAACAAAATGTACAATTTGTTTTACTTGGAACAGGGGAATCGCGATATGAAGATGCCTTTCGTGAATTAGCCGAAAAATATCCCGCTCAGGTTTCCGCTAATTTATTATTCGATGAAGGATTATCCCGAAAAGTCTATGCAGGATCAGATTTATTTTTAATGCCGTCTCAGTTTGAACCATGTGGAATTGGTCAATTACTTGCTTTCCGTTATGGAACTTTGCCTATTGTTAGGGAAACTGGTGGTCTAAAAGATACCGTAATTCCTTACAATGAATTCACTGATTATGGGAATGGATTTAGTTTCACGAACTACAATGCGCACGATATGCTTTATACAATTGAAAGGGCGATTTGGTTTTATCGGTTCCAGCCAAAGAAGTGGAAAGAGCTTATCGAAAGAGCATTGAATTTGGACTTCAGTTGGAAGGCATCCGCAAAAGAGTATAAAGCTTTATATGAAGCGGTACTTTTTAATAAGACATACAGTTAAAAACGTTAGGATTAGCTCCTAACGTTTTTTCTTACCTATTTACGGCCAAGCTGTGTTAATGCAATACGGCGAAACGAGGAGCTGCTAAAATCAGTTGAGTTTTTTTGTTTAATTCGATCACGTACTGGGTTTTCATCTGTCATCTTAGATTCATTTTGTTCATTTTGGTTTTCTACCATGGAGACCTCACCCCAAACTTTTCTTGAAGGTAGATTCCCCATGAACAAGATTATTTATAACAATTGTGTTAAATTACTGGATAGTAAAAATCATATCTAGGATTATAGTAATACGGTGGTCTTGGCCCAATCTCAGGCATTTCAAAGGATTGATCATTGACATTATAGACAAGGTCAACCTTTTTTGTAGAGTTATTCATCAACAAAAACTTAACCTCTTGATTAAAATAATACATACCTATGCCTCCTTTAGATGCTTACCCCATTTTATTCATCTCTGTCGTTTCATGAGCCCGTACCTGCGAAGATTCTTCTTGTATACCAGCATACAAGCACCTGAACTTTCCTTAGTTCATACGCTAAATCAGTATTGAATTTAGGAGGTTGCCTATGTCTAGCAGTAAACGAGAAAATGAAGGGAAGCAAAACTATCCCTTGAGTCCAAACTACGGGAGAATCACTCAATATGAGGATGTTGCATTAACGGTCCCTGAGCAAAGACAATTTCGTCAACCAGGGGTAGAAAAACTAATGGTACCAAGACCCATCATTGAAAACCCAAACTATCAAGGAAGCGCTAAACTGAGTGGAAAAGTTGCTTTGATTACAGGTGGGGATAGTGGAATAGGGGCAGCCGTAGCAATTGCGTTTGCAAAGGAAGGGGCTAATGTGGCTATCTCTTATTTAGATGAACAAGAGGACGCCGAACGCACGAAAAGTAGAATTGAGGAAATTGGCCAACAGTGTCTGTTACTCCCAGGCGATTTGCGGGATAAAAAACAATGTAGATCTATCGTTAAGGAAACAGTAAAAACCTTTGGAAAACTTGATATTTTATGTAATCATGTTGGGATTCAGTTTCAACAACTCAGTCTTCTTGATATAACTGATGAACAATTTGATGATACGTTTAAAGTAAATATCTATTCACATTTTTATACAACGAGAGCTGCTTTACCACATTTAAAAGCGGGAAGTTCTATTATTAACACGGCTTCAGTTGTTGCCTTTTACGGATATGATCAGCTAATTGATTATACAGCAACAAAGGCTGCTAATGTAGGTTTTACACGTGCACTAGCAAGAAATCTTGTTTCAAAAGGAATTCGGGTTAACGCTGTAGCTCCTGGTCGAGTATGGACTCCACTCATTCCTTCAAGCTTTTCAGCAGATCAAGTACCACTTGCCGGGAACCCAATGGATCGTCAAGGTCAACCCTTTGAACTTGCACCAACCTATGTTTACCTTGCCTCAGATGACTCTCGATTTGTCACAGGGCAAACATTACATGTAAATGGTGGGCAGGTTATGGCTTAGTTACTACCTGCCGAAAAATAGAAAGCCATCTTATCTATTTTTCGGCTTTCTTTCTTACCGTTTCTGTTCCTTTATAGGAGCGTTATTTGGCTTTTCAGGAAACGATGCTTTCCCTTGATCTGGGCCTGTTAAATCATTCCGTTGGTCAAGAACTTTTCCGGTGAACTCTACAGGATTTGAATCTTTCATTTTTTTCACCTCCACCATTTTTAGCATGGGTAAAACGAGGTTATTTATTAAATTTTTTAAAGATAATGTAGTTCATCTATTAAACAGAAAATTATTAAAATTTAATAAGATTTTCTCCACTACTCATGCTAAAATAAAGAAAATTGCGTTCTAAAAAGGGGATATGAAATGCGCTATAGTGGTGTTGTTCGTTTAGGCGGGATTTTAATGGGGATTGGGGTTTTATTTTTAACAGTTTTCGTTATAGCATTGATGTTACTTGCTGGTTTAGATGGTGTTCAAAGCACTTCTTATTTATTCTTTATACCTATTCTTCTACTGTTTTTAGTAAGTATCGTACTAATAATGGTATCATGGCGAAAAAAAAGTAAGAGTACACCTGTCTTTTTTGGAATAATAGCTATTCTTTCCATTTCTTTCTTTATTGTAAGTCGCGGAGCACTTGGAAGTTTACCAGAGACTGTAATGCTTATTGAGGGATTATTAGCCGGGTTTCTGGCATTTAAAACATATCGAGAAAATAAACAATAACGAAAAAGGATTGTACAGATTCATCCGTACAATCCTTTTTCTTATTTTTTCAAGGTGTAATAACCAGATACCTTAGTTGCTTCCAAGGCCTCATAAATTGTACCTACCATGCTTTCTGGACCAGTTGAATCATGCCCTAGCTCCCAGATCATCATTCCGCCAAAGCCGTTATTAAGGGCTAGTTCGGTTTTTCGTTGCATGGTTGTTTTCCCATTAAAATGATACGTTGTGTCATTCATCATAACAGTATCATTAGTTGCATTCTTAGGATCTGCACTTACAATTGCTCCGTAAGATACTTGTTTTATATCTGGATTTTCAGGTTGTGCATAAAATGGAACACCTAGAACCAATTTTTCTTTTGACAGTTTATGTGAGTCAAAAAGGGTTCCCCAATAACTAACTATTTTCTCAGTAAACGGGTAAGGGGATAGGTTTTTAGCGAAATAACCTCCATCCCATTGACCATCATAGGCCATGATATTCACATAATCAACATACTCAAACATCGTTGGCTCGTATTTAACATATCCTAGCTCGGTTAGCGTTTCTCCATGAATCTTAGAATGGACTGCAATTGATAATTCCTTTTCCTTGCTGTGGAGTTGTTTACTTAATTCTTTCATAAAAACAGTTAAGTTCGTTGCATCTTCATTTGTTCGTGGATGTTCAAAATCAATATCGATTCCATCAAGATTATATTTTTCCACTGCTGTCATCAGTTCAGTAATAAGCTTGTTCCGGCTCGTTTGATTGGCTAATGCTGATGAAAAATAACCATAGGATTCTCCACCATTCATGTGATACCAGCCACCAACTGCCAAAATAACCTTTGTCTGATGCTTCTTAGCATTTTTCACAGTGTCCTGCAGATTTTTTATTGCATGGTCCCCAGTAAATAATAGACTACCGTCTTTTTCTGGATGAGCAAATGAAAAAATGACATGTGTAAGTTTTTCGTAGTCGACTTGATTTGGATCTCTGAAATCCTGATTGTAACCAATTAGTACGCTTGATTTCTGTTCTTCTATCTTAGGCATATCCTTCATATTTGGGGATTTAGTCGAATATGGCGACTGTTTTACATCATATTCTGGCTTTGCTTCATTCTTAGAGAAAAACGCACCAGAAAAGAAGCCACCCATAAATAGTACAACTAAAAAGACACCAATGAAGACATGTTGTTTTTTCATAGGTTGTTGTCCTCCTAATCTTCTTCACTATAGAATTGTAACAGAGAGAAGACCATGTTTTGCTTGGTAATATCAACCTTTTATAAAAGGCAGTATTCATATTTTTGGATATTGAATGCACAATAAAAGAAAAGCGCAAGCGCCTTGGATAAAGGAGTTGAAATTTCTTTACTTTATAATCATTAAAAAATATCCTAAGACATATTACGTGTACTAAAGGGGTTAACTCATGAGCGAACGTTTAGAGCATTACTATCAAAGAGCTATAGAACGAGCAAAAGCAATGGTGATGGAAGATATCAATCACTATTTAGAGGAAAAAGAAGATATGCCTTCATATGAACAATATATTAGGGAGCGTGGACATTTTTTTGAACAGATTTGGCAAAATGCATGGTTGAACACAGCCGGGAGTCATGCTCGATATTCGGAAAAGAAGGAATTTCTTGAGGAACATGGTTTTGAAGTGGAAGATGTACCCAAGAAGCTCATAAATCAGCTGTTTCGAACAGAGATTCGAAGTGTAGAGCCCTATAACATCCTGGATTGGTTAGAAACTCAGTTCGCGAATCAAAACGAAGCATGGAAAGAAAAATATACACTTGCAAGAGCAGTATATACCGAACGTATGAAAAACCAGAAGGATCGAGAAGTAAAAAGCAAATTCTTAGACAAGCTTGTATACTATACTGAGCAGTTGCTCGGAGAAAATTACGAAGAGCTTTACCTATATGTTCGGTATTTACTAGGCAGCCAATTAGCTATTGAGATTGAACAAAAAGGAATTATTTTATCTTCAGAAGATATCACCTTTTCGTCGTACATTTACAAAGAAACAGAATTCTTATATACTCAATACTTTTTTCATGAAGATGCTACCGAACAGTATGAGAACCTCATTCTTACATATTTACTTGATTTTGGGCCAAACTGGTTAAAAAATCATCTACCCGATCATTTGTTCGATGAGTATAAACAAGCATTTAATGAAGCACTGAATGAATCGTTTTTGACAGAAGCGGCTTATGAATTGTTCATTGAACTAAGGGATGATTTATTTGAGGACTTCTTAGACGAATACATTTCTGACTTAACGAAACTTATCGATATTCCATTTGACCTTAATACTCATCGGGAACTTTTTAAGACCGATATCTATGAACGAGAACAAAAGGTCATCCGAGAAAAAGAGGAAAGAAAAAGGCAGCAAGAAGAAGAAGCAAGGATGCTGGAAGACATATTTGGAAGAGAATATAACCTTTTTCCCGGACGAAATATTCAATATGTCCTTCATGTAGGTGAAACAAATACTGGTAAGACCTTTCAAGCTATTCAGAGGATGAAAGAAGCCAAAAGTGGTATTTATTTAGCACCCTTACGTTTATTAGCCTTAGAAATTTATGAGACCCTTAATAGCGAAGGTGTACCATGTAACTTAAAGACAGGGGAAGAAGAGAAATATGTTGAAGGAGCAGCACATGTATCTTCTACTGTAGAGATGTTACGTGAGAAGGACTATTATGAGATTGTTGTGATTGATGAGGCACAAATGATTGCTGATAAAGATCGAGGATTCTCTTGGTATAAGGCCATTACGAAAGCAAACGCACAGGAAGTCCATATTATCTGCAGCTTCCATGCAAAATCAATGATCCTACAGTTGTTAGGAGATTCACAAGTCGAAGTTTATGAATATGTACGAGATGTTCCTTTAGAGGTAGAAAACCAGTTATTTAAACTAAATCATACAAAAAAAGGAGATGCATTGGTCTGTTTTTCAAGAAGGAAGGTTCTTGAGACGGCATCTGAGCTTCAAAGAACCGGCCGTAGAGTCAGTATGATTTATGGCAGCATGCCTCCGGAAACAAGAAAGAAGCAAATTGAGCGTTTTATTGATGGTGAAACAACCGTTATCGTTGCAACAGATGCAATTGGAATGGGATTAAACTTACCTATAAGAAGGATTGTATTCTTAGAAAATGATAAGTTTGATGGTACGAGAAGAAGGTTGTTAACCTCTCAAGAGGTAAAACAAATTGCCGGACGTGCTGGCCGCAAGGGAATCTATAATATTGGAAGGGTGTCATTCACAAGTGATAGTAAGACAATGACTCGTCTTCTTGAACAGGAGGATGAGCCGCTTGAAGGTTTCGCTATTGCACCTACTACAGCTGTACTTGAAAAGTTTCAAAAATACTCTCGAAAACTCGGGATGTTCTTTTACCTATGGGATCAATTTAAAAGCCCGGAAGGAACAAAAAAAGCAACACTCTCTGAAGAACGTCTTTTATATGAACTCGTAGAAGACACAATTATTGAAGCAAAGCTGTCATTACCTGATTTGTATGGCTTTTTACATTTACCGTTTTCCTCAAATGAGCAACAACTAAGAGCCCAATGGAAAAGAAATTTAGAGGCGATCGTTGATGGACAAGCTTTACCAGATCCAGTTGTTAAAGACTCAGGACTTGAGGAACTCGAATTATCCTATAAAGCAATAGGTCTACATTTGCTTTTCCTATACAAGCTCGGGAAGAACACAGAAGCACATTATTGGGAAAGAATAAGAGAAGAAATCAGTGACAAAATACATGAGCAATTGAAATCAGGGGTACAACCAGCTAAGAGAGTGTGTAAACGGTGTGGGAAAAATCTTCCGATTGGATTTTCATTTACCATATGTAATGAATGTTATTTTGAACGTCCTCGAAGACCATCACGTATACCAAAGAAATATCCGAACAGAAATAATGGAAAGTAGCTCATTAGCTACTTTCTATTTTCAGTCCTAGAACTTATCCAAAAAGTGTTGTAATACCCTGATATGCAAAATATACGCCAAATCCTAGTAGGGATAAACCAGACAAAATAGAAATCCAGATGAGGACAATACTATTTAGATATTTTCGAAAAAATGTAGTTAATGCTGCCACGAAAATATCCCATAAGGTTAATCCTATAAAAATCATTGAACTGTATATTAATAATTCGCCAGTTCCATTTTCCTGCGCTGTTTTTGCCAAAACAGAGCCATAAATTCCTAACCAGAATAAAATGGATAGTGGACTGGTTATTGACATAATAAAACCTGTAAGAAAACATTTTAATAGAGAATCTTTGTTTCTACTATACTCTAAATCAACGGAGTTAGCGCCTAACATACTTTCAATACCAGTATAGATTAAAACAAAGCCTCCAAATAACCACAAAAAGACTTGAACACCGGGGATACCAAGAAACTGAACCAAACCGAGGTAAACGAGGAGCATAAAGATTCCGTCTGCAATCATGGAGCCAGCACCAACTACCCAAGCATGCCAAAAGCCATTTTTTATTCCTTTATCTAAACGGGCTGAATTAACTGGACCGATTGGAGCGGCCAAAGTTAACCCTAATAGTATATAACTAAGTAATATGCTTACACTCAATAGTCATCACTCCATCCCTTTTAAACCGCCTACCGATTTAACGCAGAAACAAGTCTTTTCTAATTGATTTCTCTTTACCGGAAGATAGTTTATAAAAAATACAACTTGTACATTTTATGAAAAAGTTTGGAACGTATGACCCTTGTCCAATAATTTCTCGATTTTATTTGGGGTACGAACATCAGTTTCGTCATTTTAGAAGAAATATGATAGAATTGGTTACATAAAAAAAGTAACATTACTATCAATGTTAAAGGATTAGAAGGAGCGGGATTCCTTGAATATAAAGGTAACTCACAAACAAATAAAAGATTTATGCGGCACCGTCTCCTTCAAAAAGGGAGATACTTTTTTCCGTACAAACAAGGTAAAATTCACAAAATACAATCAAACTTACTGTGAAGCCACAGTAACTGGTTCAGAGGAATTTTACGTAACGATTGAGAGTAGTAATTATGGAGGAAAGCTACAAACAACATGCAGCTGTCCCACACTTAAAACCTTTCAAAAGGATTGTCAACATATAGCGGCAGTACTACTAGCCATTCATGATCAGCAACAAAGACCGAATGAGTATCCAGCAGATACCATTAAAAAGGGTCCAACTAACGTTCAAAACCTAGAATTAGCTGAAGGTCTAATGACATTATTCAGTGAAAGAAAAGTAAAGCCCAGTGGGTCTCAGCGACATTTTGAAAAAAGAGAAGTACTAGATCTCAAGTTTTCTTGTGTACCTATTTTCTTAGATGACATCTCTAATATGTTTGGAATTAGTGTATATCTCGGTGAAAATAAGGCTACAGACATAAAAGATTTTCTAACTAACGTAAAGCGAGGAAAGAAGTATACATTTTCTAAAGGATTTGTTTACCACCCATCTAATCATTGTTTTTCTCCCCAGGCAGATGTTGTCATTCAACAGATGATAGCTGTGGCAGAAGATGAAAATGCGTACTTTCATACAAAACTTGATGAAGCAGTTTATTTGAGGAATAATCACATATTAGTTATTCCTCCATCTTCATGGGAAGATCTAATGCCTTCATTAGAACTTGGATCTCTTGCTACTCTTGAGTATCAAGGGCAATCTATTAATTTCAAAGTAGATAAGGGACCATTACCTCTACATTTCTCTTTCTCTGAACAAAAAAATGAGAGCATTGAGTTAACTATAAAGGGGTTCGAAAATTTAACCATTTTCCGTTCATATAATATGGCATTAAGCGGAACAAGATTATTTAAACTAAATGAACAGGACTGTACCCGCTTACTAGAGTTAAGACAAATGTTGAATTCACCAGAAGGTAACCAAATTGCAATACCAAATGATAAAATGGAAAGCTTTATTACGAATATAGTACCAGAATTGAAGAAAATTGGAGTTGTTCACTTACCCGGATCATTAACAAGACAGTTTTCAAAGGCTCCTTTAGTGGCAAGATTATATTTGGATCGTCTTAAAAATCGGTTACTAGCTGGACTTGAATTCCACTATGAAAATATCATCATCCAACCATTGGAAAGTAATGAAGAGCAAATTAGTCCGTTCATCATCCGAGATTATGAAAAAGAGGAAGAAATCCTTGAGTTAATGGAGGAGAGCTTATTCTCCAAAACAGACGGCGGCTATTACATGTACAACGAAGAGTTAGAATACAATTTTCTCTACCACACAGTGCCTAAGCTACAACAATTAGTACAAGTTTATGCTACAACAGCCGTGAGAAATCGTATTTTCAGGGGGAATCCTCCTTTAAAAATAAGGGTGAAGGTCAAAAAGGAGAGAACCAATTGGCTCGAATTCAACTTTGAAATGGACGGTATACCAGACCAACATATACGTGATATTTTGACTGCTCTTGAGGAAAAACGAAAGTATTACCGATTGCGAGATGGCACCTTACTCTCATTAGAAAGTAGGGAAATGGAAGAAATCCAACGATTTTTAAAAGCGGTTCCCGTTCAACATGACGACATTGAAGCGGAACTAAATATGCCCATTATTCAAAGTCTGAAGTTTCTTGACTCTGTTGAACATAGTGAGGTTTTTAAAATTGAGGAATCGTTCAGAGATTTTTTAGATAAAATTCATTACCCTGAAAAATTGGAATTTGAAGTTCCAAACCAATTGGAATTTATCCTACGCCCGTATCAAAAAAAAGGATACAAGTGGATGAAATCATTAGCCAGTTATGGTTTTGGCGGTGTGTTAGCAGATGAAATGGGACTCGGAAAAACCCTTCAAAGCATAACGTATATTGCTTCTGAGTTAGAAAACATACGTGAAAAGAATCTTCCTATCCTGATCATTTCACCAACATCATTGACTTATAATTGGTTAGCCGAAATCATGAAGTTTGCTCCGACTATTCAAGCTATTGTCATTGACGGTAAGAAATCAGATCGAGAGGAACTTCAAAAACAACTAGATCAAGTTGATGTCATCATTACTTCTTACAATTTACTCCGCAAGGATATAAAGTGGTATGAGACTCAAGTATTCCATACAGTATTTTTCGATGAGGCTCAAGCATTTAAAAATCCAGTTACACAAACTGCTCGAGCAGTAAAAAAAATACAAGCAGATACTCGATTCGGGTTAACTGGAACTCCGATTGAGAATTCGATTGAAGAGCTTTGGTCAATTTATCATGTTATCTTTCCTCAGCTTTTCCAAGGTCTTAAGGAATATAGCCATCTTTCAAGAAAAGATATCGCTAGAAGGCTCCGCCCATTTATGCTTAGGAGAGTAAAGAAGGACGTTGTATCCGAACTTCCTGATAAAATTGAATCAATTGAATCGAGTGAATTATTACCAGAACAGAAGAAGCTTTATGCGGCTTATTTGGCAAAACTACGACAAGACACTTTAAAACACCTGGATAGAGACACCATGAGGAAAAACCGAATAAAAATATTAGCGGGTTTGACTCGGTTACGACAAATTTGCTGTCATCCCGCGTTGTTTGTGGATGGTTATAAGGGAAGTTCTGCAAAATATGAGCAGTTATTACAGGTATTAGAGGAAGCAAGGCTCTCAGGAAAACGAGTATTAATTTTCTCTCAATTTACCAAGATGTTAAAACTTATCGGTAGTGAGCTTACTAAAAGAAGATATTCTTATTTCTATCTTGACGGACAAACCCCTTCAGTAGAACGAGTTGACCTTTGTAACAAATTTAATGAAGGAGAAAGAGATATATTCCTTATTTCATTAAAAGCGGGGGGAACAGGGCTTAATTTAACAGGTGCGGATACCGTCATTCTCTATGATATTTGGTGGAATCCCGCTGTTGAGGAGCAGGCAACAGACCGTGCCCATCGGATTGGTCAAACAAATAATGTTCAAGTTATCAAACTCGTTAGTAGAGGAACAATCGAAGAAAAAATAAATGAACTACAAGATAAAAAGAGACATCTAATCGGCGAACTAATCGATTCAGAAAACAAAGGATCCACTGCATTAACTGAAGATGATATTAAAGAAATCTTAATGATATAGTTACAACAACAAAGAACCTAAACTAGGCTCTTTTTTTTATTGAACTTTAGTCATTGTTCCTAATATTACTAACTGCGATTAAACTTGATCTATTTCCTCAAGTGTACCAGCGTGTAATTGGAAATCCATGCACCGCTATTTTCTTTTATCTGGTCAACCAGAAGTATGGTTTGTATTGATGGATGAAATAAACTTAAACTCCTGTAATTCACAATTTTTGTTTACTTACGGGAAGAGAAATAGTAAATTAAACAGCAGAATACTTATTTATTTGGAGGTACAAAATGACACTTGCGGAAAAATTAGCGCAAAAACAACTAGATGCATACAACAATAAACAACTCGAAGATTTCATTTCAGTTTATAGTGAGGACGTAGTGGTAATGGATTTTCCTACAAATGAGGTTAAGCTATCTGGAATGAAAGATTTCAAAAAAAGATATGATGACCTGTTTAAAAACAACCCAAATCAACATGCAGAACTAAAAGGTAGAATTGTAAAAGAAAACACTGTAATAGATCATGAATACATCACTGGGCGTGCAAATGGTATTACATCGGAGGCAATCGCAATATATGAAATAACAGGTGATAAAATAACGAAAGTTTGGTTTGTAAAATAACATTCAGAAAAACACGTGATAAATTCCTTTTAAATTACGTGTTTTTTCTGTGATTTATAAAGAAATCGGTAAAATATATAATATCCCGTGAAACATAAAAAATTGTGAACTTTTCTCTCCACTAATCGTATTATTAGAAGCGGTAATTGAAAACTGTTTCAGTACTAATACTTAATAGGTGGTTATTCAAATGGTTAGAAAAGAAGTTGATGAACAATATGTCTTAGATTTCGTCAATAAAAAGTACCCTATTAAGATACACAAAGTAAAGAAAATTACGAATGAAATATATCATTGTAGTGGTGTACAAGAAAACTATTATGCTAGACTCTCGGGTTATAAATCGTACGATGAACAGGTTGAAGAAATTACGTGGATGTCATTTTTGTAAAGAGGTCTTTGAATACAGCTTGATGCATATGTACTGGCCGGAAGACAGACGAAGAGAAGAACATATTAGGATAATGAATCTCTATAGACAACGATTAGAATGTGAATATGACTTGTTTTAAATTGATCTAAGAATCATATACATACAAAATAGTAGCTAGATATATAAATTATAAGGAAATTATTATAGGAGATTGAATAAATGACACAAACCATTCAGTTTAAAAAGATCACAAAAGAAAACTGGGAAGAAGCATTCAGTATCTCGGTAATGGACAATCAAAGAACATTCGTTCCGTCGGTTGCAGAATCACTCGCTTATGCATATCTTAAGCCTTGGGATGAAGCACTTGAGCCATATGCGATATATGTTAACGAAGAAATAATTGGTATGTTTTATCTAAGTTATACACCTGACAGTGAAAAAAATTATTGGATTGGTGGATTCCAAGTCGACAAAAAACACCAAGGGAAAGGTTTAGGAAGAAAATCCCTAGAGGAAATACTTAAATTTATTAAAGAGACACATCCCAGGTGTAAAGTTATTAACTTAACTGTTGAGAAAGAAAACACACACGCCATACATTTATACGAAAGTGTAGGGTTTATTAGCCAGTACAAAGAAAACGATTATGGAGAACTAATTTTCAAAAAGGAATTTATTAATTAATCGGGTTAGTAAAAAGAAAAAAGCACCTTTTAGGCGCTTTTTTCATCCTTTAATTGGATGGTTGTAATGCAGGTATTGTCGCTTTCAAATGTAGAAAATTCTGCTTCTGCCTGTTTTCCATCATAACCGATTTTTATAGTGTAGTTCTTGTTTCGCGGAACCCATAAATCAACAAAACCATTAGATAATGATTTAATTGTTTTGTCAACAATCACTTTTCCATCTTGGTCTTCGATATATATATCAAAATCAGCATCCACTAATTCTCCCTGGCAGCCTGTTAAGCTATGGTTTGCACATGGATGTGTTTCATTAATAAACGGTGCAATGGAAACAAAGAATTCGTCTTCAGGTAATTCATAAGTTACCTGGCTTTCATCACTTTTTGTAATAATGAGTTCTTTTGAAGTAATTGATGCAGTTTCGTCATCGGTTTTCTTGGCACTATAATCATCAACCAATGCCTTAATGTCCTCAACTTTCGCTTCAGTTGGTTCATCTGTATTGTTAGTTGCAACATATAAAACAAACCCTAGCGCAATGACAACCAATCCAAGAATAGAGATTCTTTTTGCATTCATTTTATCAACTCCATATTTCTATTACTAAGTTTGAGTTTACTACCAACATCCATATTATCATATTATAACTAACTTTCTCCCATTCAACTAATTATGTCACAGAACTATCACATTCGTTTTATCTATCAAAAAAAGTAGTCGACTTTTTGGGGAAACAATTTCACTCGTGAGGGGACACATCAAACTTCTTGGCGGAGAAAAGGTAAAGCAAACAATGAATCTATTTTCGTAGGAGCAATTGGCTATATAATTGCTGGGTACCATCTTCATCATTTTACAGATACCTACGATTTAAGGGGTAGAACCTCAGGTATAACCTGATTTCTAACAAGTTATTAAGGCCTTGAACCTTTATTCTTCTCTGACAAAGTGGTACCTTGAGTAAGAGAACAACTTTAAAAGGAGGGATATTATGCTAAATCCTGCATGGTTATTTGTTGCTGCAACAGCGATAGCAGTTATTGGGATCTTATTAGCGTTTAAGAAATTCATGAGGCAGGTTCAGGCACAAATAAATAATGGTCAGGAGCTTAAATTGCAAGGGCTACAAAAAGAACAGACACGTTTTTTTATAAATGTAGCGGTTGCTGAATCTATACCAATACTATTAATTGTATTTGGCTTTATGCAAATTGAACAAGTTACTGAGCCAATAAATATCTTCGTACCATTACTCTCAATCATCGTAATAGTTGCCATCGCAAAAATAAATGCCCTAGCTACTAGAAGGGACGTTATTGGCCATAATCCTTTAAGCCAATCAAAAAATATCGTTAATACCTTGTTTTTTATTGGCTTAGCATTAATGTCTGCAATTCCCGTCATCTCGATAGTTGCAATTTTTATAATGAATGGATGAAAGATTCACTTAGCCGGAGTTGCACAGCAGCTCCGTTTTTTTGCGATAGGAATTTATAAAATTCTTTCCTATCTGTATAAGTGCAACTACGGCTCTTCTGTCGCCTAATGGCTCGGCAATCGCCGAGTTTTCTAATTACCATTGTCGTCAGATTCTAATTGTTTTTACATGTAAACGTGATACTATTTAAAGTGTTACTTATCTAACGTTTTTTGAGGTGAACGAACTGAATACATACAAATACAAGAAACTACAAATTATCAGCTTAATTCTTGTAACACTTTTAGGAGTTTTATTATCTGTTAGTTTTCAAATTCCACTAGTTTTGGGAATGCTTCCTGGTTATATATATTTAGTTTTTTTAGTTAGACGGAAGGGGGTTTCCTTTAAAACTTTGTTGCAAATCAGTCGCAATGGAGTAAGTAAAACTCAAAGTGTTATCATAATACTTTTACTTGTAAGTTTCGTACTTCCTTCATGGTATTTATCTGGGACGATTGATCAGCTAGTATCATTATCCCTTTATGTAATTACACCTGAACATTTTTACCTACTGTCCTTTATAATCGCGATGTTGTTCTCAATGACTCTAGGTACTTCTGTAGGGACATTAAGTGCTGTAGGTATACCAATTATAAGTACAGCTTTAGCTATTGAATTACCTCTTGAAATAGTAGCAGGTGCGCTAATATCTGGAGCATTTGTAGGAGATCGAACATCACCCTTTTCCAGTGCGTTTCAACTACTTTCTCATACAGTTGAAACGCCGACAAAAAAACAGTTTAAAGCAATGTCAGTTACAACTGTCATAGGAGTCACAATAGCTATACTATTTTATGGAATTTTAGATTCTAAATCTACTTTCACTATAACTCAGGTAACGCCTGGCTTGAAGGAGATTTCTCTTTTATCATTTTTACCCCCGCTCATTTTAATAGCGGTTGTTTTATTTAGAAAAGGCATTATTTATGGATTTCTTCTAAGTATCGTTGCTGCTAGTATGCTAGCACTCACAAATGACGTAACGACACAAGAACTTTTCTCTTCATTATTGTTAGGAGTTGAAGGGAAGGGTGGAGGCCTAATAAATATGTATCTCCTCCTGCTTTTCTTAGCCTTGGCTGGAGCATATAATGGTATTTTAGAAGAGTTCAAGCTTATCCAACCTTTAATTGATCAATGGTTTGATACCTCCAAAAATATAGTAGATGACACTATTAAAACGATACTAGCTACTTTCGGGATATCCTTAATCGCAGCAAACCAAACATTACCAATTATTCTTACTGGAAGAACCTTATTAACTCGTTGGAGAAAAAACCATACTCAAGAAGAACTGTCTAGGGTAATGGGTGATTCCACAATGTTATTTCCAGCAATGATTCCTTGGAGTGTTTTAGCTTTAATGTGTAGTGCAGTTGTTGGGGTGCCGATTATATCATATTTACCATACGCCATTTTTATTTGGAGTTTACCTATCTTCACAATAGTAGTTTCATTTGTGAAACTATTAAAAAACAATAAGCATAATCAAGACATTGCCAATGCATCATAATTAGGTAAAGACCAGTACAAATTTGTGTACAAACAAAGGATTATTTTAAAAAATACCGAAATTATTAGTAGATTAGTAACTCAGAATGGAAGGTGACATTATGATCCATAAAACAATTGATATTTCCCATGCTGGTGAAAATGCAACTTTAACAACCTATATACTAAATAACTCACCACAGATTGACCCAAATCGAAAAAGGCCGATAGTTATAATTTGCCCTGGAGGAGGTTATCAATTCACCTCTGACAGAGAGGCAGAGCCGATCGCCATTCAAATGAACGCTATGGGTTTCCATGCATGTGTCTTATGGTACAGTGTGGCTCCAGCTGTTTTTCCAACAGCTCTTTGTCAATTAGCCAGCGCTATAGGTCAGGTTAGAGAACATGCAGAAGAATGGAATGTCGATACTACGAAAATTGTAGTACTAGGCTTCTCTGCGGGTGGGCATTTAGCTGCAAGTATTGGCGTGTTTTGGAATAAAGAATTTTTAACAGACTTACTTCCTTTTTCAAGTGAACAAATTAAACCAAATGGAATTGTCCTTTGTTATCCTGTTATTTCCTCAGGGGAGTATGCTCATCAAGGTAGTTTCAAGGCTTTAGCAGGTGATAAGTATGGGGATAGAGAACTGTTAGAATTATTATCTCTTGAGAAACAGGTATCACAGGAAACACCGCCGACTTTCTTATGGCACACCGCGACAGACCTTGCTGTTCCTGTTCAAAATAGTACATTATTCGCAGATGCTCTATTAAAAAACAATGTATCCATGGAAATGCATATTTATCCAAGAGGTGCTCATGGATTGTCACTCGGAACAGAAGAAACAAAGGGTCTAAATAATGAGGCATCTATACAGACTGACGTGGTAAATTGGATTGATATGGTTGGGCGTTGGATAAACAATATATAATAAAAAATCTTTTGAGTAGATTTTTACTACTTTAAGATAGGTGAGTATAATGACAAAAACGATTGTTGAAAAACTAAATCTTACAAAATATAAGAAAGTAGCCGTTTTAGATTTACCTGAAGGGAGCGACTACTTATCAGGATTACCCAGATACGAAACTAAACTTGAGCCAAATCAATCATATGATCTTATTTTTTCGTTCGTATTAAATATGGAATCATTAAAATCAATTGTTGATAAAGTCAAAAGCCAAAACTTTCTTATTCAAAATGGGTACCTTTTGCTGGCTTATCCTAAAAAGGGAAATAAAAAATATACAAGCTATATACATAGAGATTCACTATTTGAAGGCTTAGGAGCAGACGAAAACGGGTATATTGGGGAAAGTACAATAAAATTTAATCGAATGGTTGGATTAGACGACGTATTTACGATCGTTGGATTAAAAGAGGATTCAAAAAGCAAAAATGCTACGTCTAGTAAAGCTAGCTAGTCAGTGTGTTGATGATTATATAAGCTATATACCAGAGATTGAAAAGGATTTAAGTGACGTTCCTGAATTATTAACATTCTATCAAGCCCTTACACCTGGGTACCAAAAAGACTGGGCCCGTTATATTTATAGTGCAAAACAAGAATCAACTAAAGAAAAAAGACGTGAAGAAATGAAATTGATTCTAGCTAGTGGATATAAAAGTAGGGACTTATATCGTAGAAATGCTAATTAAATAAGTAATTAAGTTAAGCGATGTTCTATTAGAAATCGCTTTTTATTTGTCGACAGTATATAGTCATTAACTTTTAACCAAAAGAAGGGATCACAATGAGTATAATTCTTGCACTTTTAGCAGCACTGTTTGCTTCTTTAACTGCAATACTAGCCAAAATTGGTATTGAAAATGTTAATTCGAATTTAGCGACAGCCATTCGAACAATTGTTGTGGTTATTATGGCTTTTGTAGTCGTGGTTGTTACAGATCAACTTAACACTGTATTTTTAGTTTCAAATCAGGCGCTGCTTTACATTTTCTTATCAGGGATTGCAACAGGTCTCTCTTGGTTATTTTTCTTTAAAGCATTAGCAATGGGAGACGTTTCAAAAGTAGTCCCTATTGATAAATCAAGCGTAGTTCTTACGATTGTTTTATCCTTTATGGTATTAGGAGAACCGCTTGACACTTTTGTAATTACCGGAGGAGCAATTATAGCGTTGGGGACATTTGTCCTGATAGGTAAAAGTGAAGAAAACAAACGATTTACAGGATCACAAGTGTATATTTTATATGCCATTTTAGGTGCAGTATTCGCAGCCTTAACCTCGATTTTAGCAAAGTTAGGATTAGAGGATGTTGATTCCATTTTAGCAACCTTTTTACGTACAATTGTTATTTTACTTTTTGCATGGGCCATCGTATTTTTTCAGAAAACCTTTAAACAAATGAAACAGATCACAAAAAAAGGATACATCTTTTTAATTTTATCTGGTGTTGCAACAGGTTTGTCGTGGTTATGCTATTTTGCTGCACTTGCAATCGGAAAAGTATCAATAGTTGCACCCATTGATAAATTCAGTGTGGTACTAACCATTGTGCTCAGTTTCCTCATCCTAAAAGAGAAGGCAACGAAGCATGTGATTATTGGTGGAATTATAATTACTGTCGGGACAATTTTCCTTATTTTATAGTGAATTTTTTAATTGTAATTGTTGAGTGGACTACGAACGTAGGAATGAGTTACCTTTTACAGAATAAACTTAAGTAACACTATGATTTTTTCTTAAAAGGAAGGGGACAGCTTATGAATAAAAGAGAAATTTTCACCCTGCCAGCTCAAGGAAACTCAATAACTGAGATTGATGTTAAAAAGATGCAGATTCGTGTAACAAAGGACTTCAAGAGGTTTTTTCCTAAGACAAATTGTAAATTAACGGTGTTTATTAATGGGACACCTTATGTTACATCATTTAGATACAGAGAAGGACGCTCACATATTTGGTATCTGGGAAAAGAAATTGCTAACAAAATACAACTAAAACCAGGTTCTGAAGTTGTTATTCGGAAATACCCCGATTCAAAATTCGAAATAGTAGCGAAGGAATAGAAACTCATATACATTTAAAAGTGAATAAACCAGATACAAAAGCAGTGTATTTCTAGTAGAAATAACACTGTTTTTTTGCGATTTTACGAGTGATTTTATGGTAAAATTAGTAAACTGGAGCAAAGTAAATAACTAATAAAGAAAAGTACTATTTTTATATAAGGATATAATCCTGAAAGAGCACTGATATAAGAAGGGAGGAGGTTTCATCAAATCAAGTAAACTAATAAAATATACAGTTGTTTTACTATTAATTGCTTCTGTCGGGTTTAACTATGTTCAATATCAAAAAAACAAAGACTTTAAGCTTTCTATGGGATCAAAGTATCAGACAACCGTTAGAAATACTATTTTTGACTTAGAAAGCCCAGCCAGCTTTTGGATAGAAGAACTGAAAAAGAAAAACGGAGATGTCCTAATAGAAAGATTTATTGGAGAGTTAATTAGTAATGCACATAACTTTACAGAAATGGGATCAGAATTAAGGATTATTGGTGATCAACTTTTGTATTTATCTAGTTTATATGCAGACTTAAGAACAGCAATTAATAATGTAGATAACGACGGAATTGTTAAACTTAACAGGCAAATAGAAGTACATCGGAATTTTATCATTTATATATTGAAGAAAACAGATAACACGATAGGTGAGAATCAATTGGTGTGGTATAAGGAACTATCTAACTATGACTCAAAAACTTCAAACCTATTTATGAAAGAATTAAAAGAATTTGAAAGGAACAAGGAAGATTAGAGGATAACAAGCACATATTAAAAAAGGTCAACCAGAAGTATATGGCTGACCTTAGACGAACAAGTAATTTAAGCAGGTGCTTTGAATATCTTTTTTCGGTTATTCTTTTCAAAATAGAAAACAACAACTAAGAACGAAATTCCACCAATTATCCGAAATACAGAAGAGATTGACATTGCTTTTATCATACCAACATATTCAAGTAAAAATACACCAATTTGAGGTGCGATAAACCCGATTAAAGCAATTAACAAATTATAGTTTGCTAGATAAGAAGTACGATTTTCATTTGGTGACACTGCCAGCAACTGATTAAATAAAAGCAAAGTGGTCCCTGAAACAAATAAACCGGTCCATAAATTTGATAACGCCAAGATATATAAATTGGTTGTCATTACAGTTATGATTGGAGCTGTAGCCATCCCAATTGAACAGATAAAGAGCATTGTTGAATTCCCCCATTTATCTGCCGTTTTTCCCCACCAGGTGTAACTGACAATTTGTGCAATCTGATTTGCTACAGTAAATATACTAAGCCATAAAGCTGTGGCATGGGCATCATTTATCTGATAGAGAGAAAACAGCGGCCATGCCATTTGCCATCCAAAATTAAATAATACTGCACACACTATAAAATATAAGTAGGGTTTATGTTTAACTGTTGCTGCTAAACCTTTGAAAATATTCGGTTGGACCAGTTCTTGTTTTTGCTTATGCTCGATATGTCTCATTAAATAATAAACTTCTAAAATACCAAAGATAAAACCGACAAAAAGAAGAAGTTGATATGGAAAAGGGTTACTTTTCTCAAATTGATTCAAGTATATACCTGCAGCAAATGTAATAATCATCCCCACAATGGTTAATACCCGATTTCTCCTACTAAAAAATTGTCCTCTGCGATCATCCGGAATTAAATCACCTATGAGTGACTGCCACGATAAAGTTGCCAGTGCATTCGGTAAATTCATCATTGCAATGATCACGACTAACAGCCACGCTTGATTTGATACCTGAATAAGCGGAACAAAAAGAAGAAGCATAAAGAGAAATCTTGCTGCAAATATATTAATACTTGTAAATCTTTTCTTAGATTCAAGACGGTTAATCCAATAAGCGCCCGGAATCATTGAGAGTAACATCATGATAGATGGCATTGAACTAATAAGACCTATTTGTGCATTTGATGCATGTAAAACTTGAATAGCAAATAAGGGTATAAAACCATTAATAAAGCTTTGGACGACAATGGAGGTAGCACCATTGTAGATACTAAATTTTTCATTCCACTTAATTTCCTCAGATGAATATTTCATCAAGATGTCAGCTTCTTTCAGCATATACTTAGAGACACGAAATGTATCTAGATGAAATGATTTTACTCTCATAGCGATAGAGTTTCAAGATAATTTTTTGTTACTTTTTGAGGATTCTAACTTTTTGTTATTACATGCGGCTTTCACTTGAAAACAAGAACAAATATTCGAATAATAGAAATATAGAACAAATGTTCTTTTGTCGATAAAAAGGGGTGAATTCAATGGCTAGAAGCGACACTAGAAAGAAAAGAAAACGCACCCTAGAATTTGAAGAAATCTTCAGGTTATATCAAGAAGGAAAGGAAACTTCTGAGATAGCAGAGTTAGCCAATGTAAGCGCGAGGTATATACGTAAAGTACTTAACAACAATAATATCGAAATGAGGCCATTTGGAAGCTGGAAAACTCCAATACAGCCTAAATGAAGATTATTTCAAATATTGGTCTAATAACATGGCATATATTTTAGGATTTATTGTTGCAGATGGTTGTATATGAATTAGGTTCTAATCAACCATTACAAAAAAATGAGAAAACTGGAGTTTATTTATTAAACCTTAATAGCAAGGTATTAAAGGATGATTTAATAAACATCCATGGAATAACTCCAAACAAATCTTCAACTGTGTTGTTTCCTTTCGTACCAGATGCGTATTTATCTCACTTTATAAGAGGGTATTTTGATGGGGATGGGAATATAAATTATCAGAAATATGTAGTTAGTTTTGTTGGTGGTTCTTTTGAATTTATGAACGCTCTATATGAGTTATTAAGAAACAAAGGGTTTAACCCCCAAATTATTAAAAGGCAGAACTACTATAGAGTCATTATTTCCGACAGATTAACCATACAACTATTTGCACAATGGATCTATACAAATGGGAATCTTTATTTAAATCGAAAACTCTCTAACTTTTTGCAAGAACAACATCCTAAAAGCGAATTAGTAGATAGGAAGCATAAAAGAACTAAACATGCTGTTTCATTACGGAAAAAGAACTTCCTAAAAGAATACCAGCAATCAAGTTGTTTAGAGACTTCATGCGCTGCAATAGGAATTAAACAATCAACTTTTTACAAATGGTGTAAAGCAGATGAAAACTTCCATAAAATATTTAATGACCTACAAAGTGAAGAGTAGAGGGCGTTTATTTCACCCTTGCTCTTTTTTTAAAAAAAAATTAGGTTTACATAATATTTATTCTAGGCACTTAGTTCAAAACAAGAAAATGAACACTAAATATACAGCACACCTATGATATACTCAAAATAAAACAAAATTCAATAATTGATTATTATAAGTATCCAATCATATATGTAGTTAATATTTATGTAGATACTTTATACTTTCGCTGCTATCAAATAACCAACTTTAAAGCCAGGAGTTGATACCAATGCCTTACCAAAGCAAAATTCGCGCATCTAACCCTGATCGTGTAACGCGTAATACGACAGTTAGCCAGGCATTATTAGATAAAATTAAATTACTTGCAAAAAACAAGCAAATCTCATTCAATCAATTGCTTGCTGATGGAATTGATTATGTACTAAAAACGTATAAAAAAACTGCTGATTTTAAAGCTCCAGACAAACCGAATGACCGAGTTCAAATGGGAACGACGTTTAGTGAAAATCAATATAATCAACTAAAGAACCGTGCTAGATCATTACGCACCCACACAAACACACTATTAGAAGTTGGAATGGAATATGTTATTAATAAACACAAAAATTAATATCTCTACCTCCTTCCATAATTCTTTAGATTAGTTTACATAATATAGTTATGGTTGACTTTAATTCCATTTTTAACTTTCTTTCAACCCTTCCTTTATAAATCTCAACTCCTCTAGCAGCTGATTCATTTCTTCGCTGCTTACTCTCACAGGAATTTGATCATTAATCGTAATAAAGTGCTCTTGTCCCCCATTTTCTAACTCATCCCTTAGGTATGTACAAATAGCCTCTATCCTCTTCTTACTAATTACTGATTGTGTTTTGATATGTTTGAATTGAGTTAATATGTATTGATTATCCTCTATTTCACCCATAATGAGCTTATTATTGTCATTGAAATTATTAAAACTCTCCATAACAATTCCCTCCAGTTTACTATTAGCTGCCCCTCTTCTCTATTTAGTATGTCAACAACAAAAACGATTTATTTGAAAATTACCATTCTTTTTAGTATGTTTTATTTATGCATATGCATAGGAAACCGAAAGGATCGAGAACATGACAAAGAAATTGTATTATGATTCAGCATATCTTACACAGTGGACTACCACCATTAAAAGTATCATCAAACAAGAAGACCATTACCTTGTAACCCTTGAAGAAACTGCATTTTATCCTGAAGGCGGTGGACAACCTTCTGATGCAGGATTAATAGGAAATATAGAGGTTCTAGATGTTTATACGGAAAATGGTGAAGTGTATCATAAACTCCCCCATCCACCTGCATCTCAAACTGTAGAATGTAGAATTGATTGGAATCGCAGATTTGACCATATGCAGCAACATACTGGTCAGCACCTACTTTCTGCTGTCTGCATCGACTTATACGATGCACATACTTCTAGCTTTCACTTAGGAAAAGAGATTGTATCGATCGATTTAAGCATTCCTGAACTTACAGAAGAGCAGCTTTTACATATTGAAAAACAGGTAAATCAATTTATATTTGAAAATCGCGAGTTAAAAACATATTTCGTAACAAAAGAAGAAGCTAAATCACTTCCCCTTCGCAAACAGCCAGAAGTTGAAGGTGACTTAAGAATTGTGGAGATAGAAGGAATTGATACCTCAGCATGTGCAGGAACACATGTAACAAGAACTGGTGAACTTGGATTGTTGAAGCTACTTAAGACAGAAAAAAGCAAAGGAAACACAAGGGTTTATTTTATCTATGGTCTTCGTGCATTACAAGACTACCAAGCATCACACTCAGTAATCACAACGATTGCTACTAAATATAGTACAAATCGAGAGGGTTTACTAGAGAAACTCTCCAAAATGGAATTAGAAAGCAAACAACAACAAAAGGAAATCGATACCCTTAAGGATGAATTAAATCGATTTAAAGCTATGGAACTCATTCAAAACCATAGCGAACCAATTATTACTGAAACCTTCAATGACAAAACTGTAAAAGAACTCCAAGGAATTGCTAAGCAAATTACGGACCAAACAAATAATATTGTTATTTTGACTACAACTCTTGAAAACAAGCTCCTCCTTGCTCAAAATGGCACCCATCCGCTTCATTGTGGCCAGATCTTTAAGCAGGAACTCCAGAACTATAATGGTAAGGGTGGTGGAAATAACACCTCTGCTCAAGCAGCTTTTCAGCAAGAACAAGATTTAAAAGAGTTTCAAGGTTTCTTACTGAATCACATTAAGGCAATACAATAAAAATTCCCAGATTAAGTCCCGGGGTAATTTCTAAAATAAAAAAGCTACCAACAGGTAGCTTTTTTGGTTATTCTTCAACTTTGTCAGATTTAAAACTCAAATTAATAACTCCTGCTTTGGATAGCGAATCATACATAATCACAACAAGTGGTCCTACTAATAAGCCTACAATACCTATAATCTTAAACCCTAGATACATACTAATTAGAGACGCCAACGCACTTATACCAAAACTTGTGGAATATACTTTAGGTTCAATGATTTTTCTTATAACGGTAATTAACACGAATAATATTAGCAAGCCGACTCCGAGCTTGGTATTACCATTAATTAATACAAAGACTGCCCATGGAACGATAAACGAACCGGTACCCAAAATAGGCAACAAATCTACTAAAACAATTAGTAATGATAATACAATTAAATAGTTTACATCCAAAATCCAGAGCCCTATATATGTAATAATAAATGTGACACCACTAAGAACAAGTTGGGCTTTAAAGAAACCTACAAAAATCTTTTTAAGTTGAGTTGTTACAATCTTTACTTTTTCAATTGTACTATCTTCAAGTATTTCTTTTAATTTACGCTTTATATCAGGTACCTCATTCATAAATAAAAATGCAGCAACAAGATAAACGATAAGTTCTAATAATAATTCAGGAATGCTTGATACGAAACCAAAGGTTCCTTCCGTAATATTTTTAGCAAACACTATCACAAGATCTTGTAATGAATAAAGCGCATTATTTATAGAGGAGATTACTTCTGACGGTAGATCTTCAAAATAATTCTCTAGTTTTTCAAAGGTGGCTATAATCTCATCGGTATTAATATTTGAGATATAAAAAGGAATATTTTTAACTACGGTTATTAACTGATTGATAATAACATTAACCAGCACATAGCCTAAGATAATTAGAAAAACTAAGAAAATAACAAAGGTTACCGTAACCGAGTATATACGTTTAAATTTATATCTAGTAATTAATAAATTAATAATAGGCTCTAACATGAGAGCAGTTAAAAAGGCTAAAATAAGTGAAACAGACATCGGTAATAAATAGATTATTGCAATAACCGCAAGAGCAAGGAGTATATTCTTTTTATTTACATATTTTTTTATCATTTACTTATTTTACCTACCCTCTACTGAAAAATCCGTTCAGTATATATACTTATTATTGTACAGTAAAGTAGGCGTATTTAAAATATAAATATTTTTCTAATAAAGGTTTTATCCCTATACTAAAGCACGATTATCACATTTCTGCTATATTCAATTAATAAACAGGTCTCTTTACATAAGAAAACAGCTACTGACTAGTATCAGTAGCTGTCTTTTTGAAGTTAATTTGTTTCTTCGTTAGTTTCTTCTTTAGTAATAATCCAGGTTTCGGTTACTTGTCCTGCATCATCTGAGTCAATAATGAATGAGCCGTTGCTATAACGATCATTTGGTCTAAGTGTATTAGGATCTAGCACTTCTATTTTACCGTTATAGGTTTTCATAAATATTTCATCAGTTTTACTAACTAAATGTGCTCCTGCAATTCGATGTGGATTGTTTTTCAATTCACGAAGCATGACAACACCGCGTTTAGCTCTTGTTGCTTTTTCAAATTCAGTTAATTTCATTCTCTTTGCCGCTCCACGTTGAGTGACAATAACTAAATCAACTGGCATTGATGGAGCAAGGATGTTTCCAGCAACTACAAAATCGCCATCCTTTAGGTTAATTCCTTTTACACCCGCTGCTCTTGCACCTACGTTACTTACCTCTTCCTCACTAAACCATAGACCGTAACCATAGTTTGTAACTAAGAACACATCCATATTTCCATTTGTCACATGTACATTAACTACTTCATCATTAGCTTTAACGTTAATTGCAACTAATGGCTTTGAATAGCGTTGTGCTTTATATAATGATAGCTCTGATTTCTTTACCATACCGTTTTTGGTCACAAAAAGTAGATACTCTGGTAAGTCAAAATTAGTAACAGGCAACGCTTCAATAATACGTTCATCACGGTCTATACTAATAATATTTGCTACGTGTTGACCCAGGTCCTTCCAACGAATATCAGGTAATTCATGTACAGGTAAATATAAGTAGTTACCCTTATTCGTAAAGAGAAGCAGTGTATCCGTGGTATTGATTTCTAATTTACGTAATAACCTGTCTGTATCCTTCATACCAAAATCCTGACCGTTAGATGCTGCATATGAACGCGGACTTGTGCGTTTTACATAGCCATCCTGTGTAACTGTAACAATTACATCCTCAGATGGAATCATTACCTCAAGGTTGATTTTGATTTCCTCAATTTCATCTTCAATCTTTGAACGTCTATTATCTGCATAAGTTTTCTTTACGCGTTTCAAGTCAGTTTTAATAACTTGATATAGTTTACTCTCATCTTGAAGAATTTCAGTTAGTTCATTTATTTTTTGATTTAACTCATCAAATTCTTGTTGCAGAGCAGTTATATCGGTGTTTGTTAAGCGGTATAACTGTAAAGAAACAATAGCTTCTGATTGAGGCTCAGTAAACGCAAATTTATCTATCAAATTGTTCTTTGCATCGCGCTTATCCTGTGAAGCGCGAATTGTTGCAATAACTTCGTCTAAGATAGACAGTGCCTTCATGAGACCTTCTACAACGTGCTGACGTTCTTTCGCTTTATCTAGTTCAAAAACAGATCGATTTGTGATGACCTCTTTTTGATGTTCGATATAGGCATCTAGCATTTTGGGAAGGCTCATTAATGTTGGTCGCTTATTTAATATAGCCACCATGTTAAAGTTATACGTTATTTGCAAATCAGTATTTTTATAGAGGTAGTATAATACTCCTGCAGCATCTGCATCTTTCTTTAATTCAATGACAATTCGTAGACCAGTTCGATCTGTTTCATCACGAACCTCATTAATACCTTCTACCTTGCGATCTAAACGAAACTCATCTATCTTTTTAACAAGATTAGCCTTATTTACTTCATAAGGGATTTCTGTAACTACAATTTGTTGTTTTCCACCACGTAAATCTTCAATATCAGCTTTACCACGAACGATTATCTTACCTTTTCCAGTTTCATAGGCCTTCCTAATTCCGTCTATACCTTGAATGATACCACCTGTAGGAAAGTCAGGACCTTTAATAACTTTCATTAAATCCTCAACTGTTGAGGAAGGCTTATCTATTCTCATAATAACCCCATCAATCACTTCACCTAAATGATGTGGGGGAATTTCTGTTGCATATCCTGCTGAAATACCAGTAGACCCATTTACGAGCAGGTTTGGAAACATCGCAGGTAAAACAATTGGTTCTTCACTTGTATCGTCAAAGTTAGGAACAAATTCAACAGTTTTCTTTTCAATGTCTCGCAATAGTTCAGAAGAAAGACTTGATAAACGTGCCTCTGTATAACGCATTGCAGCTGGAGGGTCACCGTCATTACTTCCGTTGTTTCCATGCATTTCGATAAGAACATTACGAACCTTCCAATCTTGACTCATCCTTACCATTGCATCATATACAGAAGTATCACCGTGCGGATGGTAATTACCGATTACATTACCGACCGTTTTGGCTGATTTACGAAATCCTTTGTCAGAAGTATTTCCTTCCACATGCATCGCATATAGAATACGTCTTTGAACTGGTTTTAGACCATCTCGCGCATCTGGAAGTGCACGTTCCTGAATAATGTACTTACTATATCTCCCGAATCGATCCCCAATTACTTCTTCCAGAGGTAAATCGCGAAATTTCTCTATCTGTGTCATCTTAATTTAACTCCCCTTCTGCGACCGATAAATTTTCGTTGTCCAATATATTTGAATCTTCTTCAAGACCGAAAGCAACATTTGATTCAATCCATTTTCGACGTGGTTCTACTTTATCGCCCATAAGAGTAGTTACTCTTCTTTCAGCTCTTGCAATATCATCAATACGAACACGAATTAACGTTCTCGTTTCAGGGTTCATTGTTGTATCCCAAAGCTGATCAGCATTCATTTCTCCTAATCCTTTGTAACGCTGAATCATATATCCTCTACCTATTTTACTAATTGCGCCTTTTAATTCATCATCTGACCAGGCATACTCAATAACTTCTTTTTTACCTGTTCCCTTACTTACTTTATATAGCGGTGGTAATGCAATAAATACTTTACCCGCTTCAATAAGTGGTTTCATATAACGATAAAAGAATGTAAGTAATAATACCTGAATATGCGCACCATCTGTATCAGCATCTGTCATGATTACAACTTTATCATAATTAATATCCTCTACGGAAAAATCAGCACCAACACCGCCACCTACAGCATGGATAATAGTATTGATTTCTTCGTTCTTAAAAATGTCCTGAAGTTTTGCTTTCTCAGTATTAATAACTTTACCTCTAAGTGGAAGAACCGCTTGGAAACGACGGTCTCGACCTTGCTTCGCAGAGCCTCCGGCTGAATCACCCTCAACTAGGTATAATTCATTCTTCTGAGGATTTTTAGATTGAGCAGGCGTTAACTTACCACTTAAGACCGCCTCGGATTTCTTTTTCTTTTTACCACTTCTCGCTTCTTCTCTTGCTTTTCTAGCTGCTTCCCTTGCTTGATAAGCTTTTACTGCCTTTTTAACTAAGAGGGAGCTTATATCAGGGTTTTCCTCAAAGAAATATGCCAGGTTTTCAGAAACTACTGAATCAACAGCTGAACGTGCTTCACTTGTGCCAAGCTTTCCTTTCGTTTGACCCTCGAATTGTAATAATTCCTCTGGAATACGAACAGAAACAATAGCTGTTAATCCTTCACGGATATCTGATCCATCCAGGTTTTTGTCTTTTTCCTTGAGGACACCTATTTTACGTGCATACTCATTAAAGGCACGGGTTAATGCTGTCTTAGAACCAGCTTCGTGTGTACCCCCATCTTTTGTTCGCACATTATTAACAAAAGAAAGAACATTCTCTGAATATCCATCATTAAATTGAAAGGAGTATTCCACTTCAATCCGGTTCTGCTCCCCCTCAAATGAAATAACAGGATGGAGAACATCTTTTTCTTCATTTAAATATCCAACAAATGCTTCAATACCATTTTCATAATGAAACACTTCTTGAAAATCATTACGCTCATCAATAATCTCTATTTTTAAACCTTTTAGTAAGAAAGCAGATTCACGTAACCGCTCGCTTAAAGTTTCAAAATTATAAGTTATAGTACTAAAAATCGTTGGATCTGGCTTAAAATGGATTGTTGTACCAGATTGGTTAGTTTTACCCACGTTTTCAAGTGTTGTAGCAGGTACGCCACCATTCTCGAACCGTTGTTCATATACAAATCCATTTCGTTTAATGGTCACTTTTAACCATTCAGATAAGGCATTTACGACTGATGCACCTACACCATGTAGCCCGCCACTCGCCTTATAACCACCTTGTCCAAATTTTCCACCTGCATGTAACACGGTAAATATTACCTCAGGAGTTGGCTTTCCCATTTTATGCATCCCTGTAGGCATACCTCTACCTTTATCCTGTACACTAATACTATTGTCTTTATGAATTTTTACAATGATATGATTTCCGTAACCAGCAAGTGCTTCATCCACCGAATTATCTACAATTTCATAAACAAGATGATGAAGTCCTCTGCTATCTGTACTTCCAATATACATACCTGGTCTTTTTCTAACGGCTTCAAGGCCTTCTAGTACTTGTATTGCATCGTCATTATATTCAAATTGCTGCTTCGCCAAAAAACATACCCCTTTCATATACACAAAAACCTGGTATATCTACCAAGCCATATGGCTTTAAAGCCTCTCTCTATATATTTATACTATCACTTAAATAAAGCCTTCTAAGATAAAGAACAGATGTTTTTATTTTTAATGCTCTATGTTTTATTTTATCTGTTTATCTTAATTTGGCAAACCGAAATTTAGAAAAAAGCAAAAATCCTTGTCTAAATGGACAAGGATTTTATCAACGGTTAGATAAAAAACAGTCGAATTTTAAAGGTTTGGAGGAATTATCTATAGACATAAAGTAAAGATAGCATCCTCTTTTTTCCATTAGATTAATCTAATTTAAATTCTACTTTGTTAATGCATGTTCTACCTTTATACAACGATCCATTACAACCGTATAACCACGTTCTTTTAAGAAATCATAAGCTTCTTCATTAATCAGACCTAGTTGAGCCCAGTACACATCAGCATCTATTTCTACGAAGTCCTTTGCCACATCTAATAAGTGCTCGGAACGACGGAATACATTTACAATGTCAACATGTCCTTCAATTTCATTCAGTGACTTTACTGCTTTCACACCTAGAACTTTATCAACAGTCGGATTAACTGGGATAATTTCATAACCAGCATCCTGCATTGCTTTACTTACCATATGAGAAGTTTTCTCAGGATCAGCTGATAATCCAACAACAGCAATCCGCTTGCTTTTCTTTAAAATCTTTCCTAATTCATCACGTGATGGTATTTCTACTGCCATGTTACCTAGTCCCCTTTACGTATAATGAAATCATTGGAAAAACACGATTCACCGAAAAAAATAGCGGATTCAATGTTTTTCCTCACTTTTAATGTTAAAAAAGATAAAATTTCTTGAAGTAAAAGTCTAGTAAGTATCTTCCATAGTATTTCGATTAGTAAGAAGGATATTCCTTTACTAATTTCAAATTACTTATTAACTACTTCCGTTTCTTCAATTGACTGTGAAATTGTCGTCCATGCATGTTCATTTGCGAAGTACCTTGACCATGACGCTACACCTGCAAGTTCATATTTATGAAACAAATCGATACGTTTTTGCAAGGATTGTTCATCTTCTAACCATACTTTGTATGTAGCATGTTCCTTTTCATTATGATATTCCACATAATTTTGACCAGAAGCATCATCATAAACTTGTGTTACATTATGCTCTGCCATCCATTGCTCAATATCAGCCATTCGGTATGCACTAGAAGTTACTTCAATCTTACCATCTTCTTTTTCTGTTTCCTTCCAAAGCCTTGTGTATAGTGGGACACCCAGGACAAGCTTATTATTAGGAACAACTTCTAACATTCGCTGAAGATTACTCTCTACCCAAGGTAAGCTTGCTACACTTCCAGCAATAGGTGACTTTGACCAATGTTCGTCATAAGCCATTACAATCATGTAATCTACTACAGAAATCAACTTTTCTCTATCATAGAATTTTGACCATGTGCTATTATCCGAAATAAATGTTACATCCATTGATACAACAAGTCCTGCATTATGTAGGTAAGGGGTTGCTTCCTTAACGAATTGCGTGACAAGATATCCATCTTCTTCATACACATTCTCAATATCTATATTAATTCCATCTAACTGATAGACTGCACTATATTCTAAAAGCTGATTGATTATTTTCTTCCTAGTTTCAAAATCTTTGAATGCTTCATGAGTTTTGTCAGGGTCAAAGTCATTAGAAAACAATCCCCACACCTCATAATTCTTAGATTTTGCCCAATTACTAAATTCGGTCGATCCTAGATTATTTAGCTCGCCTTCATTGTTTTTTAGTGAAAACCATGTCGGTGAAACAACATTTACACCCGGCATCTCTGGAAGCTTATTTGTATTGGGATTTTTCGTATAAACAGCTTCCCATGTAAGGTTGATTGGAAGAGTAGGAGCTTGAACACCGGTATTTTCTTTATCTGGATTTTCTATTACTAATGTAGTAGGTTCATCAATTAATAGGATTTCCTTTTTTACATACCCTGCGTTCCCATTAGCTTTTCGAATATAATAATAATCCTTAAGGTCATCTTCAATAAATACTATTTCATTTGCTTGTAGAGAATCTACAAAAGGAGAAGTCAAGGTTGCCTCACTTCTCATTAAAAGATGCGGCTCTTTCTGCTCTTCTTTCACTTTACCAGTTAAGATCGTTTCTCCTGCTTTTCTTACAACTGTAATGCCTGTTTCTAGATTAAACTTATATTGTAATTGGTACTGTAGTTGAAAAGGATCGATTGAGATATACGGTATACTTCCTATTTGTTTATAAATAGGATAATCTATTACAAGTGATTCTTCATTCGCATAATATTCAAGAGAATCAACCGGTATTTGATAGACCTTACTACGGGTTGTTAGAATAATAGATTCAGTTTTCTCATCAATGAGTAGACCGTCATCTATCAATTCTTGTATATAAGAAAACGGAAAATAGACGGTACCGTTTACATAAATGGCTTCATCCTTATAAATTTCACCATCTGTGACTATTGGATATTTCATACTCGTGTATGTTGTTATCTCCTTTGATGGAAATGGAAATAATAAAACTATCAAACTAGTTAAAACAAGGATTAGTGCTAAAAGTAAACCAAAATAAATATAAAGTGGTGATTTAGTTTTTGAAGTCTCAATTCGGGCCATTATACATCCTCCTAACGACATGTTACGAAACTTTTGTCGAAAAGAAAAGAAAAAATCATATAATAGATAAAAATTAAGTATAATGATAATAATTGGACAAACATGGTATATTGATGAAAAAATGGTACAATAGGAATTACTGAAATTATAGATCATTTTTTTAAAAGGAGTTATGTTTATGGTAGTAAATATAATACTTATTGTCATAGCTTATTTACTAGGTTCTATACCATCAGCTTTGATTGTTGGAAAGATTGGATATGGAATTGATATAAGAGAACATGGCAGTGGTAATTTAGGTGGAACTAATACATTTCGAACACTTGGCAAAAAAGCAGGGCTAATTGTCACTCTTGCAGATATATTAAAAGGGACACTTGCTGCTTCCCTCCCACTTTTCTTTGCACCTGAGTTGCACCCTCTACTAGTAGGGATGGTTGCTGTTATCGGGCATATGTATCCTGTGTTTGCTGGATTTAAAGGTGGTAAAGCAGTTGCAACTTCTGGAGGAGTACTCCTTCTATACAACTGGCCGCTGTTTATAACAGCACTTTTAAGCTTTTTTATTTTTTTAAAACTTACTAAAATGGTTTCTCTTTCATCTATGTTAACAGCAGTTGTGTGTGTGCTATATAGTATCGTATTTAGTTTAATCATTAGGGTTGATATTCCGTTAATTATTATCGTAGTCCTCTTAGCAAGCTTTGTATTCTACCGTCATCGTGCAAATATTATTCGTATTCGAAACAAGACTGAACCTAAAATAAAATGGCTATAAGAGACAAAGACCTCCTGTTACGGAGGCTTTTCTTTTTGTGAAGTTTTCAGATTTGTCAATAATTTTAGTGATAATCTATACAGATTTGTTGTATTATAATAGTAGAATATATATTTAAGGAGTTGATTGTGTTGAAAGGTACTGAATCAAGTAATTTTGTTTATCAAACGAGTGTTGGTCCGTCAACTGAGGAATTTTTATTGGAACTTTACACATACTCCCCTGACTTTTCAACTAGTTTAACTCCATATCGTACAATTTCGTCCTTTGATGAACTAATATCTGTATTAGAATTTTTAGATGATAATGAAGACTATGTAAGCGCTTTATAGGTATAAAAGACAAAACATATTCGCAATAAAATAGAAAGACGTGAGACTCTTAATCGGTCACACGTCTTTTTGCTTTTATTTAGCTTAAATAAATCGATCAAAGAATTCTAATATTGTACGGTTAACCTTAATTTCATTTTCCTTTTTTGAGAAACCATGCCCTTCATCTTCAAGTACGAGGTACTCAACTTTAACACCTTTATCTTGTAATGCTTGAACAATTTTATCAGATTCCGCTTTTACAACACGCGGGTCATTCGCACCTTGGATTACTAACATCGGCTTACTCATATTATCTAGATGAGTAATTGGTGAGTATTCAATTAATTTTTCTCTATCTCTTTCAGGATCCCCTACCCACTGGTTCATGATAGGCTTCCAATGTTCTGGTACCGAATTGATGAAGGAAAATAAATCACTTGGTCCAAAGATATCAATAACTGCCTTGAAATATTCTGGATGTCTACCATGTAGTAATAACGCCATATAACCACCGTAGCTTCCACCTAATAACAAGATTCGATCACGGTCAGCATAACCATTCTTGATTAACCATTCTATTCCCTCTATGTTATCCAAGCGTGGCCCGTATCCCCAATCTCCTTCTACCATTTTGGTATATGATAACCCATAACCAGTTGAACCACGGAAATTTGGAGCAAAGATGCTGTATCCTCGATTCACTAAAAATTGAAACATTGCTCTGAATGACTTTCTTTCTGCTGCTTGTGGTCCACCATGAGGCCATAGGATGACATGTCCATTTGATACGTCTTCCTTCGCTTTAAAAAATAGCGCCTCAATTTCAAGGCCATCAAAAGAAGGGTATTTAACAACATCAGGATTTACAAGTTCTTCTTCACTAACCCCAGGTACACCATAATTAGTACAAGTTTCCCAAGTTTTTGAGCTAGCTTCACGCTTATAGATATTAAATGGTCTTGTTGCAGAACGACCTAGTACATAAATATTGTTTGATTCCGTAACAATCAATTTTTCAATAACAGACACAGGTGTTTCGAGCTTAGTTACCTCACCAGAAGTTAAATCATAAGCGTATAGGAAGTCTTCTACTCCCTTCTCACTAGCAATGTAAATTGTATTATACGCTTTATTATATCTAATAGCTTTAAAATCCTCATTTTCAAAAGCAACTAATTTAGAAAATTGTCTTTCTTCTACATTATATTTCGCTAAGTATGAGAAATCATCATCGTAATCCGTCACTAAGAATATTTCGTCTTCAGATACAAACAATACATCAGAGACAGTATGTTGCTTATCCGTTTCTGGAGTTAATCGAATTGCCTCTCCGTTTCGATGTAAAAACGCTATTGAGTGCGTATTTGCAAATGTTTGTAAGTGTATATTGCTTGTCTCATCTGGACTTAATACTCCAAGGTAGGTTGCAGCTTCTGAACCTTCATTCAAGACAGTTTCTTCCCCTGTCACAAGGTTATAGGAATATGAGTTTAAATACATTGGATTATCTTTAGTCGATGTATAATACAAGCGTTCTCCATCCTTTGAAAGGATTGGATTCATATGTCTATGACCTTCTTGTAATCGAATCGGCTTTAGATCTCCACCTTGTGGTTGGAGTGCATAAAGTTGGGTATTCTCATCTCCGTCTTTATCAAATCCAGCTATTAAAAACCGTCCATTTTTCTCATATGTAAGTTCTTGGCAACTTTGATCAATGAAAGTTAGCGGATATGGGAAGTTATTAGGGAAGTCTATTGCCCAAAGATTATATTTACCGCTTAAATTCGTGCTAAAGACGAGCTGTTTTTCATCAGGACTAACTGTGAAATTTTGAATGCCAAAGGTCCTGAAAAATTGTTCAACATCCGGTTTCTGAAAGTTCATTTATCTACACCTTCTTTATAAATTTTTAAAGCCATAACTACTCTATTCGACAAGCTAATAAAATATCCTTCAAAATTTATTTCGACTTATGAAATACCTCAAAAAACCTGACAAAATTCGATAAATTTCTAACATTTTCAACTTACTTTATATTATAGTAGAATTATCATATTTAGGGAGTTTTGTTACATGAGAAAACGAAAGAAAAGACGTCCTTTATACCTACTCACCATTTTCATCTTACTTTTGCTCGGTTCAGTTACCTATTTATCAATCGGACTAATACAAAATGGTACTTCTTCAGAAACTTTTGTTGTACAAAAACACGAAACAAAACAAACTGAACAAGAATTTAAACCTTTTACTACATCTATGACACTTGCCGCAGTAGGTGATATTTTAATTCACGGAACAGTTTACAATGATGCTAAAACGGCAGATAGTTATGATTTCAAGCCCATGCTGGCGGGAGTTAAAGAACACTTAGAAAATGCAGATTTAACAATTGCTAACCAAGAAACAATTCTTGGAGGTACAGAGATTGGATTATCCACATATCCAAGCTTTAACAGTCCTTTTGAAGTTGCTGATGCATTACAAGATGCAGGTGTAGACATTGTTTCAATTGCAAACAATCATACACTTGATCGTGGAGAGAAAGCTATCTTAAATGCCACCAAATATCTAACGGACATTGGTATGGATTATACAGGTGGCTACCGAAGTCCTGAAGATAGAGAGCATATTAGAGTAATAAATCGAAATGGAATAAAAATTGCATTTCTCTCTTACACCTACGGAACGAATGGCATTCCAGTACCACAGGGAAAAGAGTATTTGGTCAATTTGATTGATATGGACCTAATAAAAGAGGATATAAAAAAGGCAAAAGAATTAGCTGATGTACTAGCTGTTAGTATGCATTGGGGTAATGAATATCAACGGATACCAAATGATGAACAAAAAACGCTTGCTCAAGAACTTGCTGATGAAGGGGTAAATTTGATAATCGGACATCACCCACATGTTCTCCAACCTATGGAGTGGCTGAGTGGCAAAGACGGAAATGAAACATTTGTCATTTATTCATTAGGAAACTTTTTATCTGGACAAATGAAGGATTATAAAGATATTGGTGGCGTTTTTCAAATAGAAATTGTGAAGGATATTAAGACCAAGGGTGAAACTGAAATTCGTCTAGAAAATCCATCCTTCATACCCACTTACGTAACAAGTCAAAGGTACCGTAATTTTCGAGTCGTTCCTTTAGAGAACGCGGGTTCGGTTGGACTCAGCAATGCATCTGCTGTATACGAGGAAACAAACCAGCATATGTCTCAATGGATAAATGGAAGAGAATAAAGTGAAACTTCAATCCGTAGGGTTTTGTACTTCACAACTGATTGTTAGATGAACATATCGGAGTATTAGCATCAGTTATCTCCCACCTAAACGTAATCATTCGTACTACGTAGTAAAACGAACGATTACACCAGGATAAAAAGTTCACAAATCAGACTTTTGTATTCTTTTCAAGTTTAATTATATAATAAAGGTAGTTCATTAAAGGATGTGCTGTTAAATGGATTTACTTATTTCAGAAAAAGCTGCAGAATGGTACAAAGATGAATTAATGCTTAACAAAGGTGACTCTGTCCGATTTTTTGTAAGATACGGGGGATTTAGTTCCTTCCAAAAAGGTTTTTCACTTGGACTCTCTATAGAACCAGCAGAGCATATCGGTGTCAAAACTGAAGCTTCTGGAATTACATTTTATATTAGAGAAGAAGATCTTTGGTATTTAGATGATCATAGTGTTTCAATTACACTCAATGAAAAACTGAATGAACCAGAATTTAATGTAGTTAATTAAATAGAAAAGGAGAAAAGACACTTCACATTTGTAAATGAAGTGTCTTTTCTTTGCTCTTTTCTAAAAGCTTGTTTTTATAGGAGTTTTTATTGGACTTGTTTTAATTAAGAATGAAAGGGTACTAAGTTGGGTGATTTCCGCTCCTGGCACTCGCTTTCCGCGGGCGGACCGTGAGCCTCCTCAATGAAATGCTGAAGCGGCTCGACCAGAAACGAGGAAATTGGCCGCCAATAACGCCACGTCCTGTGGCTTTGGCGGCACTAGCACATCCTGTGCGTCGGAGACTCCGACAAAAGAGGCGCTTTTTGCCTCTGACGGAGGAGTTGAAATTTCTCGAGTTTCTAGCCGCTGAAGCTAGACAAGTCAAAAGCTCCTGCGGGGTCTCACTGACTTGCACAGGATGTGCTGACGTCTACGTTCGCCACAGGACGTGGCGGCTTTTAGTAGACGATTCTATGACTTTCCCGCAGGACTTTGAGGGTCTCCTTTGAATTCTCCCACGCACGAAGAAAATGCAAAGCATTTTCGAGGAGTCTCGCACCCTGCGCTCCAATCACCCTTGTGAAACATATCAATGCCTTCCATATGCAACAAGGTTTGCAAAAATAGCCATTACTCTAAACCAATAATTTCTTTCCTTCAACTATTCCTTTTTCTTTGCTTTTTCGTAGGCAGCATGCCAATCTGGATAGTGTTTTCTAATTTGAATTGGTCGAAAAGATTCTTTTTTCACACAAACATGTGAAGAAGTTGCAGTTACTGAGATATCTCCCCCAGGTGTTTGAATTTCATATCCATAAATAACACGTAGACCATCATAATGTTCTATCCATGTTTTTACTAGTGCAGTTTGCCCGTATGTAAGTGGTTTTTTATATGAAACCTGCAAATCAATTACAGGAGAAATTATGCCTTCTGCCTCCATTGCTGCATAACTGAAACCAAGATCCTTTATTAGTTGAGTCCTACCAAGTTCCATCCAAACTAGATAGTTAGCGTGGTAAACGACTCCCATTTGATCTGTTTCTGCGTATCGTACTTCTACTTCTTTTTCTGAAATTAACAAGTTAACTCTCTCCCTATCTGTTTTACAATTATAACCATAATAGTATCATAAATTGAAAAATCTACATACAATTTAAGCCAGCACTATATACCGTGAAATAAAGTAATAATCATTAAAAAAGTATGCCATCATACGGCATACTTTTCATTGTAACTTATTGATAACCATTTTCCCTGTCTGAAGCTTCGTCTTTAATTTCTTCTCTCATCGCAGTAATAGACTCTTCTCTTCGTCTATTTTTCGCTTCAATACGTTCACGTTCCTCTGCATTTGAAAATTCCATTGCCTCATGAGCTTCTTCGATATTCTCGATTGTATTGTGGACCATCTCTTGAAGCTTTTCTACATTATCACTTCGATCATCTGGTTTTGGTCTATTATGAGTCATTCTGTTTCCTCCTATGTAGTTACTTAATCTTACATACCTATTGTGCTTCAATTAGGTAAAAATATTTCATAACAAAAGAAGGAAGTTAGGCATTAAACCGTCCCCACATCCACCAAGTTCTCCCATTAAACAGATACACTGTTCTATACAAACATACATGCAAAAAGGACGTTGTCACACGTCCTCCTTTTATACTTGCTACTATTCACCTTTTGTTTGAATTACCTGTGCATGCTCTCCAGATTTATCTTGCATTTTTTTCCCTTTATTACCGCCAAAACCTCTTGGTTGTGTACCAATTTGGTTATTCTTGAATTGATTGTGATAATTTCTTGGCATATTAAAATCCCCCTCCTCCTTTTCATTATCACCAGAGAAAGTGTTTCTCATGTAAGAAGGAGACTGGGGATTACATCCATTATATGAAAAGATAATCTTGAATCCGCTTGCAAAACTATTCAGCTTTTTCAAGTCTTTTTTGTTCTAGTCTTGCCTCGATTCGATCCATTGCTTCTTGGTCTTTTAATAATTGTTGCTTGTTCTCATTAACTAAGTCAGCAAAGCTAGCTTTTCGTACTTTTCTCAAAATTCTCACCTTCCTCTATTACTATTGTAATATTATTAATCTCCAAAAGACGCTGAAATTATTACAAATTTTCGAAAATTAACTAAAAAAAATTATAAAAAGAAAAAACAAGAGCCTTTTGACTCTTGTTCGTAATACTTTATTTTAATTCTGATACCTTTTTTTCTAAGGTCTCCATATTCATTTGTCCTTTAATATAATCGTTAATTGTACCATCAGAATTTATAAAGAACGTTTCGGGTAAACCTAATACTTTATAATCACTGCTAGCTTGGTTTTTAACATCAAATAAGAGTGGGAAGGTATATCCCTTTCCCTCAACAAATTCTTTTGCATTTTCGGGTTTAACTTCAGATGCAGTCATATTAATTGCTAGAACTTCAACATCATCGCTTTTTGTTTCATAAAATTTTTGTATTTCTGGCATTTCTTCCCGACATGGTTTACACCAAGATGCCCAAAAATTAATAACAACCTTCTTCCCACGTAGCTCCGATAAACGAATCGTCTCGTTTTCATCACCTAATAATTGGACCTCAAAGTCAGGCGCAGTATTACCAATTTCAATCCCTGTCACTCCACGCTTCTGTTCTTCAATGAACTGCCAAATTGCATAACCTGCTAACCCAAGAATTATTATGGTTATTACAAATTTTCTCATATGCGTTTCCTCCACAAATTACGAAAGCCAAACGGTTTTTATTTACATTACTAACATGTATATGTTTATTAAACCATACATTTCAATTATAAAAAAAGACAGTTATGTGAATTTCACAAAACTGTCTTTTTTCGCTTCCGCTTTTCGTAATTGTCTAGCTACAGCGTCTAGAAACTCGAGAAACTTCAACTCCTCCTACAGAGGCAAAAAACGCCTCTTCGTCGGACTCTCCGACGCACAGGAAGTGCAAGTGCCGATGGTGCCACAGGACGTGGCGGTTTTAGTCGGCCAGTTTTCTCGTTTCTGAGCAAGACGCTTCCGCTTTTCTTTTTAGCCCTTCATTTTGTCACGAAGAACCATTTGTAGAATACCACCGTGACGATAGTAATCAATCTCTACTTCACTATCAAAACGAACAAGTACTTCAAATTCTTTCTTGTTTCCTGCTTCGTCTGTAGCGGTTACTTTTACGTAATCACGAGGCTTAACATTTTCGTCAATTTGAACTTCAATAGTTTCTGTACCAGTTAAGCCAAGAACTTCAGCATTTTCACCTTGTTTGAATTGAAGTGGAAGTACACCCATTAATACAAGGTTACTACGGTGTATACGCTCAAAGCTTTCAGCGATAACTGTCTTAATACCAAGAAGGTTTGTACCTTTAGCTGCCCAGTCACGAGAGCTACCCATACCATAATCATTACCAGCAATAACAACTAAGCCAGTTCCATCTTGCTTATATTTCATACAAGCATCATAGATAGACATAACATCGCCAGTTGGCCAGTAAGTAGTCCAACCACCTTCTGTACCTGGTGCAATTTGGTTACGGATACGGATGTTTGCAAATGTACCTCTTGTCATAACACGGTCATTACCACGTCTTGAACCATAAGAGTTAAAGTCACGAGGTGACACGCCTTTTTCTTGTAGATATTTACCTGCTGGAGTATCTTTTCCGATAGAACCAGCTGGTGAAATATGGTCAGTTGTTACTGAATCACCAAATTTACCTACAACTCGTAAACCAGTAAGTGGTTTAACTTCGCCTGGCTCAGCAGATAATCCTTCAAAGAATGGAGGATTTTGAATATATGTTGATTCTTCATCCCAAACATATAATGCTTCGTCAGTGCTTTCGATTTCGTTCCAACGCTTGTTATCATCAAATACTCGCTCGTATTCTTTTCTGAATAACTCTGGAGTAACTGTCTTTTTAACTTCCTCTTTTACTTCTTCCGCAGTTGGCCAGATGTCATTAAAGAATACATCGTTGCCATCTTTATCTTTACCGATAGGTTCATTTTGAAGATCGATATCAACAGTTCCTGCTAGTGCATAAGCCACTACTAATGGTGGTGATGCAAGGTAGTTACCTTTTACTAGAGGATGAATACGTCCTTCAAAGTTACGGTTACCAGAAAGAACTGATGTAATGACTAAGTCATTTTCAGCAACTGCTTTCTCAATTTCGTCCGCAAGAGGACCTGAGTTACCGATACATGTTGTACAACCATAACCAACAGTGCTAAAGCCAAGTTTTTCAAGGTATGGAAGTAAACCTGAATCTTCTAAGTAACCAGTAACAACCTTAGAACCAGGTGCTAAAGATGTTTTTACATATTTAGGTACTTCTAAGCCCTTTTCAACTGCTTTCTTTGCAACAAGACCAGCACCAAGCATTACGTATGGGTTTGAAGTATTTGTACAGCTAGTAATCGCAGCAATTGCGATGTCACCAGTTTTCATTTGTACTTCATCGCCGTTATTGAACTTAACAGTGATTTCCTTGTTGATTTCCTCAGGTGTTAAACCATACCCTTGGTTACCAGTAGCAGTTAGAGCTGTTTGATAAGCTTCTTTCATTTTTGAAAGTGGAATTAAATCTTGTGGACGCTTAGGACCAGAAAGATTTGCTTCAATTTCAGAAAGGTCGATTTCTACAACAGATGTGAAAGTTGGATCTTCTACATCAGGAGTATAGAATAAACCGTTAGCTTTAGAGTATTCCTCTACAACCTTGATTTGTTCTTCGTCACGGCCAGTTAATCGAAGATACTCAATTGCTTCGCTATCAACCGGGAAGAATCCACATGTTGCACCATATTCTGGAGCCATGTTAGAGATTGTTGCTCTATCAGCAAGTGGTAACTGAGAAACACCAGGACCAAAGAATTCTACGAATTTCCCTACTACACCTTTTTGACGTAGTACTTGAGTCACTTTAAGTGCTAAATCAGTTGCAGTAGTACCATTTGGTAATGTACCAACTAATTTAACCCCAATTACTTCAGGTACTGGGAAATAAGAAGGCTGGCCTAGCATACCTGCTTCAGCTTCAATTCCTCCAACACCCCATCCAAGTACACCAATACCGTTAATCATCGTAGTATGAGAGTCAGTACCAACTAATGTATCTGGAAACGCTTCAAATTCTCCATTTTCACCTTCAACAGCATGAACAACATTTGCTAAATACTCAAGGTTAACTTGGTGAACAATACCTGTAGCTGGTGGAACAGCACGGTAATTATCAAACGCCTTTTGAGCCCAGCTCAAAAACTTATAACGTTCAGCGTTTCTTTCAAATTCAAGATCCATGTTGAATTGTAGTGCATCAAGTGTTCCAGCTCTATCTACTTGAACAGAGTGGTCGATTACTAAATCAACTGGAATTTCTGGATTAATTTTGTCAGGATCTCCACCCATATCTGCCATTGCTTTACGTAAAGAAGCTAAATCAACTACAGCAGGTACCCCAGTGAAGTCTTGAAGAATTACACGTGAAGGTTTGAATGGTACATCAACTTCTTGTAATTCGTCAGTTCCCCATTTTGCTAAGTTTTCAACATGTTCTTTTGTAATAACTCTTCCGTCAACCTGACGTAATACAGATTCTAAAAGAACCTTAATTGAATATGGCAATTTTGAAACATTACCAATATTTGCATCTTCTAATGCTTTTAGATTATAAAAATTATACTTTTTACCGTTAACTTCAAATGAAGAACGTGCATTAAAAACATCTTTTTTTGCCATATGTATTCCCCCTTTGATTAAATAATAGCTCAAATTGCTCGAAATGTCGAAATATAAGAGAATTTTATTTACTCCATAATATTCCTGCATTACATATATTAATATAACTATATACATAAGTAAATAACAAGAAAGTTATTGTCATCTATAAGTTTAACTTATAGAGAAGAAGGATAATTTATCGATAGTAGATATAAAATAATGACGGAGGTGAAAAGAATGTCGAAGCGCAAAGCAAATCATGTACGTCCAGGTATGAATGCAGCTAGTGCTCAAGGAGTGGGAGCAGGTTTTAATGAGGAATTTTCTAATGAACCCCTAACAGCTGAACAGCGCCAAAACAATAAAAAGAGAAAAAAGAATCAGTAAACAAATTAATATGTTGGAAATAATAAAGGCCCGCTTTGATGCGGGCTTACTTTATTTATCCAATTATTCATTAACCTCATTCATAATGGATTGTAAATCATTCTGAAATTGTTCTAGTTGAGTTTTTTGATGTTCTGAAGCAACCTCAAGTGCATTTTCAATTTGTTGGTACGCTTCATTCACTTCATTTTTCAACCGCTTTAAGTGAACACCATAATCTGGATCATCTTTAACAATATTTTCATAAACATCTCTAGCCTGCTCAGTTCCTTGTTGCGCAGCCTGAAAGGCTTGTTGCTTGTTTTTGTGATAAGGCATTATGTCATCTCCCTCTAGGATGAATTTCAATAATAGCTTACCTTTTTTCCATAAAATCATTCAGTCACTTTTCGCATAAAAAAGTGGAAAAACATTATCCTAATACATATAAGGGGGGATAAGAGATGGGAGAAAAAAATACATTTAAAGACATTCGAGCAAACGGCGGCCAAAATGAAGGTAACCAACCTCAACCATTAAGCGGCTCAAAAAAAGTAAAAAATCGTAATCATACAAGACAAAAGAATAACTCTGGACATGATATGTAAAAGGAACACAAAAAGCCGCAAAGGCGGCTTTTTCATCCTATATTCCACACACATTAATCTATATCAATAGCTTTGAAAGCTTCTACTACTACTTTTATTTCCGATATAGTAATAGTACGGAAATCCAGAAGTACCTTTTCGTTTTTAACTCTGGCAATTACCGGAGTAGAGTATGTTCTTAACTGTTTTGAAATTTCTTCAGCACTCTTTGTTTTATGTGTTAAAACGACTACATACGTTGGGATTTCAACTCCAGGCATAGTTCCACCACCAATGGTAGAAGCATCTTCCATTATGCTAGAATCAAAATTAGTAGTAATTTCATGTAAATCATTTTTAAATCGAGAGCATCTTTCATAGATTTCTTCTTTACTTAGAAGAATATCCCTTATCGTTGGAATTTCATAAACATTATCACCTAAATAAGAAAGCAGAGTCGATTCAAGTGCAGCATAAGTCATTTTATCTACACGCAGCACACGTGCTAACTGGTGTTTTTTCAAACGAGAAATTAGTTCTTTTTTTCCTGCAATTATTCCCGCTTGTGGACCTCCTAGAAGTTTATCTCCACTAAATGAGACTATATCCACTCCTTGGTCTAACACTTGTTTTACAGTTGGCTCATCGCCAATCCCATGCTCCTTAAATTTGTAAAGAACACCACTACCTAGATCTTCATAAATAATGATATCTTCTTTATATTTACGTAGAGATAAAAGTTCAGATATTTCAACAGTTTTCGTAAAGCCGATTGTTTTGAAATTACTAGTATGTACCTTAAGTATCATAGAGGTATGTTCAGAAATAGCTTGTTCATAGTCCCACAGGTGTGTTTTGTTTGTCGTACCTACTTCAACTAATCTGGCACCACTTTCTTCCATGATTTCAGATACACGAAACGAACCGCCTATCTCAACCAATTGACCGCGCGACACTACAACTTCCTTGTTTTCCGCAAGTCCGCGTAATATTAAAAATACAGCAGCAGCATTATTATTGACGACCATTGCCGCTTCTGCACCTGTTAATCGCTTAATGGTCTCTTCTAGAATAGAATGGCGTGAACCCCTTTCCCCTTTAGCTAAATCATATTCAAGATTTGAATAACCCTGTGCAACCTTATTGACATGCCTTACAGCATCTTCACTTAGTCTAGCCCGTCCAAGATTTGTATGTAGAACTGTGCCAGTACCATTTATGGTAGTCTTTAAATAAAGGTCTGTTGCATCTTTTACGTGTGAGTTTAGCATACGGAAGATATATTCTATAAACTCCTGTTTTGTATGCATACTCTCTTCCCAATTATTTTCTAAAATTTGCTTTCGAATTTTATCAATTATACCTCGTAATATCCTTGTAACCTCATCTTCCCTTATTCCATAATTGGTTTCAATTTCTCGAAAGTTCTTATGGTTTTGCAACTCATGTATAGCAGGGAGATACCGAACATCATCCTTCATAACAGTTTCCTCCAACGCTCCTATTTAGCTTTTATTCTGACATGAATGCATTAGATTTTCAAATAAGTTTGTTCGGTTTGTCCTAACACGAATTAATAATTTTTGAATATCCTGAATATAGAAATTAATGGAGGTCTATGCAAATGAATAATTTTGATAATCCCAAGCCATTACCAATAGAAGGTTTAGAGGATTGGATGAGACAATTTTTTGATGACCCTTTTACAAGTCCGCTTGATTCGTATCAATTTAGAGTTGATTTATTTGAAACACAAGATGAGTATATTGTTGAGGCTGAATTAACAGGTTATCTTCCGAACCAAATCAATCTCAAGTTAAAAAATGATACAATCAATATTCAGATTTTAGAGAGCAGCGAACCTCCTACAAATAAAGTAATAGCGGAAAGAATTGTTACTCTACCTTTCGATTTAGAGAAGATGAAAATAAAAGCTCTATTTCGAAATGAAATACTAGAGATTTTTATTAATAAACATACTAAACGAAGTAAAAAGAAAAAGCATATAAAGATAAAAGTCCTGTAATTCTATACAGGACTTTCTTCTCGTATTATTAGTTTAGCCTACATGAAACTTCATTTTATTTAGTAACTGGTAATGTGGTAATTGTTGTGCCTGGAAAGTAGAATTGGACAATTTCTTTATAGTTCTTTCCTTGCTCGCCCATTCGGCTTGCGCCCCACTGACTCATACCAACTCCATGTCCATACCCTCTACCTTTCATTGTATATTTAGTACCGTCATCCTCGAGTGATTCAATATAATAACTCTTAAAAATACTGCCACCAATCATTGGACGAATTCTGTTTAAATTGACATTATCCAGGTTAATCGTTCCAAGGAGAATTGTGTCATCCAGTAATCTTTGTAAAAATTCAACTTCAATTGAGCCTTTCATAGAACGATCAGAACTAAATCTATCGTTTGATAACTCAAATTTCGGGATAGATAAAATAACAATATCTCCCGGGTAGCCTTGTCTATTAATTGACTTCTTCATAATAGATGTAATCTCTGAATCCTTTTCCTTTAATAGTTCCCATGATTCATCTATATTGAAGTCTATTTTGGTTAAATCAATTTGTGATTTTTTAAGGGTGAATTCCCAAGGATGTACAGGATCGTATGGATCGTCTTTTATTGGATAGAATGATCTTGAATCCCCGCCCCATACATTCGTGTTGTTCTCTGTTTTCCCACCATTACTAGCAGAGTAGAATGCATCAATTAATTTATTTTTATACGTAATCACCTGGCCTTTTGTATCTTCAACAGCCTTGGTTGTACGAGCATTCCATGCGTATCCACCGTATACCTGATAAAAGGTTGTATCATCCATATCTTCCTTAAGATGACTAACAGCATAAGTCCGAGCAGCTAACGCTTGTGCTTTTAATGCTTCGATATGCCAAGACGGAAATACTTCAAGTGGTACAACTCCCTTTAAATAATCCTCTAATGGAAGTTGATTTACAGGACGTATGTGATGCTTATTTTCTAGTTGAAACTCCATTGCACCTAAGTAAGGACGTTCATTTAAAGTAACTTTATTCTTTTCACTATAATCTCTGGGAACTAATAGAAATGGTTCGTCTACCCTTTGCTTTACCCCGCCACCTTTGATGTATAGCGTTCCATTCTTTACCGTTAAACAATAGTTCACTCCTTCTTCTAGTATTAAGGTAGGGTCAAGTGTAAAATAGTCACCAGAAAAGTAAAAATCTACTTTGTTTGTTTCACCTATGAAGTTTTCAAGGCGAACACGAACCAAGTTCTCTGCATTACCAGTACCTACATTCATTCCAAATACAAATATCATTGCAAATAACAGTATTTTTTTCATACTTATAGATTTCCCTTGAAAGAGCTGGATATGTGTGAAAATAGGATATCTATTCAACAGTATTTTTGTAGCACTATATTCTATAATAAAAATTAGAGATTCTCCAAACTAAACTAGTTCAAAACACATACAAAGTAAGGTATAATAAAGCATTGAGGTGACAATATATGCAGCAGTTAACTGGATGGTTTTTATGGTTTATCCTAATATGGGTAGTATTTTTCATAACAATGCTGGGAATTGGCGGCTTCTTTATGTTCCGCAAATTCTTAAAAAAACTTCCTAAAGAAGATGGTAAATCTGAATTAGATTGGCAGGATTATTACATAGAAAAAACTCGTCATTTATGGCCTGACGAAGAAAAGAAATTGCTGGAAGACCTAGTGAAACCTGTCCCAGAACTTTTCCGGGACGTTGCTAGACAGAAAATCGCAGGGAAAATAGGGGAACTAGCTCTACAGGAGAAAGCAAAAACAATTTCACAAGACCTTGTCGTAAAAGGATATATAGTCGCTACTCCTAAGCGCGACCATAAATTTTTGTTAAAAACATTACATGAAAAACAAATTGATATAGCGCCTTATAAGGAATTATTTTAAAAAACCTGAATAATGTAATACTAATACATTTTGTAATAAAAAAACTCGGCTACAAACAACACTCTTCTTCGTTAGATGTTGTTTATGTACCGAGTTTTTTATTAATTCCCATTAACTAATGTAGCGGCGAGTCTTTTATATTTAACAAACATTGCAATTCTCCACGGAACAATCATTCCGAAGGCAAGTATCCAAAACATACCACTAAGCTCCCCAATGTCTATAGTAGTGCTTAATATTGATTTTAAAATAATCCGAAAAGCCAATAAACCAATTAATATATACATAAATGCTTTTGATCTTTTTAGATAAATATCATTTCCTTTTATCTCAAACGATGACGTTTTAATTAATAATAATGAAAATAACATACCTACTGTAATTGCCTCGACAATTTCTAAGGGTGTTACCCGAAACATCGGATGCACAAACATTAAGGCACCCGTACTCATAAAAATCGGAGGTAAAATAATTTTCTTTATAGAGGCGGGTCTTTGAGAAGACTTTGAACGTAAAAATGTAACAAATATCGCCATAATAATAGCGACTATAGATGAAGCGATTGCCAAACGAATCAATCCTTTTTCATAAGCTAATTAACTACTTCGATAGTAACATAAAAAAACCATTTAAGAAATCACCTCTTAAATGGTTTTATTCTTACCGTTGTACTCTATTTATTGCATCAATTACCTTGCTGTCATCGAACGGCTTTACAATATAATCCTTTGCACCTGCGGAGATAGCTTCAACAACCATCTTTTGTTGTCCCATTGCGGAACACATAATTACTTTTGCTTGTGGATCACTCTCTTTTATTGCTTTTAGAGCATCTAAACCATTCATCTCCGGCATTGTAACATCCATCGTTACGATATCTGGTTTTAACTCATTGAATTTCTGTACTGCTTCTTTTCCATTTTCAGCCTCAGCAATCACTTCATGATTTGCTTTAACCAATATATTTTTTAAGGTCAATCTCATAAATTTCGCATCATCTACTATTAGAATTCTTGCCACTTTTGAAACCTCCTTAATCTATGAACAGTACCTTCTTGTCTCTACTGTTCAATTGTTGCACAATCTAGGATTAGAAAGGTATTCAACACCTACCTATTCTTCCCATTTCACCTTACCATTATAGCTTCCTCCCTGTGTGAGGAATAAAACTAATAATGCTATATTATATATTCGATTAAAAACCTGTAAATCCTCCAAATAATGCAGAAGCATAAGCAATTATTTTTGTCATCCAGTCAAAATACAAAATAACCCCCATGATAATCATGGCGTAACCACCGATTTTAACAATTTTCATGCTATTTCTACGGATCCATTGTAAACGTCCAATGAAAAATGAAAGAATTAAGAATGGGATAGAGAACCCTAAGGAATATGCAATCATGTATAGCATGCCTGATTCAGGATTTGATCCCGCTAGTGCTATGACCGACATTAAAATTGGACCTGTACACGGTGTCCAACCTGCAGCAAAAGCCATACCAATAAAAATTGAACCTATATATCCAGCTGGACGATTCTTAAATTCAAATTTACGGTCTTTCATTAAAAGTTTCGGTTTTAATAAACCAACTACAATTAATCCAAAGAAAATGATTAGTATGGCACCAAGCTGCCGTATTAAATCTTGATACTCACTAAATAATTTCCCAATAAAAGAAGTACCGAAACCTAACATTACAAAGATACTTGAAAAACCAATTAAAAAGAATATTGTATGTAGAATGCTTCTTTTTTGTAGCATAGCATTATCCTGTTTTAATTCACTTACCGAAACTCCCGTTATATAAGATAAAAAAGCTGGATATAACGGCAGACAACAAGGTGAGATAAACGATAAGAAACCTGCACCTAAAGCCAATAGAATATTTACATCTGTCATACAAACAGCCCCTAATGTAATTGTTACTTCTAATTCTAGCAAAGATACTATCGATAGCATAATCTTTTGTTTGACAGTTTTGTGTCATTACTACTATGGAAACCTTGTATATTTTTCCATATCCATTCCACTTCCCATTTAATTGCCATTATATGTTATACTATCAATTACCGATTTAAATATAAAAGCGCAAGCACCTTTAAAAAAAGGAACATCGACTAAATAGCCGCCACGTCCTGTGGCGAACGTCGATGTCAGCACATCCTGTGCAAGTCCGACAAGCGCTGGCCGACTAATGTCGCCACGTCTCCTGTGGCAACGTCGGCACTAGCACGTCCTGTGCGTCGGAACCCTGACGAGGAGGCTATAGCCGCCGCTGGAGGGGTGAAGCGACCTCGAGGGGCTAGGTGCTGGAGCTGGACTTGATAACCCTAACATAAGTTATCAAAAATAGAAATATTATTATTACCTATTACAACATAAAGAAAGGACAAGGTCCTCGTGTCAAATGATCAACTACTAGTTTTGATTGAACAAAAGCGAGCAGAACTTATCGAAATTGTTTTTAAACATGGTCTAAACGCTACTCCAACGATAAAAATCAGTCAAGATTTGGACGACCTTCTTAATCAATATAATATTGCTGGAAAATCAGTCAGAAGCCTCTCAAATTCATGAGAGGCTTCTTTTAAGGGAATTATCATTACATTACCGCATTTTGTACTTTTTCCACACTTCCATTCTGAAGTAAAAACATTTTATAATACAAACCTTGTTGCGCCAACAATTCCTGATGTGTTCCCCTCTCGACAATCTCACCCTGGTGAAGCACTAAGATCAAATCGGCATCTTGTATAGTTGACAAACGGTGTGCAATTGCAATTGTTGTTCGACCCTTTCTCATTCTTTCAAGTGCCTCTTGGATTGCTTCCTCTGTTTCTGTATCAATGTTTGCAGTTGCCTCGTCTAATACAAGAATTTTAGGGTTTGTTACAATTGTACGTGCGAAGGCTAATAATTGTCTTTGCCCACTTGAGAAAGTAGCTCCCCTTTCAACAACCTTATGATCATATCCGTCATCTAGTTTTCTTATAAATGAATCAGCTTGAACAAACTTTGCAGCATCTTCTATTTCTCGGTCAGTAATAGTTGGGTCGTTTAAACGTAAATTATCCTTAATCGATCCAACAAATAGGAAAGGGTCCTGTAAAACCAACCCAATATTATTTCTCAATTGTTGATCTTTGAAAGTCTTAATTGATTTTCCATCTAGTAAAATATCACCACGCTCAATTGAATAAAAACGTAATAACAAATTTATAATTGAACTTTTACCGCTACCTGTGTGACCAACCAACGCCACTGTTTCACCTTTTTTAGCAGAGAACGAGATGTTTTTTAATACATCACGTTTCCCATCATATGAAAAACTGACATTTTTAAACTCGATTTCACCTTTTTCGATAATTGGATTCTCATTTCCAATTCCTTGTGGTGCTAATTCGTCATTATCCAGTAGGTCAAATACCCTTTGTGACGCAACAACAGCTTGTTGTAGAATTGAAAGTCTCATCATCATGTTATTAACCGGTTCAAAAAATCTCTCTAAGTAGTTTACAAAGGCGTATAATACTCCAATTTCGATTGGGCTTTCCATCGCAGAAATACCAAAAAAGCTAAGTACTAAAATAATCGTTAAGACATACAGAAAATCAATTGCTGGTCGTAGTAAAAGTCCATCAAGCTTAATATTTTTCACACCCGCTTGATAGTGTGCTTCATTAATTTCTTCAAACTCTTTGCGTAACCTTTTCTCCTGTCGAAATACTTGAATAATTGCCATTCCTTGCAAAGATTCATTTAACTTGGCATTTAACTGGCTAATTCTTTCTCTCATATCATGATAATACCTGGAACTAAAGCGACGATAAGTTTGCATTAATATAAAAATTAACGGAATTAATACTAAGCAGAAGAGTGCTAGATTCACATTTAAGTAGAACATAGCAATGAATATTCCAACTAAAAAGACGCCATTTTGAACAAATGTTGCAATTACTTCTACAAACATATCCTTTATCGCCTCTGTATCATTTGTGACTCTAGAAACGATACTTCCAGCGGGAGTTTTGTCAAAGTATTTTAAGCCTAGCTTTTGTACTTTTGAGAACACTTCTATTCTCATTTCTCGTATAATCTTCAGGGCAATCTCCTGAAACTTAACTAGTTGAAAATACTGAAGAATAACCTTCGTAAAATGAATAATGAGATACGTACCACCTAGGATCATTAAAGGCTGTAAAGGCAAATGTCTAGGTGTTAAATAATCATCAATAAAGATTTTTATTAAGATTGGCCCGAGTATATCTGCTAACGTTGCAATAAGTAATAATGTAAATGCAAAGGAGAATTCCTTAATATGAGACTTCGTATAGGAAAGTAGTCTTACTAAAACACGTCTTTGTTCTTTTTTTATGTTCTTTTCCATGTCTACCCTCCGTGTTCAACGAGTGATTCAAGCTGTTGACGATGATACATATCACGGTACCAGCCTTCTAGATTCATAAGTTCATCATGTGTACCATGTTGCAAAATTTTTCCGTCATCAATAACGAGAATATGATTGGCGTGCTGAATAGCGCTCAACCGGTGTGATGTGATAATCGTTGTTTTCCCTTCTCGATTTTCACGTAAGGACCTTAAGATAGCTTCCTCTGTTTTGGCATCAACAGCTGATAACGAATCATCTAAAATTAATATTTCCGGGTTAACTAGCAAAGCTCTTGCTATTGAAATTCGTTGTTTTTGGCCTCCGGATAAGGAAACACCACGTTCTCCAACTATAGTTTCATAACCATCAGTAAATTGGAGGATATCTTCATGGATATTTGCTAGTTTTGCTGCCCCTATAATTTCACTCATAGTAGCGTCTGGTTTGGCAAACGCAATATTATCAGCAACTGTTGCTGAAAAAAGAAAATGATCTTGCGGTACGTATCCAATTCCTTTTCTCAAAGACTCTAATTTATAATCCTTTATGTTCTTTTTCCCAATTGAAATAGTCCCTTCATACCCTTCAAACTCTCGGAAAAGTAATTTCAATAGTGTAGTCTTTCCTACTCCTGTTTTCCCTACAATTCCAAGTGTTTCTCCACGTGAAAGTTGGAACCTTATATTTTGTAAAACTCGCGTTTTTTCTCCTGGATAGGAAAAATGAGAGATGGCATATGTAATATCTCCCACTGGGGTAATTTCAACAGCACCTGCATTATCTTTAATATCAATCTGCTCTGATAATAGCTTCGTAACACGATCATTAGATGCTCTACCGCGTTCCACAATATTAAACAACCAGCCAAAGGCTAATAGTGGCCAAATCAACAATCCTAAATATGTAGTAAAAGAAACTAAATCACCTAAGGTCATTTCACCCGAAATCACGAAACGAGATCCAAATACGATAGCTAAGAAGAAGGAAAAGCCTACAATAAGTGAGATTGTCGGATCATATAATGCATCGACTTTAGCTACAGCTAAATTTTTTGTTACAACATCATCAGACTGCTTTCGAAATGACTCTATATCTTCTTCCTCTTGTCCAAATGTTTTTATTACCTTTATACCACTAACACTTTCTTGTACTTTTTCATTTAGACTTGAAAAAGCTTCCTGTGCTTTGTGAAACCTTTTATGTAATAAAGACCCATAGTAATTTGTTGATAGTGCCATAAATGGTAATGGAATTAAACAAATCAAGGTTAACTTCCAATTTATTGTGAAAGCCATTGTGAGAAGAACTAATCCTCCAGTTGCAAGAGAATCTACTAAAGTTAATACCCCTGAACCAGCAGTTTGCTGAATTGCCTGCAAGTCATTTGTCGAGTGCGCCATAAGGTCCCCGATTCTTTTATTTTGATAGAATGCCTGGGACATCTTTGTAAAATGCTCAAATAAGCGATTACGTAATAATCTAGCTAACTTTACAGACGAGCCAAAAATCATAATCCTCCAAAAAAAACGAAGTACATAAGTCATAGATGCTGTTAACAAGAGTAGCCCCAACCATTTAAATAAAACTTCCCTTGAAAGCGTTCCTTGCTCGATAAAGTCAACCATCATTCCAATAACCTTTGGTGGCACAAGCTCCAATAAAGCTACAAGCAACAGCAGAAATATACCAGTAAGATATGATTTCCTTTCCTGTTTAAAAAACCACATTAAATCTGCAAAAATCTTCATTATTATCCCCCGCCAAACTATATAAGTGCCTAACTAGTTTACCAAAATTATAAAATTCTGGAAAGATGAAAAAGTCTATCAATTTATCTCAAAGAAAAAAGCACCCCATAGAGAGTGCCTGTCCGATCTTATTGCTTATCCATTTGGCCGTTCATTGCTTTTAGCATTTGATTGATCTTCTTTTGAGATGGTTTCATACCCATTTGCATCATCATAACTTTTAGCATTTGCTCATTGATCGGTGGATTTTTCTTTAAGTAGCTCATCATGTATTTACGTGCTAGAAAAAATCCTAGCGCAACACCAGCAAGTAAAGCTACCACAATAAGTAGAATGGCTAACCACGTTTGCATAATACTTCCTCCTTCATGTTGTCTACATTACAGTGTACTAAACCCTAAGTTATTATACAATATTTGTTTTATGATTTCATAGCTATTTTTAAATAAACTTTCGCTCTCTAATTGGATTTAACCAACCGTATTTATTTGACTTAAAATCCATCGCTAAAAAACACCGGTCAAATTTTCGTAATATTTCAAAGAAAGCAGTTTCCGCTTCATAACTTCCGGAAGATTCTAAATGTATATATTGATTATGTATTGTAAGCTTTGCATAGCTCGTAAATTCATTCCATTCGAGTGTATGTTTATTACTATCTACCTTGTAGGAAGAGTAGCGGGATAGATTCGATTCAATTGTTTGTTGAATACGCAATGCCGGTATTGATTTAGTTATAAAGTCAATCTGCTTTGATAAGGTTTCTTTTCTATTTGATTTTGCTTGATTATGATCTTGAAATAAATGATAGATTAGTGATTCTCGACCGAAGTAGTGTGCTGCAAATTCTTCTTCAATTAAGTATATGTGATAGTCTCTCATACTCTTTCCTCCTATATCTACCTATTAGTAGGGCTTGTACCCAACTGCTCAACGTTAAAAATAGTATAGAGGAAAGTGCATACTTTTTTTGTCTTAATCCGGAGAAAGAGACGTCTTTTTTTGTCGAAAGGCTTTTATATTGAGTAAAGTAATGTTTTTGTCCAATGAAGCTTTCCTCCAAGTAATATAAAAAGTGTGAATTCAATTACGAATTCACACTCTTTTCAAGAAATGAATAACTAACTATTTCCCTAAAAGTCCCTTCACACGTTTTACAACATTTTCAACTGAGAAACCATATTCTTTCATAACAATCTCCCCGGGAGCAGATGCACCAAATTGTGTGATACCAAGAACCTCACCTTCGTCTCCAGTATAACGCTCCCATCCTAAAGGAAAAGCCATTTCAATCGCGAGACGTTTCTTAACGCTTTTCGGGATAACTGAATCCTTGTATTCCTTAGGTTGAGCTTCAAATCGGTCCCAAGAAGGCATACTGACTACTGATACATCAATGTTTTCGTTTGCTAGTACTGTCTGCGCTTCTACTGCAAGACTTACTTCAGATCCAGTCGCTAACAATAATGCGTCCGGTTGATTTGATTTTGCAGGCGAAATAACATATGCACCTTTTTGTACTCCCTCATAGGCATTTTCAGAAGTTCCAGCAATTGTAGGCAAATTTTGTCTAGTTAGAACCAGAGCTGTTGGAACCTTCGTTGATTCCAATGCTGTTCTCCAAGCAGCAGCTGTTTCGTTCCCATCCGCAGGACGAATTACCGATAAATTAGGCATTGCTCGTAACGCAGGTAATTGTTCAACAGGTTCATGCGTAGGTCCATCTTCTCCAACAGCAATACTATCATGAGTAAACACATATGTTACAGGTAGTTTCATGAGTGCAGCTAATCGGATTGCCGGCCTTAAATAATCTGAGAATACAAAGAATGTACCTCCAAATATTTTTACTCCTCCATGAAGCGCCATTCCATTTAGAGCAGCACCCATCGCAAACTCCCTAACACCAAACCAGATATTTCTTCCACTATAATCATCAGGAGTATAATCTGGAGAACCTGTAATCATTGTTTTGTTAGAACCAGCTAAGTCAGCAGAACCCCCTATGAATTGAGGGACACTTTTTGCAATGGCATTTAGCACTTCACCAGAAGAAGCACGTGTAGCTAGACTCTTACCTTCTTCATATACAGGTAATGTCTTTTCCCAGCCTTCCGGAAGGCTACCACTGATTGCCAATTCTAGTTGTTTTCCTAACTCTGGATATTTTTCTTTGTATTGATCAAATAATTGACTCCACTCATTTTCTTTTTGTTGACCCGCTTTCTTTATGACTTCATCAAAGTGAGCATACACTTCTTGAGGTACATAAAAGTCCTCTTCGAACGTCCAATTATACGCCTCTTTAGTAAGTTTTAACTCATCTGCTCCTAACGGTTCACCATGCGCCTTAGATTTTCCTGCACGATTAGGAGAACCATAGCCAATCGTAGTCTTAATTTCAATCATTGTTGGACGATTTAAATCACTTTTGGCTTCTTGGATCGCTTGGTCTATAGCATTTACATCATTCCCATCCTCAACAAGAATATATTGCCAGCCATACGATTTATAACGCTGTTCAATTGACTCAGAGAATGAACGATCTAAATCTCCATCAAGCGAAATATCATTTGAGTCGTACAACACAATTAATCGACCGAGCTTCAAATGTCCAGCAAGTGAAGAAGCCTCACCTGATATACCTTCCATTAAGTCCCCATCACCACAAATTGCATATGTATAGTGGTTAACTAACTCAAAAGAATCTTTATTATAAGTAGATGCTAAATGTCTTTCAGCCATCGCCATTCCTACTGCCATAGATATACCTTGGCCAAGTGGGCCTGTTGTTGCATCTACACCTGAAGTATGCCCAAACTCTGGGTGTCCTGGAGTCCGACTTCCCCATTGACGAAATTGCTTAAGGTCTTCTAACGTGAGGTCATACCCAGATAAATGAAGCATGCTATATAAGAGGGCTGAACCATGACCAGCAGATAATACAAAGCGGTCACGATTAAACCAATTTGGATTAGTTGGATTCTGATTCATATGTTTTGTCCAGAGAGCGTATGTCATTGGTGCCGCTCCCATAGGCATGCCCGGATGTCCAGAATTTGCTTTTTCAACAGCATCTATGGACAGTGTACGTATTGACGCAATTGATAAATCAGTTATTGAATGAGTCATTGGTAGTTACATCCTTTCAAAGTATTTCTTAGTCGTACATAACATATTGATCTTGTTTCTAAATTGAATAACGTGCTATTCACAAATAGTATGTACAAAAAATAAAAGAATACATAGATATCTATGTATTCTTGTTAATGTAACCTATTTTTCTTACTTTCTTTTAACTTTTTAGGAGTAACATCTTTTCCTTCTGGATCAATGACTTTGACTGAATGTAGTGTATTTGTCATTGAACTACGAAAGACTCGTAAGTACTCTTGTCTTAATTCCTGTTGTTCTTGTTTTTCTTTATCGGTAAGACCGGTTGTCTTCGCTTTTTTAGACAGACTATTAATTCGATCAATCTTTTCTTTCGAAAGCATAAAATAACTCCTTATTATCTTCTTCTAAATCATTTTCCATAGTACTAGATGAAGAGTTATTTTACAAGTATTCCGCTTTATCATTATAGTATACTCTCTCAAAAACATTTGTCCGATCTAAATTTTTATAAAGTCACTGACTCATTCTATATATGTATAAGTCCTTAATTAGCAGTTAAAAATACCATACTCATACTTAAAACAACAAATAAAACATAATAGATAAATCCACCTTGTAATTTTTTAATCATATTAAAATCACTCCTATAGAATGTTTGTTCGTATTTTATAAAATTATTATAGACCGAACAAATGTTTTGTGTCAACATAAATTTCGAACTTATGTTTGTATTTTTTTATATTGCATGCTATAATCTTTGTAAAGTTACTGTTAGGAACAAGCCTTTGATACTAAGCTTTACATAAGGCTTTGAACGAATATACAAATACATACAATTTAAGGCGGAGCGAGGGGTTGAATAGTATGATAAAACTGTCAAAAAGACAACAAGACATTTTAAACTACATAAAAGAAGAAGTAAGACTAAAAGGTTATCCACCTTCTGTTAGAGAAATTGGCGAGGCAGTAGGTCTAGCTTCCAGTTCAACAGTACATGGGCATTTGGCTAGACTTGAAAGCAAAGGATTAATTAGAAGAGATCCTACAAAACCTCGTGCTATTGAAATCCTCCATGAGGATGAGTCACAATCAATACCGACAAGTAAAGTTATTAATGTTCCAGTAATCGGTAAAGTTACTGCTGGACAACCTATTACAGCAGTTGAAAACATTGAAGAATATTTTCCATTACCAGATCGTTTTGCTGCTCATGATGATCAAATATTCATGTTGGAAATCATGGGTGACAGTATGATTGAAGCAGGCATATTAGACGGAGACTTAGTAATTGTTAGACAACAACAATCAGCAAATAATGGTGATATCGTTGTCGCTATGACAGAGGACGATGAAGCAACAGTAAAGCGCTTCTTTAAAGAAAAAGACCACATTCGCTTACAACCTGAAAATTCAATGCTTGAACCCATTATCTTAAAAAATGTATCCATCCTTGGTAAGGTTATCGGGGTATATAGAACAGTACATTAAATTGTAAAGGCCACTTCATTTGAAGTGGCTTTTTTTCTAATCTTGACTATCACAATATCACTAGTGATTTGGACTACATAAAAACCCTTGAAGCATATAGCACCAAGGGTTTTAAATCTTAATATATAGACATATATTGCTCACGTTCCCAAGGATGAACTTGTGTACGGAACATATCCCATTCAATTTCTTTTGCTTCTACAAAGTGTTCGAACAAATGTTCCCCAAGTGCATTGACAAGCACTTCATCCGTTTTTAATAGATCTAACGCTTGAGCTAAAGTCGCTGGTAAATCCACAATTCCAGCTTCTAGACGCTCTGCCTTATTCATTACATAGATGTTACGATCAACCGGAGCCGGCGGTGTAAGGTTGTTCTTTATTCCATCAAGACCAGCAGCAAGTAAAACTGCCATTGCCATATATGGGTTTGCAGCAGGGTCAACACTACGCACCTCAACACGTGTACTTAATCCGCGTGAAGCAGGAATACGGATAAGCGGACTTCTATTTTGAGCAGACCAAGCTACATAACAAGGAGCTTCATAACCAGGCACTAATCGTTTATATGAATTAACAGTTGGGTTTGTAACTGCAGTGAAATTAGGAGCATGCTTTAAAATTCCGGCAATAAAGTTCTTAGCTGTTTCACTTAATTGCAGTTCTCCACTTGGGTCAAAAAATGCATTTTCACTACCTTTGAATAATGAAACGTTACAGTGCATACCTGAACCATTTACTCCAAACAAAGGCTTAGGCATAAATGTAGCATGTAGACCGTGTTTGCGAGCAATTGTTTTTACAACTAACTTAAATGTTTGAATCTCGTCGCAAGCCTTTAGTGCATTTTCATATTTAAAGTCAATCTCATGCTGACCAGGCGCAACCTCATGGTGAGATGCTTCAATTTCAAAGCCCATTTCTTCTAACTCCAATACGATATCCCGGCGACAGTTTTCACCTAGATCTGTAGGGGCTAAATCAAAATATCCACCGTTATCATTTAACTCAAGAGTTGGTTCTCCCTTTTCATCTAGTTTAAATAAGAAGAACTCTGGCTCTGGCCCAAGGTTAAAGTCAGTAAATCCTAATTCTTCCATTTCTTTTAATACTCTTTTAAGATTATTACGAGGGTCACCACTAAACGGAGTTCCGTCAGCATTGTGAATATCGCAAATTAAGCGAGCAACCTTACCTTTTTCTGCAGTCCACGGAAAGATAACCCAAGTATCTAAATCTGGAAATAAGTACATATCGGACTCTTCAATACGAACAAATCCTTCAATTGAGGAACCATCAAACATCATTTTATTGCTCAATGCTTTTTCAAGTTGACTTACAGGAATTTCAACGTTTTTAATTGTTCCTAAAATATCAGTAAACTGTAATCTTATAAACTTTACGTTTTCTTCACTAGCTAATCGAAAAATATCATCTTTTGAATACTTTGCCATCTACATTTCCCCCTAAACAAAAATTAAAGTAATTTTTAATACCTAACATTCTTAATGGAAAAACCTTGACATATCACCTTGACGCAAACTTGCTTGATTTTTAAATCTTCCTGCATGTAATAGCTCATTCCTCAGTAGTTTTCTCAGCTCAGAATCAGATAATTCCTGTTTTACAGGTTCGACAGGTCTTTCTTCGTTAACAAGTTGAGTGTTTTGTACTGCGAAAATTTGTTTAATTCCAGCAAGATTAACCTTTTGTTCGATCAAACTCTTAATTTCAAGTAATCGGTCAACATCGTTGAATGAATAAAGTCTACGATTAGTTTCCGTTCTTGCTGGAGTAATCAAACCATTTTCTTCGTAATATCGGATTTGACGAGCTGACAACTCTGTTAGCTGCATTACAATTCCGATTGGAAAGAGCGGCATTGAACGTCTAACGTTGTCACTCATTTTTTATCCTCCTTTTTCGCTATCGTTAACCTTATTCTAATTGATGTCAGATTATCTGTCAACAACATGTTAGAAAATATAACATAAAAAAAATAAAACAGAGGAAATAATAATTCCTCTGTCTTAAAGTGAGATTAGATTTTTGGCTACTAAACGGTTCAATGCAAGGCAAATCGCGATCTTTACATGTGAATAGGTAAGTCCCCCCTGAACATATGCAACATAAGGCGGTCTGGTTGGACCATCTGCAGTTAATTCGATACTCGCACCCTGAATAAACGTACCAGCAGCCATAATCACATCATCCTCGTATCCAGGCATATAGCTTGGATAAGGAGTAACATGTGAGTTTACAGGGGAAGCAAATTGTATCGCCTGACAAAATGCAACCATCATATCTTTATTATCAAATTGTACTGATTGAATTAAGTCTGTACGAACGCTATCCCATCTTGGTTGAGTATGCAAACCAATTTTCTCCAGGATTGCAGCTGTAAATACAGCCCCCTTTAGCGCTTGTCCTACTACATGAGGTGCAAGAAAAAGACCTTGATACATCTCTTGCAAAGTATATAAGGACGCACCCGCTTCTGCCCCGATACCTGGTGAAGTCATTCGATAAGAGCAAGCTTCAACAAATTCCTTTTTTCCTACGATATAACCCCCCGTTTTCGCAAGCCCACCACCTGGGTTTTTAATTAAGGAGCCTGCAATTAGGTCTGCGCCAACATGACAGGGTTCAAGTTGCTCAACAAATTCTCCATAACAGTTATCAACAAACACAACTACATCAGGCTTAATTTCTTTTACAAAGTCAATCATTTCTTTTATCTCTGCTACTGTGAAAGAGGGTCTAGTTGCATATCCCTTGGAACGCTGGATACCAATCATTTTTGTCCCTTCATGAATCGCTTTGCCAATTGCTTCGAAGTCAGGCATACCCTTTGAAGTTAAGTTAACAGTATTATATCCAATATTAAATTCTTTAAGAGAACCGTTTCCACTCCCACGTATTCCAACAATTTCCTCTAATGTATCATACGGTTTTCCTGTAATATATAAAAGTTCATCACTTGGTCGTAATATACCAAATAGAGCGATCGATATCGCATGAGTTCCTGATATAATTTGAGATCGCACAAGCGCAGCCTCACCACCAAATACATTAGCATATACGGCCTCTAAAGTATCTCTACCCATGTCGTCATAACCATAGCCTGTTGATGGAATAAAATGAGAATCACTAACCTTATTTTCTTGAAAGCTTTTTAATACACGAAATTGGTTATAATCAATCGTTTTATCAATTTGTTCGTGAATTGGTTTTATTTGATTTTCAATCTCTTCAACTAGTAAAGAAATCTCTTTACCATATTCTAAGTCTCTATACATACGTTTCCCCTTTATGAATAAAAATCTCGTAGTTGTCCTGATAAAGAATGGTTTTTAAATATATAACCTGTACAATCATACTTTTCAGATTCTTCATTATAGCGTAGCTCTTTTAATATAGTCTCTTGCTTCAAATGTGCTAATATCCGACCTTCTGAGCTTGGAAGTGAAACCTGGTATTCATCCATTTCGTCAATCATTGTATCTTCAATCATCGTTTTTATCTGCAATAAATCATTCTCTACAAAAGCACTCACTAGTAAAGATGCTGATTTTGATGAAGGAACGAAATCTGAATGCACTTTATCCTTCTTATTATAGATTGTCAAAATTGGAATTGACTCAACATTCAGTTCATCGAGTAGTTTATACACCGTTTGTTCATGATTGAAATAGTCCGGATTTGCCGAGTCAACAACATGCAAAATTAAATCTGCTTCTTTCACCTCTTCTAAAGTCGAACGAAAAGCAGCTATTAATGATGTTGGTAAGTCCTGTATAAACCCAACTGTATCTGTTAAAAGTGTTGTTAACCCACATGGTAATATCATTTTTCTCGTCATGGGATCAAGAGTTGCAAACAGTAAATTTTCTTCAAAGGAATCGGCCTCAGTTAGTCTATTAAAAAGTGTAGACTTACCAGCATTTGTGTAACCTACCAACGCAATTTGGTACGTATTATTCTTCTTTCTTCGTTCACGATACCGCTCGCGATGTTGAACAATAACAGATAATTGACCTTTAATGTCATCAACTCGTTTATGTATATGTCTTCGATCCGTTTCTAACTTTGTCTCACCCGGTCCCCTAGTTCCTATTCCGCCTCCTAATCTGGATAATTCGATACCTTTTCCAGTCAATCTAGGCAAGAGATATTGAAGCTGAGCTAATTCTACTTGTAGTTTACCTTCTTTTGAATTTGCTCTTGAAGCGAAAATATCAAGAATGAGTTGTGTACGGTCTATGACTCTGGATTGTAACTTTGCAGAAAGGTTTCTAACCTGACTAGGAGAAAGCTCATCATTAAAAATAATAACATCAGGCTCAAGTTCCTCTTCTAATTGTAAAAGTTCTTCAACCTTTCCTTTTCCTATGTAAGTAGCTGGATGAATTCGTTCCCGTTTTTGAGTGATAGTCATAATGACTTCACCTTTTGCTGTTTTCGTAAGGGAATGAAGCTCATCAAGAGAATATTCAAAACGGCCATCATCGACTGTTTGTAGCTGGCACCCAACAAGTATTGCTTTTTCTAATTCCTTGTTATGATCATTTGTCAATCGCTTTACCCACTTTCATAAAAGGTAATTTCTTCTGCTATCATATCAGATAAATCGCATTATCACCAATTTTGTTCGACTTGTCTATGCCATATTTAAGTAATATGAAAAAGAGCCTCCTTAATACGGGGCTCTACTCTTTGAAAATTAAATCTTGTGTTCTAATAGTCTGAAGTTCTTGTTTATTATAAGTATCATCCACCAATAATCTCATCGCTTGGGCACGAATTGATTTTTCGATTATGTTTCGAACATACCTTCCATTACTGAACTTCCCAGGGTAGGAATCCATCTTAACAGTTAACAGATGATCTCGTAATTTACGTTCTGCTTCCGGACTAAATACATACTCCCGCTCTACCATCATTTTCGATGAAATTTCCATTAGTTGATCAACCGTGTAATCTGGAAAATCGACTACCAGCGGGAACCTTGAATAAAGTCCTGGATTTAACGATAGAAAATGATCCATTTCTTTGGAATAGCCTGCCAAAATCAGGACAAATTCATGTTGTTTATCCTCCATGTGTTTTACTAAAGTATCAATTGCTTCTTTACCAAAATCCTTTTCTCCACCTCTAGCTAATGAATATGCCTCATCAATAAACAGAATGCCCCCAATTGATTTTTTAATTAAATCTCTTGTTTTTTGAGCTGTATGTCCAATATATTCTCCTACAAGATCTGCTCTTTCTGCTTCAATTAAATGACCTTTTGACAGAACATTCATTTGTAGAAATAATTTCCCTAATAATCTGGCAACAGTTGTTTTACCTGTCCCTGGGTTTCCCTTGAACATCATGTGTAACGCTTGCTTACCCGCTTTAAGACCTTGCTCTTCACGTTTTTTATTAATAAAAATCCACGCATAAATTTCTTTAACCATCTTTTTCATTTCGTCCATGCCTACAAGAGAACTCATCTCTTCCTCTATTTCCTTTAAAGCCGTATGTTTTGTTTGTATAGCTGATGAAATAGTTTCCTTTGAAGAGGAATGCAATACCTTTAATTTCTTTTTTTCTCCATTTAAAACAACATTTATTTGACCATTATTTTTCATTGTAATTGGTTGATCCAAGAGCTCTCACCTCTCATTCTTTACCATTATACGTTGTTGTGTTTATTTCGTGACAAAAGCCCATGGATAAATCAAAAGTAACCTTGGGGAATATGCGCAAAATCTTATCAGTACCTCTCCATACTCTGCAAAATTGTAGCTTTACCTTCATTTAAAAAAGTCTGACCCCACTGGATGTATCGCAAACTGCAATTGTTTATTCAAAAATAAATGAGCTTTTGATGAAAATATGTGAATTAAGAGACTTTTCTTCTGCTAATTCTACAAGTTCTTTTCTTCTTCTACATAATAATCAAGCTTGATGTCAAACATTGCGCTTTCCCAAGAAATACAATGCGTACATTATTAGTATATGAGGCAAATTGTAAATCTTGAAAAAAATAAATAAGCTATTTAAAAAATGATAGTAAGTAAGCCTGAATTGTAACCAAATAGATGTAATCGATCTTCCCCAAAAAAACAAACAAAAAAGCAACCTACTCGTGAAAGTAAGTTGCTTTTTGTTGTTTATTCAAGTTCCAGTCTTATATTTTTCTGTGGTGAAAAAGTAGAGATGGCATGCTTATAAATTAGCTGTTGCTTACCCTCAGATTCCAGTAATACTGTAAAATTATCAAATCCTTTTACAAGTCCTCGTAACTGGAACCCATTTAATAAGAATACAGTTACAAATGTACCATCCTTACGTAATTGGTTTAAAACCTGATCTTGAATATTAATTGTTTGAGCCATTTTTCATGTCCTCCTCTATTTCTTTGCCAGAGATGCTGGTAGTACATGCCCTTTTTACGGACAAAACGAATTAATCCTATTAGTATCTATTCTCTTAAATTCCAAGCTTTCCTGCAATATATTTATAAATTTCATTAAATTTTTCATTAAAGTTTGTTATACCTGTCATATCAAACCACTTTACATCCATTTTATTACGGAACCATGTTAGTTGGCGTTTTGCATATCTTCGAGTATTTTGTTTAAGTTGTTCAACAGCTGCATCGAGTGATGTATCTCCGTCTAAGTAGCTGTAAAGTTCTTTATACCCAATTGCTTGTATCGATTGACAATCCCTAAGACCTTGCTGGTAAAAGGATGATACCTCCTCCACTAAACCAGTCTTCATCATAATCTCTACTCGTTTATTAATTCGGTCATAAAGTTTATCCCTATCCATTGTTAGCCCTATTAGTGCAACATCATATATCAGATCTTCTTGCTGCGCCTCCATATATTCAGACATTGTTTTCCCTGTTGTATGGTAAATTTCTAATGCCCGAATTAATCGTCGGATATTATTAGGATGGATACGTTCTGCACTTAAGGGATCCACTTCTTTTAACTTTTCAAACAACGGTTCAACCCCGCGTACAGAAACCACTTCTTCAAGTTGTTGTCTGTACTCAGAATCAGAGGCTTCATCAGTAAACTGGTAATCATATATTACTGATTGAATATAAAGACCTGTACCTCCTACAATCATTGGGAATTTTCCTCGTTTATGAATATCTGAGATTAGCTGTCTAACAACCGTTTGAAACTCTGCAACTGAGAAGCTTTCGTGAGGATCTTTAATATCAATCAAATGATGTGGAATACCTTCCATTTCCTCTTTCGTTATCTTTGCGGTTCCGATATCCATACCACGATAGATCTGCATAGAATCACCGCTAATAATTTCAGCATTTAATTTCTTCGCAAGCTCAATACTCAATTGGGTTTTCCCAACGGCAGTTGGACCAATTAGAACAATTAGTTTTTCTTTTTTCTTTTCTTCCAATCAATCACTACCTTTACATACCAATTCATACTATTATCCTAACACAGATAATAAGACGAATACTAAACTATTATAACCAAAACACTAAAGAAAATAACATATTTTTCTATCTTTTAGAACTATTATGTACTACTTAGGTATTACAGTAGAAAACTCACCTAAATCGGTGAGTTTTCTGTGTTTATTTACATTACACGTTTGAACATCTTCTCCATCTCATAGGTAGAATGATGTATAATAATCGGTCTCCCATGCGGACATGTAAATGGATCAGAGGTTTTACGCAGTGTTTCAAGTAAAGCAAATATCTCATCGTTTCGTAAATGATGATTTGCTTTAATCGACGCTTTACAGCTCATCATTATAGCGGCCGCTTCTCTAAGTTTTTTTATATCAATCTTTTTATCATTAAGTACTTGCTCAATTATCTCCTCAATAATTGATTTCTCATCGCCCTGTGGAAACCATTGTGGATGTGATCGTACAATATAACTGTTATGCCCGAATGGTTCTAGGAATATCCCGACCTGTTCTAAGTCAGATTTATGTGAATTAATGATAATGCATTCATCAGTAGAATACTCCAATGTAATAGGAAGCAGAAGTTCTTGTACTTCCGAGATGACTTGACCAACCTTTTCTTTGAAGAACTCATATTTAATCCGCTCTTGAGCGGCATGCTGATCTATAATATAAAGACCCTTATCATTTTGAGCTAGTATATAAGTTCCATGCATTTGTCCAATGGGATACATTATTGGAACTCTTTCACTCTGGTTAACTTTCGTAGCTACCGGTGAAGGGGGAGAATCTAATTCTTCAGCCCTATTTAGTTCAAATGCATTAGTTGGTATAGTTGCTGAAACGTTATCTGGAGGTATTTCATCTTTATAAACCGGCTCTTCCACTTCAAACTCATCTTCTTCAAGAACTTCCATTCTAGATGGTCGTTGATATTCATTAATCACAATATTATCGTCTCTTTTTTCTACTACCGGTCTATTTTCAGCTTGAAAGTGCTGAAAAACAAATTGTTGTTGCTCCGATTTTTTGACTTCACTTTTAGGTGTATAAGAAACCTGCGGTATTAGTTGTTTGTTCTTAAATATATCCTTAATGCCTTCCTCAATTAATTGATTTAATTCCTGCTCCTTACTGATTCGAACTTCAAGTTTCGCAGGATGAACATTTACATCAACTAAGAGAGGATCCATTTCAATGTTTAGTAGAACTATAGGAAAACGACCGATAGGCAGCAGTGTATGATACCCCTGTTGGATCGCTTTTACCAATGGATAGTTTTTAATAAACCTCCCATTAATGATAGTAGAGATATAGTTTCTTGAAGCTCTTGTTACTTCAGGCATTGAAACAAAGCCCTCGATACGAAAGTCTAAAGATTGAAGCTGTATAGGTACCATTTGCTTAGCTATACCTAAACCATAAATCGCTGTAATAACTTGTCTAACATTGCCATTTCCACTTGTATAAAGTAGTCGTTTGCCATTGTGCAGCAAACGAATTGATACTTCAGGATGTGCTAACGCAATACGATTTACAGTATCCGTTATATTACCTAGCTCTGTATGAACGGTTTTTAAATACTTCAAACGTGCCGGAGTGTTGAAAAACAAATTTGACACAGTGATGTCAGTACCTTTACGGCTATTAGTGGACTTTCTTTCTACCAGTTCTCCGCCTTTAATAACTATATGTGTTCCAGAACCTTCTCCTGTACAAGTCTTCATGTCGAGCTCAGATACTGACGCAATACTAGGTAGAGCCTCTCCTCTAAAACCTAGTGTACGAATTCGGAACAAATCGTTTTCATCCTTGATTTTACTCGTAGCATGGCGATGGAAGGCATTTACACAGTCTTCACCGTCCATACCTTCTCCATTGTCAAGGATTCTAATTTTTGATAAACCCGCTTCCTCAATCTCTATCTCCACAATTGTACTCTTGGCATCAATTGCATTTTCAACTAATTCTTTAACAACAGAGGCAGGGCGTTCTACTACCTCTCCGGCTGCGATCTTATTTGAAAGAAGGTCATCTAGTTGAATGATTTTCCCCATGCCCACACCTCAATTCTATAATTATCAGAAACTTATCCTTTTCTTAATTGTTTCTGAATCTCATAAAGTTTATTTAACGCCTCAATAGGAGTTAATCCTAAGATATCTAGTTCCTTAATTGAGTCAACAAGTTCCTTATCCTTTTTTGATAAGTGACTTTCCGCTTTTATGGTAGAGGATTTCTTTTCCTCAAAGAATGATAGCTGAAAGTCTTCGTCTATTACATCTGGTTTAACATCCGTTAACGGACTTTGTTGTTTTGGTTCGTTTTGTTCTAGCTTGTCCAATATTTCGCCAGCTCGTTTAATTAAGGCCTCTGGAAGCTGTGCTAACTTTGCGACATGAATACCATAACTTTTATCCGCAGCGCCTTCCTTAATTTTATGAAGAAAAACAACATTGTCATTTTCTTCAATTGCACTTACGTGAACATTCACTAAATTACCTAATTCTGACTGTAAGTCAGTTAACTCATGATAGTGAGTTGAAAATAAGGTGTGTGCTCCAATATTTTTATGAATATACTCAATAATCGCTTGAGCTAGTGCCATACCATCGTAGGTAGAAGTTCCTCTTCCTATCTCATCGAACAATAACAAGCTCTTTGAGGTTGCATTTACAATTGCATTTTTTGCTTCAAGCATTTCGACCATAAATGTACTCTGTCCAGAAATAAGATCGTCTGCAGCACCAATCCTTGTAAACACTTGGTCATAGACCGGTAAAACAGCTTCACTCGCTGGGACAAAGCACCCGATTTGAGCTAAGATTGACGTGAGTGCTATCTGTCTCATATACGTACTTTTACCTGACATATTAGGCCCTGTAATTAGAAGAACTGATCGACCTTTCTCCATTACACAATCATTTGGTACATATTCTTGTGCCTTCATTACCTTTTCAACTACAGGATGACGTCCGTCCTTTATGAATAAAGTATCTGCCGAAAATGTCGGTTTACTATAATGACGCTCTTCACTTATTGAAGAGAAGCATTGTAACACATCAAGCTCACTGATTACTTTTGCTAAAGCTTGAAGTCTTGGAATATATTCTTTAACCTGCTCGCGGATATCAATAAAAATATCATATTCTAATTGAACGATTTTTTCTTCCGCTTCTAAGATGAGAGTTTCTTTTTCCTTAAGCTCCGGAGTTATGAAGCGCTCCGCATTTGCAAGTGTCTGCTTTCTCTCGTACAAACCTTCAGGTAAATTTTGTAGATTGGCTCTTGTGACTTCAATATAGTACCCAAATATGCGGTTATAACCTATTTTTAAAGACTTGATACCCGTCTTTTCCCTCTCTTGTTTTTCTAAAGATGCTATCCATGTTTTCCCATTTCTACTAGCATCTCGGTATTGGTCAAGAGTAGCATTATAACCATCCTTAATTATATCGCCTTCTTTAATAGATAATGGTGGTGTTTCCTTAATTGACCTATGAAGAAGATCAGTCAAAGACTCGCATAAATCCATTTTAGCAACAAGGTTATGTGCGTAAGGATTATTTAATTCATTAACTATCTTATAAATAAAAGGAACTTGTTCAAGTGATTTCTTTAATTGAAGAAGGTCCCTTGCATTAACATTTCCATATGCCACTCTTCCTGCGAGTCTTTCTAAGTCATAAACTTCTCGTAACAAATCCCGTAATTCTAATCTCTCAAAATAATGATCCATAAAAGTTTGCACCATATTTAATCGAGATTCAATTTCTTCTTTATTGATTAATGGTCGGTCAATCCACTGTTTTAGTAAACGCCCACCCATCGCAGTAACAGTTTGGTCCAATAGCCATAATAACGAACCCTTCTTACCCTTACTTCGTATTGTTTCCGTTAATTCCAAGTTTCGCTTTGAATATATATCAATCTTCATAAATTGATTAACATTATATACTTTTACAGGTTGTAGATGATCTAAAGATCTTTTTTGCGTCTTAATTAGGTATTGTAATAACCTGCCAAATGTTGTGACTAGTCTTTCGTCCTCTAAATGCTGAACTAACTTTTTAAAGTTTTCATTTACATTTATTTGCTCTTCATGGGAAATAGTTACGCTACAACGCTCAATTAGTGTCTTTATGAAATGGGTATCAAAATCCTTTGATACTACTACTTCTTTAACACCATGAGCGTAAACTTCGCCAAGTACATCATCAAAGTTTGAAGACAATAATGATGCACGTATTTCACCTGTTGTTAAATCAGCTAATGCAAATCCAAAATAACCATCAGAAAAGCTTGTTATCGACGCTAGGAAGTTGTTTTCTTTATCTAAAAGAGATTTCCCTTCCATAACGGTACCAGGCGTAATTAATTGAACTACTTCACGTTTTACGACACCTTTAGCATGTTTTGGATCTTCGGTTTGCTCGCAAATTGCTACTTTATAACCTTTACTTACTAATTGTTCTATATATCCGGGTGCTGCATGATAAGGAACTCCACACATTGGAATTCGTTCATCTACACCACCTTCTCTACTTGTTAGTGTGATTTCTAATTCTTGGGAAGCCTTAACAGCATCTTCAAAAAACATTTCGTAGAAATCCCCAAGTCGAAAAAATAAAAAGGCATCCTGATAATCTGCCTTAACCGTTAAATATTGTTTTATCATAGGCGTATACTCTGCCATTTTAATCCCCCAACACTTTTTACTTCCACTTTTATTCTTTCAATATTATAACATAGATAAAAATTTTGATGTAGGAGACTTGTCCCGTAAAAGCATAAAAAAAACTAGGAAGTCATGCCTCCTAGCTTTATACTATTCTTCTAAATCCCCAACTAAGAAGTCAGGATTTAAATCTTCAAAGTCTTCGTCGTCTACATCCCAGTCTTTGTCGTCATCATAACAACCATCTGGATTAATTTTGACGCACACTTTAGTTTCGCCAATTACTTCTGCAAGTAGCTCTCTTTCTACCTGAACTAGGATTTTATTTCCGTTTGGTGAAATTGTAGCCTCTAAGCAGTTTGGTTGTTGAAGGACATCAACAATAACATCACATTTATCTCCTAAGAAGTTCTCATCTCTGTACTTTAATTTAATGCAATCTGTGTATGAAACAGTTTCAGTTGCTACTTCTGTTTTTGTGTTGTTACCGTATGAATACCAAACATTCATATCAAAATGTCCATGTACGTCTACTGCATTCCCAGATTTCTTCGCTTCAAAACGATGGTTAATAATCCAGCACCCCAAGATACTTGATGGGTTGTGGGATGGAGAAATCGTGTGTGTAGACTGTGTAAACTTACGTCCCTTACCTACAACAGCTTTTGTGATAATCTCTCTGTATTCAGACATTCGAACAAACCCTCCTCAATCAATCTTCAATTCATCCTATGCGGGACATTTGACTAGTGTGCTACTATTTTTATTTGACTGATTTCTTTTTCTATACTTTATTCACTATTGGCTCTGACTCCGGCAGCAGTTTTGCCAGAAAAAGGTGATATGTGAAACATAATAAGTACTTAAAAAATCAAGCCTCTTTTCTTTAAAATCTAATAATCTTGGTATTGCTACATAGTTAATTGTATGCGGGCGCGCCTATTTATGTACCTTTTTTAAAGGGGAAAAAGAAAAATAAAGAAGCTCTATTTGATGAAAAACGGGGTTTGTAGGGTATTAAGCTTTGGAAATAAAAAAAAGACAAAAGCATAATCGCTTTTTGTCTTTTTTTAACTTAGTGACATCCACATCCACTTTTGTTTTGAAGTTTAGATCCAGTTTCACCTTGTAGTAGGTCTCCACCTGTAGAGCTGATGACTTCGTTTGTTACATTGTTTGAAATAGTGTGTGCCACTAATTGAAGTAAGTCGTTTACTTCAATTTGTGAATTTTTGAACTCTTCAACAACTGGGATACTATCCAACTCTTCTTGAAGTTTATCTATCTTTTCATCAACTTGTTTCAACGCTTCTGATTTACCATAGTGTTTGAAGTTTACAGCTTGCTTTTGTAAGCTCTTAATTGTTGAAATAATTTCTTGTACCTTCTGGTTTTGATTTATCTGTGCTTCTGCACGTTTAAAGAAATCTACTTCTTCTGTTTCAGCAATCATTCTTGCAAGCTCAGTTGCACGTTCGACAATTTGTTCTTTTGTATATTGACCCATATCAGTTCACCTCTACCGCTTCTTCAATTATTTCACCATCAAGTGTCCATGTCTTTGCTTGATTAATTTTCACTTTTACTAATTTACCAATAGCAGACTTTGGACCTTTAAAATTAACTAATTTATTTTTACTTGTGTAACCCGCTAACACATCTGGGTTATTCTTACTCTCTCCTTCAACAAGCACCTCAACAATTTGATCTTGGTAAGTAAGATTTTTCTTTGCAGAGATTTCGTTAACAAGAGCATTCAATCGCTGGAGTCTCTCCTTCTTTACTTCCATTGGAATATTGTCTTCCATTTTGGCAGCAGGAGTCCCTTCACGTGGTGAATAGATAAACGTGTATGCAGAATCAAACTCAACTTCACGATATAGCGACATTGTTTCTTCAAACTGTTCATCCGTTTCATTTGGAAATCCAACAATAATATCTGTTGTAAAAGATGCATTTGGTATCTTTTCTTTCATCTTTTTAACAAGTTCTAAATATGATTCTCTCGTATATTTACGTGCCATTAATTTAAGTACTGCAGAGCTACCAGACTGTACTGGTAAATGGATGTGTTCCATTAAGTTTCCGCCTTTTGCAAGAACTTCAATTAGATGGTCGTCAAAGTCACGAGGATGACTGGTGGTGAAACGAATACGCGGGATATCTATTTTGCGTAATTCATCCATCAAATCACCTAGTCCATATTTCATATCTTCAAAATCTTTACCATACGCATTTACATTTTGACCAAGTAATGTAATTTCTTGATACCCCTGTCTTGCTAAATGGCGGACTTCTTCGATAATGTCTTCAGGACGACGGCTACGTTCTTTACCTCGAGTATAAGGTACGATACAGTACGTACAGAATTTATCGCAGCCGTACATGATATTAACCCATCCCTTAATATTACCTTTACGCACTTTTGGAAGGTTCTCAATAATATCACCTTCCTTGGACCAAACTTCAACAACCATTTCCTTACTAAACATTGCTTCTTTTACAATATTAGGAAGTCGATGGATATTATGAGTACCAAAAATCATATCCACGTATTGGTATTTTTGAAGGATCTTATTAACAACAGATTCTTCTTGAGACATACATCCACAAACACCGATTAAAAGGTTAGGATTTTGCATTTTTAAAGGCTTTAAATGTCCAATTTCACCAAATACCTTATTCTCAGCATTTTCACGAATTGCACAAGTGTTTAGTAGAATAATATCAGCATCTTCAACGACTTCTGTCGGCTCATAGCCCATTTGCATAAAGATACCAGCCATCACCTCAGTATCATGCTCATTCATTTGGCATCCATAGGTTTTTATCATAAAACGTTTCCCATTACCTGCATTCATCATATCTTCAGGAATTGAGAATTCTTTTAAGTAATTTACCTGTTCTTTACCACGTTTTTTAGCATCTTTAAGTGAAGGTGGTTGATATACAGTCTGAAAGTACTGGCTATAATCCTTTTCGGATTTTTTGTCCGCAGGTTTTACTTGGGTACTTTCAAGGCGTTGTTTTTCATTCATATTACGTCTCCTTCCTTGCTATCAATCAATCCCGTTACTATAGGTAGTAATCTTGTATTAGTAGAGAATACTATCTATCCATCGGTAAAATTAAACCATATATGCAATTTATTAGTATAAGGTTTAACAAGATTAAAAACAATAAAACAAATAAAATGTAGAAAAATCGACAAAACTAGTATAAATAAAATAGTCTATTAAAAGACATACAAGCTTATTTTAACATTGTCATATAAGCGAGTAAAGTAGAAGAAGCACAAGTAACTCGATTAGGAGAAAACATGATTTAATCACTGACGGATAATCTTCACAGTATCACTTTACCTTATATATAAGATAATAAAACCCTATTGAGATCTAACATCTCAATAGGGTTTATAGTAATTACATAAATTCTGCTACAAGCTTTTGGAACTTGTCTTCATCAAGTTCTAATTCTGAATGCACTAATGGTGCTTCGCTATAACCGTGTACAAGTTCCTGATAAGATGGCTTTTCAGTGTTTTGATAAATCAAGCCCGTTACAAGACTATTGTTCTCCATCAATGTTTGCATTGCTTGAGAACGATTACTTGGGTCATAACCTTCAATATCACTTAATTTTGTTAAATTCTCTTTGAACCAATCATACGTATTTACCTTATTGTACGTTACACATGGACTAAATACATTGATAAGTGAGAAACCTTTATGATTAATACCAGCTTCAATTAAAGCAGTAAGATCTTTAAGGTCTGTTGAGAAACTTTGCGCAACAAAAGTTGCTCCAGCAGTTAACGCCATTTCCATTACAGAAAGAGCAGATTCAATTGACCCCTGCGGAGTGCTTTTTGTTTTAAAGCCCATTTCACTTCTTGGAGAAGTTTGACCTTTTGTTAATCCATAAATTTGATTATCCATTACAATGTATGTGATATCAATATTACGACGAATTGCATGAATTGTATGACTCATACCAATTGCATAACCGTCACCATCTCCACCAGATGCAATAACAGTTAGGTCACGGTTAGCCATCTTAACACCTTGAGCAATCGGTAATGATCTACCGTGAATTCCGTGGAAACCATATGCATTAATGTAACCAGAAATACGTCCAGAACAACCGATTCCAGAGATAACAGCTAGATTATCAGGTTCAAGACCAACATTAGCAGCAGCACGTTGGATAGCTGCTTGAACTGAAAAGTCCCCACAACCAGGACACCAGTTTGGTTTTACATTATTACGGAAATCTTTAAATGTCGCCATTGTTAGAACAACTCCTTACATTTTGTGTAAACTTCATGAGGTAGGAATGGATTACCGTCATACTTTAAGAAGCTTGTAATCTTCTCAGCATGTCCTACATTCATCTTCATAATGTTTGCGAGCTGACCTGTAGCGTTATTTTCAACAACCAAAACTTTCTTAGCTGAATTAACTAATGGTAATACTTCTTCAGTTGGGAAAGGATGAACTAGACGAATATGAGCGTGATTAACTTTTACGCCTTCATTTTCCAGTCGAGTCATTGCTTCTTCGATCGTACCGCGTGTTGAGTTAAAACCAACGATCAACAAGTCTGCTTCTTCGTGCTTAACAGCTTTATGAACAGGAGTGTTGAATTTTAGGTTGTTGATTTTACGTAAACGCTTATCCATTTGATCTTTACGATTGCTAGCAACCTCTGATGGTTTACCTTGTTCATTATGCTCTACACCTGTTACATGGTGAATTCCGTTCTTCATACCTGGAACTACACGAGGTGATACACCATCTTCAGTTACTTCATAACGCTTAAAGTATTCTTTATTTTCTAATTCAGGAAGTTCTGCATTTATGTTAAGCTTACCACGTCTAATTTCAATTTTTGAGAAATCTAATGGCTCAACTGTTTGCTTTCCAAGTGAAAGTTGTAGATCTGTTAATAAAATAACAGGAACTTGGTATTCTTCAGCTAAGTTAAACGCCTCTATAGCATCATAAAATGCTTCTTGTACAGTACTTGGAGCCATAACAATTTTTGGTATTTCCCCATGAGTTCCATAAATCATTGCCATTAAGTCAGATTGTTCCTGCTTTGTTGGTAATCCTGTACTTGGCCCTCCACGTTGAGTATCAACAATAACTAGTGGTTGCTCAGTAATTCCTGATAAACCAATAGCTTCCATCATAAGGGATAAACCTGGTCCAGCAGAAGCAGTTAATGTACGAACTCCTGCATAGTTAGCACCTATTGCCATTGTAACTGCAGCGATTTCATCCTCTGTTTGAATAACTGTTCCACCGTATTCAGGTAGCTTCTTTATTAAATATTCCATGATTTCTGATGCAGGTGTAATAGGATAAGCAGGCATGAAACGAGCTCCACCAGCTAATGCCCCCATAGCAATTGCATCGTTACCAATCATGAACATACGCTTTTTACCGTCTGCTTTTTCTACTTGCATTGTAGTGCCACTATCTCCAAGTTGTTCTTTTAAGAACTCAGCACCTGCTTTGATTGCTTCCATGTTCTTTTCAACAACTTGTTGACCCTTACGGCCGAATATTTCCTCAACAACATTAAGATATACATTAAGATCAAGGTCCAGCAATGAACTAGTTGCACCAATAGCAACCATATTTTTCATTAAAGAAGTACCAAGTTCAGTTGCGATATCAGTAAATGGAACCGAATACAAAGTTACCTTTGTATTTTCTGGAATTGTTGGATTAAACTTAGCATCTGCTAAGACAACTCCACCATCACGTAATTCGTGAAAATTGAAATCAATTGTTTCTTGGTCAAACGCTACTAAAATATCAAGATCGTCTGAGATAGAACGAACCTGTGTAGTGCTTACACGAATTTTATTATTTGTATGGCCACCTTTAATTCGTGATGAAAAGTGGCGATAACCGTATAAATAGTAACCTAAACGATTTAGAGCTATGGAAAAGATTTCACCCGTACTCTCGATTCCTTCCCCTTGTTGTCCGCCAACTTTCCATGAAAGTTGATTGATCATGTGCCTTACACCCCTTTGGAATACGTTCATATATGAGATTTTCTCTACGTTTTTTCTCGTATAGCACTTTCCAACTATCTAGATGTCGTTCCTAATGTGTATGTAGTAAAGAGTACTTTTCCTCTTCAAATATAGAATAGTAGCATATTATTCTTAGTCGAAGAATTAGTAAGCTTCCAATTAGTTGTTGGATATGTACTAAACGCTTTCAATTCTAGACCTATCAACGAAAAAAAGCAACCCTTAGAGAGCAAATATTGGCGAAAAAGAGAATATTTTTTTATTTTAGAGAAAATTTCTTTTATTCCCTATTCCCTCTTCTCACTACATTGGTAAATGCTCTATAAAATTAGTAAATAAAAATCGTTGGACCTGATTTTCTGAATAATGTTTTTGCAATTCATTGATAAGTGCTTGATAGTCATTATAACGACTCAAGCCATTTACCGTTTCAGTTATGCCATCAAAATCAGAGCCAAATCCCACATGATACTCTCCACCAAGGGAACATACATAATCTAAATGATTTAACACATCTGTAATTTTTGCTTCTCCCTGATTTGTTAAAAATGGAGGTACAAATGTGATTCCAATCATTCCATCCTTTTTTATTAAGGTCTTAATCTGTTCATCTTGTAGATTTCTACGATGATTACAAAGCGATATCGCATTAGAGTGGGATGCAATCGGGTGATCCGCAAGCTCCATCACATCCCAAAAACCTGCTACTGATAAATGTGAAACATCAGTCCATAACATCGACTTGTTTAATTCTTTAACAACCTCTTTTCCGAAGGTTGTTAGCCCTCCACCACGCAGCTCTAATATTCCATCAGCAACATCGTTAGCATTATTCCATGTTAAACCGACAGATGATACTCCAAGGCGAATTAGTGTTTGTAGCCTAACAAGACTTTGACCAACTGCGTCACAACCCTCTAATGTTAGTAAAGCACCTATTTCGTGATCTTTAAGAGCATTGATATCATCTCTAGATTTCACCAATTTTAAAAAAGGGGATGTAGCAAGAACTTTGTTATAGAAAATCTCTACCATTTCTAAAGCTACCTCAAAGCGGCTTTCTGGTCTAACAATTTCGGGAATATAAATGGCAAAGCACTGTACCTTGCTACCAGTAGCCTTTAATTGTTCATATGTTATATGAAGCTTAGTAGAATCTGAAAAAGATATTGTGGGATCAAGCCACATCTTATAAAGAACATCGCAATGGGCATCAAAAATCTTCATTTTTTATCACTCCTTATTTCCTATTCTCACATAAAAATACCTGTTTGTCTTTTATAGACAAACAGGTTATTAATAACCATCCGACCACCAAATATACAGATACATTTGATTATCGTGGTTCTACAATTAGTTTAATGGCTGTTCTTTCTTCACCATCAATTAGGATATCAGTAAATGCTGGGATACATATTAAGTCCACTCCACTCGGTGCTACAAATCCTCTTGCGATTGCTACTGCCTTCACTGCTTGATTTAATGCTCCTGCCCCGATTGCTTGAATTTCCGCAGCCCCTCTTTCACGTAACACACCAGCAAGTGCGCCAGCAACAGAGTTAGGATTAGATTTTGCTGAAACCTTTAATATTTCCATTTCCTATTTCCTCCTTGTTCTCTACAATGTTTATTGAGCGTTCGTTAGAACCATAATTATAAAATGTGCCAAGGCTTATTCGCTGAAAACAATCAGACAAACCTGCCAGAGGCTTAACTTTATTCAGCTAGGGTTAAAGATATATGAAGCTATAAATAAAGTTTTTATTGTTCCCATTGCTACTATATTCACTAGAAACTACCAATATTCCTGCTTGTTTCTATTCTTTTTCAAAAAATTCAAAAACTTATAGTTGTAAATAGAGAGACTTGTACATCTCCCTTTAATGTTTTTATATTCTCACGAAAATAATAATTTTTGATATTTAGTTAACATAATATTATTATGGTTAATAAATGAAACTAAAAAAAAAGACGACCATTAGGTTCGTCTTAAACTTGGTAGTTTGTTAATCAAAGAATGGATGATCGTCATTTATTAGAATTCTATTAATGTTTTTTGCCTTACCTGTTTTTTGATCAAGTTCGATTAAAACACCATTTAATTGGCTTCTTCCGGTCACAACTTCAAACCGAACCGGTAATGAAGTAATAAATTTTTTAATAACTGATTCTCTATCCATTCCTAAAATTCCATCGTATGGCCCAGTCATTCCAACATCAGTTATAAAAGCGGTTCCCCCTGGCAGGACGCGGTTATCTGCAGTTTGCACATGTGTATGTGTTCCAACGACAGCAGTAACTCTTCCATCTAAATACCAGCCCATTGCAAGCTTTTCGCTAGTGGCTTCAGCATGAAAATCAACAAATATAATTGAAGTTTTCTTTTTTGCCTGTTCGATCAATTCATCTGCTTTTTTAAATGGGCAGTCAATTGGAGGAAGAAAAGTACGACCTTGAAGATTAATAATAGCTATGTCTTGTCCATTTACATGGCAGAAGATTAATCCTTTTCCTGGAGTTTCTTCTGGAAAATTTGCTGGCCTTACTAAGTACTTAGCTGAATCAATAAACTCAAAAATCTCTTTATTGTCCCAAGAATGATTCCCTAGTGTTACAGCTTGAGCTCCACTTTCGATAAACTGATTATAAATTTTATTTGTAATGCCCCTTCCACCAGCAGCATTTTCTCCGTTAATAACTGTCAAAGTAGGACGAAACTTTGCTTTTAATTTCGGCAAGTACTCACTAATCATATCTCTTCCCGGGGAGCCTACAACATCCCCAATAAATAAAATCTTCATTTAAAAGCCCCTTTCTTATAACTTAAGTGAATCATATTTCTATAAAAATCGCAACGAAACCCGGTAGCCTTCTTTGACAGAGTATAAGATGTAAAAACAAAAAAATAAAGTGGTCATAAAGACCACTTTATTTTGCGTATTCAACTGCTCTTGTTTCACGAATAACCGTAACCTTAATATGTCCTGGATAATCTAACTCTTCTTCGATTCGTTTTCGAATATCACGGGCTAATCGATGTGCATTTAAGTCATCAATTGTGTCAGGTTTAACGATAATTCGAACTTCACGCCCTGCTTGAATAGCAAAGGATTTTTCGACTCCTTCATAGGACTCAGATATTTCCTCAAGCTTTTCTAAGCGACGAATATAATTTTCAAGTGTCTCACTTCTTGCACCAGGTCTTGCAGCCGACAATGCATCTGCAGCTGCAACTAACACAGCAATAATAGATGTTGGTTCTGTATCCCCGTGGTGAGAAGCAATACTATTAATTACGATTGGATGCTCTTTATACTTCGTTGCAAGCTCAACACCGATTTCAACATGGCTACCTTCCACTTCGTGGTCAATTGCCTTACCGATGTCATGCAGTAAGCCAGCACGTCGAGCTAATGTTTCATCCTCACCTAGTTCAGCTGCCATTAAGCCTGACAAGAATGAAACTTCCATTGAATGCTTTAAGACATTTTGGCCATAGCTTGTTCTAAACTTCAAGCGACCTAAGATCTTAATTAAATCCGGATGGAGTCCATGAACACCAACTTCGAAAGTTGTTTGTTCACCCACTTCACGGATATACTCGTCAACCTCACGTCTTGATTTATCAACCATCTCTTCAATACGTGCAGGGTGAATACGTCCGTCCTGAACAAGTTTTTCAAGTGCAATCCTTGCTGTTTCACGTCGAATTGGGTCAAAGCCAGATAATATGACTGCCTCTGGTGTATCATCAATAATAAGATCAATACCCGTTAACGTCTCAAGAGTACGGATGTTTCGACCCTCTCTACCGATAATACGACCTTTCATCTCATCATTTGGCAGGTTAACTACTGATACTGTAGTTTCTGCAACATGATCAGCGGCACATCTTTGTATTGCAAGAGAAAGAATTTCTTTTGCTTTCTTATCAGATTCTTCCTTAGCACGATTTTCAGCTTCTTTTACCATAATTGCAACATCATGTGAAAGCTCATTTTCAATACGCTCTAGGATGATTTGCTTTGCTTCTTCACGTGTTAAGCTAGAAATACGCTCAAGTTCAACTTGTTGCTTGTGAACCATCTCTTCCACTTTGCTTTCCATCTCTTCAATATGCTGTTGTCTTTGAGCGAGAGAATCATCTTTCTTTTCTAACATTGATTCACGCTTATCTAATGTTTCATCCTTACGATCAAGATTCTCTTCTTTTTGCATTAAACGATTTTCTTGTTTTTGTAGTTCGTTTCTTCGATCACGAATATCTCGTTCTGCCTCTGTACGAAGTTTGTGAATTTCATCCTTTGCTTCAAGAAGTGCTTCTTTCTTTAAAGATTCTGCTTCTCTTCTTGCGTCGTCAATAATCTGTTCAGCAGCAGATTTTGCACCAGCAATCTTAGTTTCAGCAATGGATTTACGAACATAAAAGCCAACAATTGCACCGACGATTAGGCCAAACAAAGCGGAGATGATAATAAAAATGGATTCCATCATTTCACCTCCTCTTGCTATGAACTTTTCTTGCTAGATCAAAATGTCGGCATGTACATTGTTAAGTGTCAATATACAGCACAAAGGCTTTTTAAGCTAATCAGATTCACAGTTACGATCCGAAGAATTTTAAGTTTGCTTCGGGTCTGAATAGCAAAAGCTCATCAAGACCGAGTTTTGCTTCTAACGTTTTAATTCTAACAAAGTGTAAAATATACATATTAATTGTAAATGTGAGAAATTTTATTGTCAAGGCCTGTCACCTTTAAGAGTTACATGAAAATGGAAATTTCGAGTTTTTTTTAATTGAAACCTATAATTTTCTTAACATATTTAAAAAAGAGACGCATCGATGCGCCTCTTTTACAAATTAATATTGTTTATAAGTCAAACTCGTCCTGCTCTTCATCTACTGGAGCAACTGCTGAAGCTTCATCTAACTTGAAGTGAAGACGAATTTGTTGTTCAATATGCTTACGAATTTCCGGGTTTTCTTTTAAGAATTGTTTTGCGTTTTCACGGCCTTGACCAATTCGATCCCCTTCGTAAGAATACCAAGAACCACTTTTTTGGACAATATCAAGTTCAGAGCCCATATCAACTATTTCGCCTACTTTTGAAATTCCTTCTCCATACATAATGTCTACTTCAGCCACTCGAAATGGAGGTGCAACTTTATTCTTCACAACTTTAACCTTTGTTTTATTACCAACAATTTCATTACCTTGCTTTATCTGTTCCGCACGACGTACTTCAAGTCTAACAGAAGAATAGAATTTAAGTGCACGCCCCCCTGGAGTTGTTTCTGGGTTTCCGAACATGATCCCAACTTTTTCACGAATTTGGTTAATGAAGATTGCAATTGTATTTGATTTATTGATCGCACCAGAAAGCTTACGAAGTGCTTGTGACATTAAACGTGCTTGTAAACCAACGTGAGCATCACCCATCTCACCTTCGATTTCTGCTTTTGGTACAAGCGCAGCAACAGAGTCAATAACTAGAATATCCACTGCACCACTACGTACTAATGCTTCTGCAATTTCTAGTGCTTGTTCACCAGTGTCTGGTTGTGAAAGCAGTAATTCATCAATATTTACACCTAATTTTTGTGCGTAAACTGGATCAAGAGCATGTTCAGCATCAATAAATGCTGCTTGTCCACCTGATTGTTGTACTTCTGCAATAGCGTGTAATGCTACAGTTGTTTTACCAGAACTTTCTGGTCCATATATTTCAATAATCCGTCCCCTTGGATATCCTCCAACACCTAATGCTACATCTAATGCTAACGATCCACTAGGAACAGTAGAGATTCTTCGATCAGTTTGTTCTCCAAGCTTCATAATAGAGCCTTTTCCAAACTGTTTTTCTATTTGTTTTAACGCCATTTCTAAGGCCGCTTGACGATCACTCACAATATTTCCTCCTTTTTCTTTGAAACTATTATTACTATACAATGTTTTAGTTGATTTGCCAAGTAAAAAATCGAACATTCATTCGGTTATTTTTGTTAATTGTTTTTTCCATAAATTCAATTTCTTACTTAAAAGAAAATTGTAATTTTCAGGCCCTTTTGCTTGCAAAAATAGAAATTTAGTTATCAAAAAAACTTTTTAATTATGAAAAGAAATAGTCTAAAGAGATGTGCTACTTCTTCTTCCGTGTTCTATTAATTTAGTGAATTTGTGAGTGCTAACATGAAATATTTATTAAAAAAAAACAGCTGATATATATCAGCTGTCCTGTTCTTTAAGTAATTTCAGTAAATAATAACAACCATATTTAACGGTTCTCGTACGAATACCCTGCCTAGATCCTGCTAATTGAAGAGGGATTATCTTCGTAGGATTATTTAAGTAAGAAATTCCAATATATACAGTTCCCACTGGCTTTCCTTCTGATTCACTTGGACCCGCTACACCCGTGAAACTAATTCCAATGTCAGACTTAAGTAATTTCCTTACATTAATGGCTAGTTCCTCAGCTGTTTCGTTACTGACCGCACCCTTTTGTTCTAATGTGGATTTACGAACCTGTAAAACTTGTTCCTTAACTTCGTTCGTATAACAAACAACTCCACCCTTTACGACCGATGATGCACCAGATATGTTAGTAAGTTCCTCTGCAAATAATCCACCAGTTAAACTCTCTGCACTACTAATTGTAAGGTTCATTTCTTGTAGCTTACTCATAAGTTCATCTACAAGGGATGTTGAATCATATCCGTATAGAAAGCTTCCAACTCTTTCAACAATTTGATTTTCGGTTTCATCTAATAACTTCTTGGCAACTTCTGTTGACTGATGCTTTGCGGTCAGCCTCAAGGTAACTTCACCGTCACTTGCAAGTGGTGCAATGGTTGGATTCGTTTGATTATCTATTAAATCATCAATCTCTGTTTCGAGTTGAGACTCTCCAATACCAAAGAAGCGGAGAACTCTTGACTCTATTCTCTCAACCTCACCAATTTGTTGAAGCAAATAGCTCGAGCCATAAGTCAGAAACATAGGGTTTAGTTCTTTAGGTGGGCCAGGAAATAACATATACGTTATCTCTCCAACCTGCAGCCCCATCCCTGGGGCCATTCCATGGTCATTAGGTAATACTTTTGAACCTTCTAGGACAAGGGCTTGTTTCTTATTATTCTCAGTCATATGACGGTTAGTTTTTAAAAAAAAATCTTCAATGCTACGTAATGCATCCGAATTTATTACTAACTTTCTACTTAGAACTTTTGCAATCGTTTCTTTAGTTAAGTCATCCTTAGTTGGACCTAGTCCACCAGTAAAAATAATTAAGTTGGAACGAGATTGGGAGATTTTAATAACATCCTCTAACCGTGAAGCATTATCTCCAACGACTGTATGAAAATATACATTTATCCCTAATTCAGCAAGCTGCTTTGATAGAAATTGGGCATTGGTATTTGCAATTTGACCTAATAGCAACTCAGAACCAACTGCAATAATTTCAGCATTCATGGTCATATCCCCTCTACTATTATTTTGAATTTGCAAATACACCTTTGTTCTTTGCAAAATAATCCCAGCCAGAAACAATAGTAAAGATTACAGCAACCCAAAGGGCTATCATAGCAAATGGAAAACCGATAAATTCAAAAGGTAGATTATGTAACAATAATGCGGAGACTGCAACGACCTGAGCCCACATTTTTATTTTTCCTAACATTTTTGCAGCTGAAACTTCCCCACCTTCAGCCAGCAATAGTCGTAAACCAGTTACAGCAAATTCTCTACTAATGATCACAATAACCATCCATGCAGGTGCAAATCCGAGTTCAACCAACGTCACAAGTGCAGCAGATACTAATAGTTTATCTGCTAATGGATCTAAGAATTTCCCCAGATTTGTTACTAGATTATGTTTTCTAGCTAGATACCCATCAATCCAGTCAGTAGCAGACGCGAAAATGAAAATAAAGGCACCAACTAAATGAGCGACTGGTATTGACATTGAAACTATCTCTACATCACCCCATCCAAAAGGAACGAACATGACAATTAGAAAAAGAGGAATAAGAAAAATACGAGCGACTGTTATTTTATTTGGTAAATTCACGTAAAAAACCTCCAAAGCTATACATTTATACTTTCATAGTGATAATACACTTAAAAGTAACAAAAAGCCATCATTAAGATGACTTCTCGTTACTCAGCAGTTCCGGGTGTAAACTTAATTGTAATAATCTGCTGAACAACTTCAGCGGTACTAAATGGATATTCAAACGGCTGGCCATTGATTTCAATCTGAAGATCTGAAGATCTACCAATATTAAAAATAACCTCAGCTTGGTTAGATAAATCAAGTTCTTCTGATGCACCATTTGCCATTGTTTTATATACAAATCGTTCATTTTGTTTATTTTGAATCGCAACCCATGCTTGCCCTGTTTCTGCAGCAGTAACCTTAACCTTAAATTTGTCAGTATTCTTTAATTCATAAGTGGCTGCTGTTTTACCTTTTTCTACTTCAACCAATTCCTGGACAGGAGTTTCTTCTACTGGTTCTTCGTCAGTAACCCCTTCAACTGCATCGTCTTCCTCAGCTGGTTCTTCTTTATCTTCAGGAGTTGGAGGTGGTTCATCTGATGCTTCATACTGTGTTTTTTCATTCTCTAATTGTGTATCCGGCTCATCAGCAACCTCTCTATTAGAAACAAACCAGTAAATCGTCATCAAACTTCCTAAGACAAATACGATTAATAAAATCATTGGGATTTTGTCAATAACCTTTGAACCCGCTGTAGAAATTTGTCTCCTAGATCGTACTCTTGATATTTGTTCAGGTAATTCTTCATTGTATGTACCAGGTATTTCAGACTTATATTCTTCAAATATCGTCTCTGGGTCAAGTCCTACCGCTTCTGCATATTGTTTAATAAAAGCTCGCACGTAAAACTTTCCTGGCATTACGCTATAATTACCCTCTTCAATGCCAATTAAATACCTTTTTTGAATTTTTGTAATTTGTTGCAGATCATCTAAACTTAAATTTTTAGTTTCCCTCGCTTCTTTAAGTCGAGTCCCTAATTCAGTCAATGCTAACACCTACCAATTTTAATCAAATACACCTAAATCTTTTGCGGCCAACTATTTTTCGAGGAGTTTACTCCATACTAGAAAATTACCCACCAAAGGCTATAATTAATGGATATTGATATCCTTTAATCGATTATACATATTTTGCAACAATATTAAAATTCAAAACCTGTAATATCAGAACTTGAAAACATTTGTTGTTCTTCAATAACTTCATACGTAATCTCCTCATCAGGGTCATTACGAAGTTCAATGATATAATCGAAGTCCTTTAACGTATACTCTGTATGGCGTACAAATACATCAGGGTGCTCCACTAATTTAACTGCTGGAAGCCTCATTATTTCTCTAACAAGTTGAAGATGTCTTTCTGTTGCCCGCTTAGTGGAGACTATTCCATCAATAATAAATAGATTATCGACATTATATTCATCTTCAATAAGCTCACTTCTAATCGTTTGCTTTAACAAGGTAGATGAAACAAAAAGCCACTTTTTATTTGCACATACACTTGCAGCTACAACAGATTCGGTTTTACCAACTCTAGGCATACCTCGAATTCCAATGAGTTTATGACCTTCTTGTTTAAAAAGTTCAGCCATAAAATCTACAAGTAAACCTAATTCGTCGCGTGCAAATCTAAATGTTTTCTTATCGTCTGCATCTCTTTGGATATATCTTCCATGTCTTACAGCTAATTTATCTCGTAATTTAGGTTCCCTAAATTTAGTAACAGTTATCGTATCCATGGTATGTAATATAGATTCAAGTCTTTCGATTTGCTCATTGTTGTCACATAATAACAGCATACCCCTTCTACGATCGTCTACACCATTTATTGTAACAATATTAATTGAAAGCATTCCTAATAATGAAGAAATGTCACCAAGAAGTCCTGGACGGTTTTTTGAGATTTCATATTCTAAATACCATTCTTTTTTCTCCATTATTCCATCCCCTTAAACCCAATTGTTGGATATAATTCCCATGAAAATTAAAATATATCATTTTCATTATAAACCAATCATTTCACATTTTATAGTGCAATATTAAAATAATGAGTGCAATTTCTAATTGTGTTTTTTAGGGGAAGAGACAACTTTATAAGAATGCTTTTTCATATATCTGGTATAGGAATAATTATTTTTCTAAGGTTATGGAACATAAAAGGTTACGAAAACAAAAGCGTTATTATGACGGTCCTAAAAAATGGTCGTTCTAAAGGTATAAACACAACAATTCTGTGTGATAAAATCTTGTCGTTATAATTACGACTGTTAAAATGCTTAGAAGCTTGGTTTTTTATATAAAAAAAGAGAGGATAATCCTCTCTGCATGACAAACTACTGAACAAGTTTAACCATTAAGTTTGCGATTGCATGCTGTTCTTCTTTAGAAGCTACACTCCAAAGATCTGCTAAAACTTTCTCTTGAGCATTTTTAGGCTCAACTTGATTAGCTAGGTAATCACCTAATTGATATGCCATATCAGAAATTACACCTTGGTCCATACCTTCTGATTTAGCTTGCTGCAAGCGATCACCTAAAAAATCCTTCCACTCTTCAAAATTGTCTAATACAGACATAAGTGACCCTCCTTATAAGGTTAGTACATGTATAGTTTCTCGTTTTTATCCGAAATTATTCGTGGAAATTAACAATACCAACCACCATTTACAGATAATACTTGTCCAGTTATATAAGAGGCTTTATTAGATAATAAAAATGAAACGGCATTTGCAACTTCATTTGGTTCACCAATACGACCTAAAGGAATTTCTTCGCTGATATCAGCAATATCTTCATTGGTAAATTCAGAAAGCATATTTGTGTTAATAGCTCCTGGTGCAACTGCATTGACACGAATTCCACTCAGGGCGACTTCCTTAGCAAGAGCTTTTACAAATGATAATTGTCCTCCCTTTACCATAGAATAAAGCACTTCACAGGAGGCCCCAGTTTGTCCCCAGATTGAAGAAATAACGATAATATTACCTCTCTTCTTTGTAATCATTGTTGGCAGTAGGGCTTTTGTCAGTAGATAAGGTGAAGTTGTATGCAGCTGAACCATTCTCTCAATTGTTTCCTGTTCAAAATCTGTCATCAGACCAAAAATACTTTTTCCCGAATTATGGATAATTGTATCAATTGGGTGGGTAATTTGAGATAGGATATCTTCTACACCTGTTTTATTGCTGAGATCAGCTTTAACTAGGAAGCAATTAATTCCAACCAATTCAGCTTTCAGCTTTTGGACTGCCTTCTCATTTTCATGATAATGAAGGTACAACGAATACCCTAAATTTGCTATCTCTTTAGCAATTGCACTACCAATTCCCCCGCTTGCTCCGGTTATTAATGCGTACTTTTCCATTAATAGTCTCCTCCAAAAAAGCATCCCTTACCTAAAGGATGCTTTTTTCTTTCTAGTATTACTGTTTCTTAGGTACAACTTGACATTCTGTCATACACTGTTCATTGAAAAATTCTGAAGCAGTGTTTGAAATATCCTGTACTGTTAGTTCTTCCATTACCGGAACTACATCAAATAAATTCATATCATTAAAAGCATACCTTGTAAATTGATTTGCAATATAATCTGGTGAGTTAAGTGAACGCAAGAAAGCACCGATTTTTTTCTTTTTCACACGTTCCAGCTGCTCTTCACCTATTGGTGAATTTTTACCTGAAAGCATGATTTCTCGTAAACGTGAGGATAATTCATCTGGATTTGGTGTATCTCCACCAATTATAGCAAATCCAAATCCACTTTCCTCCGTATAATCAAACGAAAATGTGTCATCAATTAACCCTTCATCATAAAGAGTTTGGTAGTGGTCTGAACTCTTTCCGAACAACCAATCTAAAAGGATATTAACCGAAAGTTCTCGTTTCAGTAATTCATTACCTGAACGCTTTGGATTAACTGCTTTGACACCAACAAGACATTTCGAGGATTGGACATTCATCTCAAGGACCTTTTTCTTTTGATCAACTTCCATCGGCTCATCGTCAAAATGACGTTTAATTTCAGGCTGGTTGTTGTAATCCTTTTTATTTTGGTTTGAACGAATCTGATCCATTATCTTTTCAGGTTCAACTGGTCCAACAATAAATAGCACCATATTGCTTGGGTGGTAAAATGTTTCATAGCACTCGTATAAGGAATCCTTTGTAATTTTGGAAATTGATTCTATTGTTCCAGCAATATCAATTTTTACAGGATGTTTTTTATACATATTTTCTATTACCCCAAAATACAAACGCCAGTCAGGATTATCATCATACATTGTAATCTCTTGGCCAATGATTCCTTTCTCTTTCTCTACTGTTTTTTCGGTAAAATACGGACTTTGTACGAAATCAACCAAAGTCTCAAGATTTTGCTCCACATTTGATGTACTCGAGAAAAGATATGCGGTTCTAGTAAATGATGTAAAAGCATTCGCTGATGCACCCTGTTTACTAAAATCTTGGAATACATCACCATCTTCTTTTTCAAACAGCTTGTGCTCTAAAAAATGTGCAATCCCATCTGGAACAGAAATTAATTCTTCTTTCCCTAATGGCACAAACCGGTTATCAATTGATCCATATTTTGTTGTAAAAGTGGCATACGTCTTGTTAAACCCTTTTTTCGGAAGGATATATACATTTAGACCATTTGTGAGCTTCTCATGAAAGAGATCCTCTTGAAGCTGATCAAAGGTTATTTTTTCCATTATTCGCCAACCTCCAATCCTGTAAGAAAATAGATCGTATCAAGTTCAATTTTCTTTCCAACCTCGACTACCTGCTCTTTTGTAACTTCGTCAATCCCAGTTATCCACTCTTCAAGCTTGCGACCTTTTGTGGAGACCACGTTGTGATATAACACCTCTGCGATTCCACGGGACGTATCGATAGTCTCTAATAGTTGATTTTTTATTACTGCTTTTGTTTGGGACAATGTCTCATCTGTAAAGTCACCATCTACCATTGCCTTCATTTGGTCCTTTATAATCGTAACTGCTTTTTGATAATTCTTAAATTCAATTCCTGACATGACCATTAATAAACCCTTATGACTTTCAACTCTGGAAGCTGCATAATATGCTAAACTTTCCTTCTCCCGTACATTAATAAATAATTTTGAATGAGAGAAACCGCCAAATATTCCATTAAACACTTGTAGGGCATCATAATCAGGATCACTGTACGTTGTATTTGTACGGAACCCAATATTAAGTTTCCCTTGTTTAACATCTTGTTTTTCAATAACCTCATTTTCTTGAGTTACTTTTTTTCCATTAGTCTGTTCGGCTTGAACTTTGTTTCGTTCTTGGAATGTAAAAATATCAGATACACTTTGTTTAACAGATTCAGGATCAATGTTTCCTATGATATATAGGTCAATTTCATCTTCAGAAATAGCTTTCTGATAATATTCATAAAGAGAATTAGGGGTAATTGCTTCAATGTCATCTATTCGACCATTTACATGTAAATGGTAAGGTTCACTCTTACACATCTCCTCAACAAGTCGAAGATTTGAGTATCTCATTTTATCGTCGTATACTGCTTGAATTCGCTGCTTTATACTCCGCTTTTCTTTGTCAACTACAGTACTTTTAAACCCACCGTTTTCTAAATTTGGTGAGAGAATCATTTCACCTAATAACGATATAGCCTTATCAAGAAGTGGGGTATGATCCTTCAAAAAGAGTTCATTTGCGATTTCTAAACTGAACGTGATAATGTGATATTCACCTTTTTTAGCTAAATCTACATGAAGTGAAGCCCCATATAATTCATCTAAATATGTTCTTAAGCTTGTGGAGGATGGGTAACTCTTTGTTTCACTTTGTAAAACATACGGAAGTAATGCCCGTTGAGTCACATACCCTTCATCTAATGGTGCTTTCATTTTAAAGACGATTGTGTTTGTTTTGTATTTATCAGTTTTGATAGTGTGGAGTGTTAAACCGTTAATCTTATGTTCAGTTTCATCTAATAACAGCATCTGAATATTGCCTCCTTTTGGGTCAAATAGGGTGATACATTAAACCGTGAATGTTAATCCAGATGGAATAAATTACTTGTGGGGCTATTTTGGCTAGGTATTGTGAAATATACACTATTTACTTGTATTCATACGAGATAAAAACCTATAGTGCTATTTTCAACTAAAATCGTATAAATAATCTTAAAAACACTATAACCTCAATTTAGCAATAATTTCAAGTAAACGCCTATCCCAAAGAAAAATAAAAACCAGTTGTATTCATTCATACTACAACTGGTTTTCAAAATTATTTATTGGGTTTTACTTGGAACTTTTCTTTCGATGTTTTACGTTGTCTACTCAGTTCTTCTTTAATATACGATATAAACTCAGTAGCCTTCTGTTCTGGAGCTTTTGTAGCATAGCTAACTAAGATAAATAAAAGAACTGATACGAGTAGCCCCCAAACACCAGATCCATACCCAAATGGTTTAAATTTAGCCAGTTCCAATAACACAACAAGTATACCACCTACTGTAACGCTTGTTATAACTCCAGCTGCCGTACCTCTTTTCCAGAAAAAGGCACCAATAATTGCTGGCACAACAACTATAAGTCCGGCAGACGAAGCAACAGATAATACTGCAATTAAATCAAGCTGTAACTGAGCAAACCCATAGGCTAATAATGCGATTACTGGTATTACAAACTTACCAATTTTTAATTGCTGCTGTTCATCCTTGCCTTTTTTGGTAACAGAATAAACATCCCTTGCAAATAAAGAAGATAGTGTTAATAGGATAGAGTCTATAGTAGAAATAGCTGCTGCCATAATTGATACCATAACAATTACTCCTAGAACAGGAGGTACAAGATGAGATGACAGAAGTCTTGGTGTAGCAATGTCCGGATTTTCTAGCCCAGGAAAGAGTAAAATTGCTGAGTAACCCCACATTACCGATACAAGTGTATAAATAAATCCGAATATAAGAAATCCTAAAAGCATTTTTCGTAAACTTCCTAAAGATTTAGGCATATATAGACGCTGACTCACCTGTGGATTTGATAAGCTAAAAAAGATCCAAGGGATGGTAAGAGATAAAAAGGTAGCAAAACTAAAATAACCGTTACCAGGTACAGTTAGTGAATCTGGATAAGTAGTCTGTAGAGCTCCAAAAAATTCATTAAAGCCCCCTAAGCCGTTTACAAGAAGAATTACCACTAAAGTAGACGACAATATCATTACCAAAGCTTGTAAAGAATCTGTCCACATTACAGACCGGATACCTGCTATATATGTATAAACAATTGCCAACACGGTTGCAATAATTGCACCTGTAGTAAATGAAACCGCACCATTTGTTATCCCCTCTAACAAATAGCCCACCCCAGCTAGCTGAACAGCACTATATGGGATAAGAAATATACAACTCGAAATGGATATGATGGCTGCAACTTTTTTATCTTGATACCGATCTCCTAACATCTCAGATGGAGTGACATATCCATACTTTTTTCCAACTACCCAAAAACGAGGCCCAAAAAATGCAACTAGAGAAACCCCCATAAAATAAATGATTTCAAAGCCTAGCGCGCCAACTCCACCTCTATAGGTAAGACCTGCTAACCCAACCATCATAAAAGCGCTATATGTAGTGGCACTATAGCTTAGAGCAGACACAAATCCGTTCATTTTTCTACTTCCTAAAAAATACCCCTCCATATTGACTTGTTTCTCGCTCTTGGATAAATATGCTATATATATCGATATTACTATATATATTCCAATCCCCCACCATACATAAGATGTATTCATCGTTCAATCACTTCCAGTCCTTAGTTAGTATGTAATTTAAAATAATAATGAGTAATGCTGATACAGTCCAAAAAAGAAAACTTCCATACCAAGCTGATATTTCAGTTAGGAATACGAAGGGAATGATATATGCAAGTAGCACTAACAGAAGTATAAGGCTTCCACATATAATCTCTTTTCTTGTCATTTCAAGTCCTCCAATATAATTAAATAAGTGCATTGATAATTATACTATGTGAAACTAGTAACAGAAATATTTTTATTTTACTATTTGCAATAAATAAATAATGAACAAAAGTGAAAAACACATAAAAAGGAATGACATTATTGTCATTCCTTTTCGAGTATACATATTATTTTTCCTATCTCTTTCCTGAGTCGAACGGTTCACCCGCTGCTTTTGGAGCCTGTGATGACTTAGAAAACAGAACTAATGCAATAAGTGTTACTACATAAGGGAAAATCTTTAGGATAATTGGTGGTATTGCCGCAAGCTCAGGTATAACTTGAGAAACGTTAGCTACTGTAGTTGCAAAACCAAAGAATAAAGTAGCACCTAGAATTCCAAGAGGCTTCCATTGTCCAAAAATTAAGGAAGCAAGAGCTAAGAACCCTAACCCTGAAACTGTTCCTTTAAATTCACCTGCATATGTCACGATTATAAGAGCTCCACCAATTCCAGAAAATGCACCTGAAAGCATTACACCTAGATAGCGGATTCTTCTTACATTTACACCAGCTGCTTCAGCTGCCTGTGGATATTCACCACAAGAACGTAATCGAAGTCCAACTTTTGTTTTATATAGAACAAATGCACTAACCAACAAAATTAGCAAAATAAACCATGTTGTTGGATAAGTCTTTGTAAAAAACAAGTCTCCTATAATAGGAATTGATGACAATACTGGAATATCCGAAGGAGCAAACCCATTTGTGATACGGATATTACCACTACCAGTGATATTTCTAGCTAAGAATACAGTTAACGCACCAGCAATCATATTGATCGCAGTACCACTAATAATTTGATTTGCACTTAAATTAATACTTGCAAAAGCATGTAGTAAAGAAAACAATATTCCTACTAATGCTGCTACTAAGATACCAATCCATAGTACTAAAGTGTGATTCATAGTTCCCTGTAGATAATAAATAGTTAATGAACCCGAGAAGGCGCCAAAAATCATTAATCCATCTAAACCAATGTTTACGACACCACTTCGTTCACTAAATAAACCACCAAGTGCTGTGATAAGGAGAGGGATTGTAAACACAATTGCATATGGGAAGATTTGTTCAATAATTGACCACATCTTATACTTCCTCCTTTTTCACAACAGCTTTTCCAGTTTCATTTGAATTTGAACGTCGTTTTCTGAATTTGTTTAACATGCGTTCGATTAAAATACTTGTAGCTGCAAAATAAATAATAATTGCAATGATAGTATTTGCGATCTCAGGCGGGATTTCCGTCATGGCATTCATAAATCCTGTACCTGAATATAAGATTCCGAAGAATACCGCTGCAAAGAATACACCAATTGGATTATTAGCACCTAATAGCGCTACCGCGATACCATCAAAACCTTGGGCAGGTAATATACCTATTTGCATACTTGAAGCGTTCCCAGTATACATAGCTACTCCTGCAAGACCAGCTAATCCACCAGAAATTAACATTGATAGAATAATATTTCGGTTAACCTGCATACCAGCATATTCAGCTGCATGACGATTAAACCCAACAGCCTTTAATTCAAAGCCAAGAGTAGTTTTATTGATAATAAATCCTACTATAATTACTGCAATTACAGCTAAAAATAATCCTAAGTTAATATAAGAGCCTTGAAACATATCTGTTAAAAATGATGTTCTAAGAGTTGCTGACTCCGGTAACTTCGCTGATTCAGTTTCAAGAAACTCCCCTTTGAAATAACCTGGGACTACATAATATACAGTCCAATAGGCAACCCAGTTCATCATTATTGTAGATACAACCTCATGTACATTAAAACGTGCTTTAAGAAGACCTGGTAAAAATGCCCATAAAGCACCACCGATAAATCCTACTATAATCATAACTAGAAGTAAAAGAGGTCTAGAGATATCAAAAGTCAATCCAACAGCAGTTGCTAATAAACCACCAATTAACATTTGTCCAGATGCACCAATATTAAATAGACCAGTTCTAAACGCAAATGCTACCGAGAGTCCAGTAAACACTAACGGTGTAGCAGTTGCTAATGTATCACCGATTCTTGAAATATTTTTTAATGCCCCTTGAAACAGAAACGAATATCCCTCAAGAGGATTACTACCAATAAAGAGCATTAAAATACCACCAGCTATAAGTCCCAATAATACTGCAATTAAAGATATTATAGTATTTCTCATATACTTCTCTCCTTACCTACACCAGCCATCATTAATCCTACCTCATTTTCATTCGTTTCAGAGGCATTAACAACGCCAACTAACTCACCGTTGTTAACGATAGCAATGCGATCAGAAAGCTGCAATACTTCATCTAGTTCTAGAGAAATAAGGAGTACTGCTTTTCCTTTATCACGGTGTTCTATTAACCGTTTGTGAATATATTCGATTGAACCTACATCCAGTCCACGGGTTGGTTGAACAGCAACTAACAAATCAGGATCAAGTTCTAGCTCTCTACCGATAATTGCTTTTTGCTGATTACCACCTGATAAAGTTCTAGCAATAGAAATTTCACCTTCACCGGAACGGACATCAAAGTTTTCTAATATTCTCTTTGCATATTCTTTCATAGCAGATACATTTAAAAGACCATTTTTGGCAAAAGGAGGCTTATTGTAAACCTCTAATACCATATTGGATTGTAAGGTATAATCAAGAACCAATCCGCGTTTTTGTCTATCTTCAGGAATATGAGCTATCCCTTTTTCAATTCTTTGACGTATAGGAAGACTAGTTATGTCTTCTCCATTTAACAAGATTTTTCCTGATTCTGCTTTACGTAGGCCAGTGATCGCTTCAACTAACTCAGATTGTCCGTTTCCGTCTACACCTGCAATACCTACAATCTCACCTTTTTTAACCGTTAATGCGAAATTTTTAAGGCCCAGGACTTTTCTGTTATTTTTTACAGATAAAGAATCTATTTCAAGTACAACATCACCTGCTGTGCGTTCTTTCTTATCCACTTTGAATGATATGTGTCTACCCACCATCATTTCAGCTAGGCTAGCTTCACTAGCTTCCGCAACATTGACTGTTCCGATTGACTTACCACGTCGTATTACTGTACAACGGTCTGCAACAGCCTTAATCTCTTTTAACTTATGAGTAATAATAATAATTGATTTTCCTTCTTTAATTAGATTACGCATAATCTTCATTAATTCTTCAATTTCATTAGGAGTTAAAACAGCTGTAGGCTCATCAAAGATAAGCACATCTGCTTCACGATAAAGCATTTTCATTATTTCTACTCTTTGTTGCATACCTACTGATATATCTTCAATCTTTGCATGTGGGTCAACATTCAATCCATAATACTTTGATAACTCTTCTATTCTTTTAGCAGCACTGTTTGTATCAAGCACAACACCTTTAACAGGCTCACTACCTAAAATAATATTTTCAGTAACCGTAAAATTATCAACTAATTTAAAGTGCTGGTGCACCATCCCAATTCCTAAACGATTAGCTACATTAGGATTTGTAATACGTACTTCTTCACCGTTAACTTTAATGGTTCCTCTCTCTGGCTGGTACATTCCAAAAAGCACACCCATTAATGTTGATTTCCCGGCTCCATTTTCACCTAGTAATGCGTGTATTTCACCCTTTTTTAAAGTAAGGGTAATATTATCGTTTGCAACAATACCAGGAAATTCTTTTCTGATATCTAGCATTTCTACAACATATTCCATAGTAGCACTCACCTTTTTAATAGACTCGTTTCCATTTTAATAGGAGTCCCCTATAATCACATAAAGACATAGGATTTTGTGTTACCTAATTATCTGTTCTTTTCTAGAGATTCTTACAAAAATACAAATGTCTTGTTCATAAAAAAAGCATTACTTTTTTAACGACAACTTTTTAGTTCCTAATACTTTGTTGTTAACAAAAGAGACGGAAGAAACCGTCTCTTTTGTATCCAAATTACTTAATTAAGCTACCTTGTTCAGAGGATACTTTGATGTCACCAGATTTAATTTTTTCATAGATATCCTTAACTTGCTTAACAGTATCTTCACTTAAGTTAGGGTTTTCATCCGGAATACCAACACCATCATTTGTAGTATCAAATGTTAACGTTTCTCCACCAGGGAACTCACCATTTAATTCTTGTTCAATAATTGTTTGTGTAACGTGAGCTAACTTCTTCATAGCAGAAGTTAAGATAATTGATTTGTTATTTGCTTCGTCATAAATTCCATCTGCATATTGGTCAACGTCTACACCAACGATCCAAACTTCATCTCCAGCGCCTGCACGTGTCTTAGCTTCGTTAATTGCACCTACACCTACACCACCAGCAGCAGTAAAGATTACATTAACTCCACGGTCATACATTTGTGCTGCAATTTGCTGACCAGCAGCTGAGTCATCAAAAGAACCTTGATATAATACGTTATCAGCCTTAATGCTCATGTTAGTTCCAAGATTTTCGTTAGCATATGCTAGACCTTGTTGGAAGCCCCAGTTAAATTTTTGTACTGCTGGAATTTCCATACCACCGATGAATCCTGCTTCGCCTTCTTTTAATTCAAGAGCAGCAGCAACACCAGCTAAGAAACCTGATTCATGCTCTGCGAAGAAAACAGCAACTGTGTTATCTTCTACAACAGGGTTGAAGTCACCACTATGTGGATTACCATCTAGAATTACAAATTTAGCATCTTTATATTTAGTTTGAGCTTGGAATACTGCAGTTTCAAATTTAAATCCAGGAGTTACAATAAACTTGTAACCTGCATCGTATAAGTTACCCATTTCTTTAAGGTATTCTGCTTCAGTTGTACCAGCTGGCTTTAAGTATTTTTCTTGAATCCCTAGTTCTTCTTTAGCAGCTAGAATCCCTTCCCAAGTACCTTGGTTGAATGATTTATCATCGATTGTACCTGCGTCAGTTACCATACCTACTTTTAAATCTGATTTTGGAGCGTCAGCGCCGCCACCATTTCCTTCTTCATCAGCACCACCACATGCGCCCAGTAATGTACCAGCAGCAAGTAGAAATGCTAGACCGAAACTAAATTTCTTTTTTAACATTGGTTTATACCCCCTACATATTTTTTAATATTTCTAAATGAAAAAAACTTTAGTATTTGACCCCTTACTCACCTCCTTAAAATGTGCAACTTGCACGAAAAATATTATAAACGCTTTCTTACCACATGGAATGAAAACGTATCTGCCTTAAAATAATTTAATGAAAAGAGAACTGGCTCATCATTATCATCATAATGCATTTGTTTTAACAATAATAGTGAGGTTTCAGGATCACAATTTAAAATTTGTGATATTTTCTCATGGTAACCTAGAGGTTCAATATGAGTCACTGCATAAGAAATTCTTCTACCAGCTTTCATCTCAAGCAAATCAAATAAAGATTCCTCATGTGAATAAGTAGAAGGTAAGTGTTTTGTTTGAATTTTGTCAATACAATAAATGACTGGTTCTCCATTAGCAGTACGAACTCTATCAATCACTGTAATTTCTTCTTCCTCTGAACAGTTAAAGCCTCTAATATCATTATCAGTTGGAGCTTTTACTGAGTTAGAAAGAAAGATTGTTCCAGGTTTCATGCCTGCTTGAAGTATCATGTCTGTTATACTAGTAAGCTGTTCTATCCCCGAATTAAACAACGGCTTTGCATTAATAAATGTACCTACCCCGTGTCTTCTAATGATGACATTTTCTTCTTCAAGAATTCTTAGTGCTTCTCGAAGAGTGGCTCTGCTAACTCCTAAATGCTTCGCTAGGAGGAATTCTGATGGAAGTTTTTCCTTCTCTTTATAGATACCGTTTTCAATATCAAGCCTAAGTTGATCAATCACTTGTAGATATAAAGGTCGATTGTCCAACTTGATAGTCATGTATTTTTCCTCCGTTTTGCTATATAGTCATCAGACCTCTGATGTTAGACAATAAACTAATTCGAAATAAATATATCATTTTTCAATTGAGAAATAAACAACAATCACAAATTTTGTCGAAAAAAAGAAGAGCACTATGCTCTTCTTGACATAAAATGTTAACTTCCTACGTCCTCATTCTTTGCAGAAAGTAAGACTGTTCGGGGTTTACTACCTTCATATTGACCTACAACACCTCTTGCTTCCATCTCATCAATCAGTCTAGCAGCTCTCGTATATCCAATTCGAAACCTTCTCTGAAGCATGGAAACTGATGCAGTTTGCATTTCAATCACTAGCTGAACCGCATCATCATACAAATCGTCCTCTACCTTTTCGTTTGTTTCTACAGTTTCAGTCGGTATCATTTCTTCCTGATACTGAGCCTTTTGTTGAGAAATAACAAAATCAACAACCTCTTCAACTTCTTCGTCAGATAAAAATGCCCCCTGAACACGAACTGGTTTTGAAGCGCCAACTGGTAAAAAGAGCATATCGCCACGGCCTAGTAACTTTTCGGCCCCACCCATGTCCAGAATTGTACGTGAATCAGTTTGCGAAGAAACACTAAATGCAATTCGTGAAGGAATATTAGCCTTTATAACGCCCGTTATTACATCAACGGAAGGTCTTTGAGTGGCAATAATTAGATGTATTCCTGCAGCACGTGCCATTTGTGCTAACCTTGTAATCGAATCCTCAACATCTGAGGATGCTACCATCATTAAATCTGCAAGCTCGTCCACAATAACAATTATATAAGGAAGGGGTGGTTGTTTACCTTCTTCTTCATTGTTGTGACGACGAATGTATTCATTGTATCCTTCAATATTTCTTGTACCAGTATGTGAAAAGAGTTCGTATCTTCTCTCCATTTCATTTACAACTTTTTTAAGGGCCTGTGATGCTTTCTTCGGCTCTGTTACTACAGGAGCTAATAAATGTGGAATACCATTATACACATTTAATTCAACCATCTTAGGATCTATCATCATCATCTTAACTTCATGAGGCTTTGCTCTCATTAAGACGCTTGTAATAATTCCATTAATACACACACTTTTGCCACTTCCAGTTGCTCCGGCAACTAATAAATGCGGCATTTTATTTAGTTGAGCAAGTACTGCGTCTCCTGAAATATCCCTGCCTAGACCAATCAATAATTTTGAATCGGAGCTATTATTTTCTGTTGATTCTAACACTTCTCTTAATGAAACAACTGCTATTTCAGAGTTAGGAACTTCTATTCCAATTGCAGATTTACCTGGAATAGGAGCTTCAATGCGTATATCTTTAGCAGCAAGAGCTAGTGCTAAATCATCACTTAAATTAACAATCTTACTTACCTTGACCCCAACATCAGGATAAACCTCATATTTTGTCACTGCGGGACCTAAGTGTACTTTTGTGACCTTCGCTTTAACTCCAAAACTATGAAAGGTCTTTTCTAACTTTCTAGCATTTTCATAAATATTTTCATGCTCAGCACTCTGATTCGTTTGCTTTGGTGGATGTAATAGATGTATAGGTGGCAACTCGTAATCTACATTTTCAGGCTCTACTTCTGTAAACGTGATTGGAGTCTTATCCTCAACTTCATCGTCTATTGCTTTAGTTGGTTTAGAGACTTGTTTTGGAACTTCTGGACCTTGGGTATATGCTCTATCTGCAAAGTTCGAGATAATTGGTTCCATAGGTTCCTCAACCGTATCCTCTATTTCGTTTTGGTCTACCTCGACATCCGAACGAGTTTTTTCACTTTTGGTTTTTACCCTCGTTTTCTTTTTTGGACGCGTTTTAAGGTTACTAACCCACTCATTGATATCCTCTAAGAATGCCACCCATTGCTTTTGCATAAAACGCACAACCGGCCCAAATACCTTTAATAGAGAATCATGTAGTGATTTTCCTGTTACTAAAACTCCGCCGATTATAATTAAAAATATCGAAATGATTTTTGAACCTACTTCATCAAATAAAAAATAGGACGCAGCGAAAAGAATTGCGCCGAGCATTCCGCCACCCATATCAGTAGTGCTAGTGTTTCCTTGTACTACAGACCAATATAAATTCCAGGTATTTTTAATAACACTTGGTTCAGCAAATTTTCCTCCATTTGTCTGTAAATTAAACAAAGGTATGTGACTCAGTAAGAGTATAGCAGCGATAATAAGATATACCCCGATCAATTGTCTTGTTATGACTGTTGGCCACTCACGTCTCCATATTATGTAGATTGAAATTACTAATAAACCCAATAGGCCAATTATGTCCCAATTCCCTAAAAAAAATCGAAACACGAGTACTAATCCAGTACCTACTATACCTAATCTAGCTAATCCAATACATGATAATGCTAGAAGTAATAAACCTAGCAGTTCAAATTTAATTGTTTTCTTCCATTCCTCTTTTTTCTTTGTATGCCTACGCTTTCTCTTTGCCATAATACACCTACCCATTTTACATAACGAGAAAGCAGCCACAATATGGCTGCCCTTCTATATAAATCCTATTAAATTATAGCATTAATAGAAGAAACCTACAATTAGGGGAAGTTTCTTCTGCTCTTAAAATAAACGATCATTACAACTGTATTCTACTTCCAGGAGCATACTTATCATTTAAAAAATGTTGTGGGTCAGTACTCATCACTCTTTCTATTTTATACTCACCAACAGAATCTTTGCTCACACATAACGAAACACCATTTTGCTTAATATACTCGAGGCCACTATCTTCATAATCATTTTGCGGATAAACAAGTTCCTGAGGCATCATTGTATATAAAATCATTGGATCATCTGCTCACTTTCAATAGAATGTTGTCTCTCCTCAATGAGTTCATTAAGCTTTTTAATAGCTTGGCCTACTCCTCCAACCTCATCAATCAATCCATACTCTACTGCATCTGAACCAACTACATTAGTACCGATATCACGCGTTAAATTTCCTTTCGAAAACATTAGTTCCTTAAACTTTTCTTCCGTAATATTTGAATGTCCGGTAACAAAGTTCACAACTCTTTCTTGCATTTTATCTAAATATTCGAAAGTTTGAGGTACTCCAATTACTAATCCAGTTAATCTAACAGGATGAATAGTCATGGTTGCGGACTCGGCTACAAAAGAATAATCGCAGGACACCGCAATTGGTACTCCAATTGAATGACCACCGCCTAATACAATCGAAACAGTTGGTTTTGAAAGTGAGGCAAGCATTTCAGCAATTGCAAGTCCTGCTTCTACATCACCGCCAACTGTATTTAAGATAACAAGTAATCCTTCAATTTTAGGATTTTGTTCAATTGCAACAATTTGTGGGATAACATGTTCATATTTAGTCGTTTTATTTTGAGGTGGCAGTTGAATATGGCCCTCCACCTGTCCTACTATTGTTAAGCAATGTATCTTACTATCAGTTGACATCTGCGGCACATTTGTTTGTCCTAGTTGTTGTATTTTTTCAACTAAAGTAGATCCCTTTGCTCCATCATTCTTATCTTGGTCCCCCTCGGGTTGCCCAGCATTTATGTATTGTTCGTTATCCATTGTAATCTCCTTTCAAGCCATTTACCACTTAGTATAAACACAAGATTTCTTTTCATTCTCCTCTCAGGGAAAGTGTCCATTTATACTGTGCAAGGAGTAAAAAATGATGAATTTATAACGTTGGAATGTTTTGAGGTAACATTCTCTTTGTAAATGAGACAAAAGAAAAAAGCCAATCAGTGGATTGACTTTTTTCATAATCTATTAGTTTAAAAAGATATTTGAAAGATCTTTTCTTTCTTGTTCAGTTAGTGGTACAAGTGGTAAACGGACTGATCCAACATCGAGTCCATTAAGCTGAAGAGCCGTTTTTACTGGAACTGGACTTGGAGCTGTGAATAATGCCTTCATTTTTGGTAATAGTTGTTGATGAAGTTGTGCAGCTTCTTGTACAGTCCCCGATACAAAAGCATTAATCATGTGTTGCATTTCGTTACCAATAACATGTGACGCTACTGATACTACGCCCTTAGCACCTATTGCAAGCGCTGGAAGCGTTAATCCATCATCACCGCTATACAATACAAAGTCTTGATCAGTGTTTGAAATTATTTCTGTCATTGCATCTAGATTGCCACTTGCATCTTTTACAGCCACTACATTTGAAAGCTTAGACAGCTTAACAATGGTTTCAACAGACATATTTATAACAGATCTACCAGGTATATTGTATAGCATTACAGGTAGATTTGTACTTTCGGCAATGGCTTTGAAATGTTGATATAAGCCTTCTTGGTTTGGTTTATTATAGTATGGTGCTACTAGCATGATAGCATCCACACCAGCATCTTGAGCTTTTTTTGTTAGCTCAATTGATGCATACGTATTATTGCTTCCTGTTCCTGCAATCACTGGTACTCTCCCATCAACAACACGAACTACATGACGGAACAGTGCTACTTTTTCTTCTGACGACAATGTCGGAGATTCACCAGTAGTACCCGCAACAACTAATGAATCGGTACCGTTATTTAATAAATAATTAATTAACTGTGTTGTTTTTGTAAAGTCAATATTTCCTTTATTATCAAAAGGAGTTACCATTGCTGTTGAAACTTTACCAAAATCGATCATGATTTCACTCCTACTCTCTTATAAATCGGCTACTTCTGTTCCTACAGGACCATCTGATAAATGAAATGCCCTGTGTAGTGCATTTATTGCTTCATTCATGTCAGACTCCTTCACAAGTACCCAAATGGTTGAAAGACTATCTGCTGATTGTAAGATTTGAATTCCTTTTTCCGAAAGTGCAGTAACAATCCGTGCTGTAACTCCCGGCACACCGTTCATACCTGCACCTACAGTAGCAACCTTTGCACATTTCTCGGTAACTTGAGGGTCATACCCCAGTTCTTTTAATTTAGTAACTGCTTTCTCAGTCATGTCACCAGATACTGTATATACAACGCCATTTGGAGTTATATTAAAAAAGTCTACACTTATTTGTTCATTTGCCATCGCTTTAAAAACTTCTGTTTGAAGATTATATTGCCCTTTTTTGGCCTGAACCTTTAATTGAGTGACATTCGTTACATGAGCAATCCCTGTAATAACTCTTTCTCTTACTTCAATTCCTTCTCTACGTTTATCTAAAGTTGTTACAAGGGTTCCTGGTGCATCAGAGTAAGTAGAACGCACTCTAATAGGCACCTTCGCTTCCATTGCAATCTCCACAGCGCGAGGATGGATGACCTTTGCACCTTGGTATGCCATATTACAAATCTCATTATATGTTACAACAGATAGTGGTCTCGCGTCATCAACAATTCTCGGATCAGCTGTCATTACACCCTCGACATCTGTAAAGATATCTATCCATTCAGCTTGTATTGCAACACCCAGAGCTGCTGCTGATGTATCGCTACCACCTCTGCCTAAGGTTGTAACATCTCCAATTTTAGAGATTCCTTGGAAACCTGTAACTACTACTACATCATAATCTTCGAGTGTTTGTAACAACCTGTCACATTTCATTTCAGATATTCTAGCATTAGTGTGATCATTGTTCGTTCGAAATCCAGCTTGACCTCCATTTAAGGCTGTAGCTGTTAGGCCATGTCTATTTAGCATATTTGTAAAGACAACACTAGAAATAACTTCTCCACAAGAAATTAGCATATCTATTTCCCGCTTACTTATCCTTGTCTTGGATCCTCCAGCTAATTCTAATAGTGTGTCGGTCGCATAAGGATCTCCCATCCGTCCCATTGCAGAAACGACAACAACTACCTTATAGCCATCTGAGACTGCACTTTCTATGTGCTTTCTTGCTCTATTTCTTGACTCTTCATTTCTTACTGAAGTACCACCAAACTTTTGAACAACAATATTCAATGAAACCACCCCATGTTAAATTAGAAAAGCGAAAGCGTTTTTGGAAAGGTACATCGACTAAAGGCCGCCACGTCCTGTGGCGAACGTCGATGTCAACACTTCCTGTGCAAGTCCGCCAAGCGCTGGAACCCTGACGAGGAGGCCATGCCTCCGCAGGAGGGGTGAAGCGACCTCGAGGGGCTAGGCGCTGGAGCTGAACATAAAAGGCTTAGTTCAGAACATGACAGACTAATTATGCTAGAATATGTGACTCAGTAAGGTATATCCTTTATTTTGAGACTAATCCCAATTTTAATAGACTACCAGCGATTTGAACTGAATTCCATGCAGCACCTTTTAATAAATTGTCTGAAACTACCCACATATGGAAGCCATTATCTTTATCAAGATCTTTACGAATTCTTCCAACAAATACATCATTTTTACCTACTGCATGAATTGGCATTGGATAGATTTGTTCAGCAGGATTATCTTCTAATACGACTCCTTGTGCAGAAGCTAGTAAATCCTTTAATTCTTGAGCTGATACTCCATTTTGTTTTGTCTCAAAATATACAGACTCAGAGTGGCCAGTTTCAACCGGTAATCGAACGCAAGTAGCAGCTACATGAAGGTCAGGAATATGCATAATTTTTTTCGTTTCGTTTATCATTTTCATTTCTTCAAAAGTGAAACCATTTTCTTCAAACTTATCAATTTGTGGAATTGCATTAAAGGCAATTTGATAATGTTTTTTATCACCTTTTACCGGCAGTACTTCTGGTGCAATTTCATTACCTTCAATAAGATCCTTAGTTTGTTGCTTTAATTCAGAAATTGCAGCTACTCCTGATCCAGAAACAGCTTGGTATGTTGAAACAATAACCTTAGATAAACCATATGCTTGTCGAACAGGCTCCAAAGCAACTACCATTTGTATTGTAGAGCAGTTAGGATTTGCAATTATACCATTATGAGTTAATAAATCACTTTCATTAACTTCAGGTACAACAAGTGGAACATTTTCATCCATTCGGAATGCACTCGTGTTATCTACAACAATAGCTCCGCGTTTAACGGCTTCTGGAGCTAATTCTTTAGAAACACTTCCACCTGCACTAAATAAAGCTATATCAACACCTTCAAACTTATCAGGGGTTGCAACCTCAACTATTAATTCTTGACCCTTATAGATAATCTTTTTACCTGCAGATCTCTCTGAAGATAATAAGGTTAATTTTGTCAAAGGAAAATCAGTAGCCTCGAGTGTTTGAATCATCTGCATGCCAACAGCACCTGTTGCCCCAACAACCGCTACGTGTAAGTCATTATTTTTTGTCATATTTGAATACCCCTTCCCAAAAACTACAACAATTAGTGTACGTTTAATGATTTATATTTTATCATATTCACGCATTAAAGAAGAGAAGAAATTATATTCTTTCTCTTCTTTATCATATATTTTTTATTACTTTTCGTCATCACGAAACTTTTCAACAATAACAGGCTGAAATTGTTTACCATCAATAGCTGAAATAACCGTGTCTCGTAACATTTCCATTCTAGCAACCATTGAATTTGGTTTACTTGTTGGGGCATCTTGACCAAATGGAATAAAATATATATTTTTAGTTGCCATTAATCGCATTAAATTCACACCATTTAAACCTAATGCATCGTTAGTAGAAATTCCTAACACGACTGGTTTTTGATTTCGTAATGTGGCTTTTGCTGCCATTAAAACCGGTGAATCAGTTAATGCATTTGCAAACTTACTCATTGAGTTACCCGTTAAAGGTGCAATAACCATGCAATCTAATGGAATTCTTGGCCCTAACGGTTCTGCCTTAACGATTGAATCTATTACTTTATTCCCCGTTACACTCTCAATTTTTTCGATCCATTCCGCACCTTCACCAAATCTTGTATTAGTTGATTGGACTGTATAGGAAACAACTGGAACTACATCTGCCCCTTCATCAACTAATTTAATTATTTCTGGTAAAACTGCATCATACGTACAATGAGATCCTGTTACACCAAATCCGATTCTCTTCCCTTTTAAAGATGTCACTTAAACATTCTCCTCTCTTTGTTGTAATAACTCTAGAAGTAACTGTGACAATACATTGGCAACAATCTGCCCAGCTGTTTTTGGGGCAACAATTCCTGGTAACCCCGGTGCTAGTAACGCCTTTATACCTCTTTTCTCTGCATATCTAAAATCTGTTCCACCTGGCTTTGAAGCTAAATCAACAACTAAGGTGTGAACCGGCATCTTTGATATAACACTGGCTGTTACAACTAAGTGCGGGATTGTATTAATACAAACATCAATATCTTTCACTTCTTTTTCTAAATCGTTAAGGTGAAAAGGAGTTAAACCCATTTCAGTTATTCGTGCTATATGCTCTGTTTTTCTTGCCCCAACTTTTACATTCGCTCCTAGCGCAGCAAAGCTTCTTGCCACACTCATACCAACTCTACCAAGTCCAAGCACAATTACATTTGAATTGTGAATGGTAATATCAGTGTGCTGGATTACCATCATAATTGTACCTTCCACGGTAGGTATTGAGTTATAAATTGCGACATCATCGCGTTCAAAAAGCTGAACCAGCTTTCGATTGCTTTTGTCGACAATAGCTGTTAAAAAGGAATTGCTAATTCCTGAATAAACCACACAATGTTCAGGTGTTTTTGATAAGATTTCTTCGCTCAACACGACAGTTTCATTTGAAAAAATCGTCTCCACTTCACCCTCTCCATTCGTTCCGGAGACTGGTAAGATAATTGCATCTATGTCTGAAAAGTCGATTTCATCTATCCGTTCCTTTGATGCCCCAGTAAAGCCATGATCTAACTGATCAAATCCAATTAATGAAAGTCTTGCATCAAGTTCAATGAGTTTTCTAATGACTTCTAACTGTCTTGCATCTCCACCAATGATTGCGATATGCATATTAGTTAACATAAGATTTATCACCTTCTTTTATCTAAGAATACTGTATCAAATGCACCTTGGCGTATTTGCGCCCGATTTTATCGAGCTTGCTCGATAAAGTGAAACTTCAATCAATTGAGTTATACGTTACCACTGATTGTTAGTTGCGTCCGACAGGAAGTGGTTCACAGAGACATTGCCACATGACCTGGCGCTGTTAGTCTGTGTTCACTTTCAGACTTTTACTGGCAATTCGCCAAGGGGTTCAATGCCAGTTAATGCCGGAAAAATTTCCTTTTAATAATCGAAGCATCCGCCGGAGGCTTTAACTTTTTGCATTCATCCTCCACTTGTAGAAGTAGGGGACTTCTGCTGAAGTTAAAGGTATCGTTCTATTTCAATAAAATCATTCAATTTTATTTACTTCACCATACTATGAGGTATAGCTTGAATAGGTGAATAAACTAGGTTATTTTCTTGGGCTCTTTTCTAATATGATTATAACTATCCACGTTTTGCCAACAATAATTACGGAATTAAATATGTCCCCTTATACCCTACTCCCTAAAGTTAAAGTAAAAAAAATGGTTCAACGTCAAATGTTGGGGTGAAGTGAATTTCGCTTCACCCTTTATCCAATATGCGTACCTAATCTTTTAAACT